>NZ_JBDYQK010000036.1:0-30350 GCF_043832615.1 Klebsiella sp. KE9456
AACGGGATTGGTAGTATGAAGCATGAGAGTTACCTCGTGTTTTGTATAAGGATTCGACACCCATATCAAAACCGGTAACTCTCAACCTTTCAAGGCCATGTGTCAGATCAAGTCGCGACTAATACACCTTATCTCAATATCGCGTTATCCTTCAGGCACATCGGTTCGCAGCGGCCTGAAGCGCACAACGTATAGATATAATGCCGCTCGGTTAAGATTTTTTATATGATTTTGAGTATTTTTCCGGCATGTAAAGCACAGTTCGCCTATAACACCAATACTTTCTTATCGGGGATGAATATATAACCTGACATCTCTCTGCGGCTTTTTAACCGTTCCGCTAATGCTCCTGTTGAGCACATTGCGCTTATCGATAAGCGAGCCGGTGGCGGAAAAGAGGCCAAAAAGCGCCGGGGCAGCAATGAACTGGAGAATGGGGAAACGATGCGCTCAGGGATTGCGCCTGAGGCGCAGGCGAACACGGAAATTAAGCGGATGTATTTTAGCAGGTAAAGAATCCAGGCCATTCAGGGCTGCGGCATCGTTTCCTGCGTTGCCGCAACCGCAAACAGCCTCGCGCTACACAAAGCACACCTCGTTCCAGTAGGCTTCACGCGTCCTGCGCCGCTCAGTATGTTTTATCATGGCGAAACCACCTTGTTTCCACGTTGCCGGGTTCAATTCCGTAAAGACTGGCGACCGGTAATATTGCCTCCATGATTCGTTGGGGATCCTGCTGTCCGGCTTCACCGTCAGATGAAGAAGCCAGCCAGCCCGTTATACGTTGCCACAGCAGCGCGACGTTCATTTTTCTCCTCCGTCAGGAAGCCTCTTTGCTTACGTCTATTTCAACCACAGTTGACGACGGGTGAGAAATATCAATTCCTGATTTGTAATTCTGCCGATTGCATATTACGGCGACCGTTTACCTGCCGGGCCTCTTCACCGGATTGCCGCCTCAATACAGAACCCAACCCGCATGGCCCCGTAGCCTCGGTAAGCACCTCGCTACCGGAGGAAAAAATCGCGCCGGATGTCAAACGAAAGGGATGCTCCAGCCAACCAATATCCCCATCGTTGTTAAGTTCTTTTTCATTATAGATAAGAACTTTTTCTTCTTTGCCGAAGGTGGTCGATTTATGGGAGCGTGATAGCCACAAAATAAAACAGGGATTCAGGGAGAAATTAATGCGTATCGTAAAAACAAAAATCGCGCTGGCGCTGGGCATTCTGCTGCTCGCCGCACAGGCTCAGGCCGATCAACTGGCAGATATCAAAGCCGCCGGAGTGGTCAAAGTCGCCACCTTTGACGCCAACCCGCCGTTTGGCTCGGTAGATCCGAAAACACATAACATTGTCGGCTACGATGTGGATTTCGCCAAAGCGCTGGCGAAATCCCTCGGCGTGAAACTGGAACTGGTCGCCACCAACCCAGCCAACCGCATACCGCTGCTGCAATCCGGGAAAGCCGACCTGATCGTCGCCGATATCACCATTACGCCGGAACGCGCACAGGTTATTGATTTCTCGACACCATATTTCGTTACCGGTCAGCAGTTCCTTGTCCCTGCGAAATCACCGGATAAGCTTGATGACTACAGCAAAGCGCGTATCGGCGCGGTAAAAGGCACCACCGGTGAACAGGCGCTGCATCAGCGTTTCCCGCAGTCGCGCGTGCTCTCTTATGACGATATTCCGCTGGCGCTGACCGCCCTGCGTAACGGTAACGTGCAGGCGATAACCCAGGACAGTACTATCCTTGCCGGGCTGCTGGCGGAAGCGCCGGACAAGGCTAATT
The DNA here is from genome assembly GCF_043832615.1 of Klebsiella sp. KE9456. NCBI lineage: Bacteria > Pseudomonadati > Pseudomonadota > Gammaproteobacteria > Enterobacterales > Enterobacteriaceae > Klebsiella > Klebsiella sp. KE9456. Next base: position 1,799 of record NZ_JBDYQK010000036.1, read on the forward strand.
TCAAAATCATTCCCGATCTGCTGAGCAAAGAAGAGATTGGCGTCGGCGTGAAAAAAGGCGAGCCGGCTCTGCTGAAAGCGGTAAACGACGAGCTGGTGAATCTGGAGAAATCCGGCGAGGCGAGCAAAATTTACAACGCCTGGTTTGGCCCGGGCACCAAAACGCCACAGCCGCGCGCCTTTACTATCGAAGCTAAATAAGCAGAAAAGAGATTATGTTATCGGCTCTATTTTCACACTCCGCGGCATCCTCCGCGGATTTTTCGCATCTGCAGCGCGCCAGCATTGAATTCCGCGATGTCGCCAAAAGCTACGGCGATCATCAGGTGCTGAGCAGCATTAATTTACAGGTTGATCCCGGCGAAGTGGTAGCGATCCTCGGTCCTTCGGGATCGGGAAAATCAACCCTGATCCGCCTGATCAATCAACTGGAATCCCTGAGCGACGGAGAGATCCTGATTGACGGCAAGCCAACGCGCCAGCTCCCCGCTGGCGCTCTGCGCCAGTTACGCAGCCGGGTCGGCTTTGTCTTTCAGCAGTTTAATCTCTATGCTCACCTGACGGCGCAGGAGAATATCACCCTCGCGCTGGAACGCGTCCATGGCTGGGGGAAAAGCGCCGCCCGCGAGCGGGCTCTGACGTTACTCAGGCAGGTTGGACTCGCCGATAAAGCACAGCAAATGCCCGCTCAGCTGTCCGGCGGCCAGCAGCAACGGGTGGCGATCGCCCGCGCCCTCGCCTCCTCGCCGCAAATCATCCTGTTCGATGAACCGACATCGGCGCTGGACCCGGAGATGATCGGCGAAGTCTTACAGGTCATGAAAGCTCTCGCTCATAGCGGTATTACTATGGTGGTGGTAACGCACGAAATGCAGTTTGCCCGCGAGATTGCCGATCGAGTTGTCTTTATCGACGGTGGAAATATTCTCGAAGTTGCGCCGCCCGCCGAATTTTTCGCCCGGCCTCAGCACGCCCGCGCCCGTCGTTTTCTGCAAAAGGTGCTTGATCCGCTGCACCAGGAGAGTGAGGCGTGATCCCGCATCTCGACTGGCATGGCGTACTGAGCGGGCAAGCATTGCAATGGATAATCTCCGGTTTTCTCACCACCATTTGGGTTAGCACCGCCGGTATCATTCTGGCAACCGTGCTGGCTGTCCTGCTGCTGGCGCTGCGCCTCGGCGGCGGACGGCCCGGCCGTTGGCTGGTAGCCGCCTGGGTTTCGCTGTTCCGCAATACGCCGCTGCTGGTCCAGTTGTTGTTCTGGTATTTTGCCGCCTGGAACCTGCTGCCACTGACAGTGAAGAATTTTATCAATGACGATCACAGTTGGTCGATTCTGCCGGGCGGTGTCTGGTGGCTAACGCCGGAATTTCTCTGCTCAATGTGGGGACTCGGGGTTTTTATCTCAGCATTTTTGATTGAAGAGATCGCCGCCGGGCTCCGCGCAGTCGGCAACGGCCAGCAAGAAGCTGCGCTATCGCAGGGATTCACCCCCTGGCAAGAACTACGCCACATTATGCTGCCGCAAGGGTTGGCTAACGCCTGGCAGCCAATCATCGGCCAGTATCTGAATCTGATGAAGCTCTCTTCTCTGGCCAGCGGTATCGGCTTTGCCGAGCTCACCTACCAGGTGCGGCAAATTGAAAGTTACAATGCCCATGCGCTGGAGGCTTTTGCCATCGGTACCGTGCTGTATCTGGCTCTGGGTATCGTAATGGGACTGGTGTTGGCGCGACTGGGTCCGGGACGAAAACAGCAAGGGAGGGCCCGTTATGAACGCTAATCTGGCAGTGATCGTGGATAATCTCGATTATCTGTTGTGGGGACGGCTGGCGGACGGTATCCCCGGCGGCGTGGTATTAACGCTGCTGATGGCGATCGGCGCCGCCGCGCTGGCGTTGCCCGGGGGGATCCTGCTGGCGGGCATGGCCTGGCGCTACGGCGGAATAGTACGGCGGCTGTTATTTCTGTGGGCAGAGATCATTCGCGGCATTCCGCTGATCTTCGTGATTTTCTGGCTCTGGTATCTGCTGCCGATGCTCACCGGCAGCGATCTGCCGGGAGCCGTGACCGTGACGCTCGCGCTGGCCTGGTTTACCGCCGCATCAGTGATGCATTCAGTGCTGGCAGGCCTGCAATCGCTGCCGCGTGGGCAATATGAAGCAGCGCTTATCCAGGGGTTTTCTTCCGGACAAACGTTGCGCCTGATCCTGCTACCACAGGCTTTACGCAACGTCCAGCCGTCGCTGGTGGGGATATTTCTCGGCCTGTTAAAGGACACTTCACTGGCCTTTATTGTTAACGTGCCGGAACTCACCACCGTCGCCGGACAGGTGAATAACCGGGTACAGATTTACCCGTTGGCAATTTTTGTCTTTACCGGCGCGGTTTACTATCTGCTGTGTTGTTGCCTGAACCTGCTGGCGAATCGTCAGTATGCGAGACGTTCCGTATAAACGTCGCAAATGGCGAAAGATGGCCTAATGCTGGTCAGTTAAAGGCTGTCAGTTGCGTTTATGGCTGGCTGAGCGGTTCTGTCAATCGGTGGTTTAAACGAAAATCTGATTCGGTTGATTCACTAACTGAGCTGATACGGGCTGAAATATAAAGGATATAACTTTTTTATGACTTTCAGCCTCTGAAAAGCCCCTGACGAATAACGGACTCACCGCATGGGGGTTGGGCGCATCAAGGAAACCTGGCGGGAACGCAGGCGCGCATCCAGGACTGGCCGCCAGGACGGCGGCCAGAGGGCGGGTCGAGACAGGGACGTCGAGTCCCGCCCGGTCCGCCAGATGAAGCCGGAGTGGAGCGGACCGCGCAGCGGCAGGTTTTCAGCGCAATGCCGGGGGTGCAGGGGGACGGGCGAAACGTCCCCCTGCCCGTTCACACGCTGTGGATATAACGAATATCCGCGAATTTATAGTGAACGGAACAGACCACGGAATCTGAATGGGTGAAAACGAAAAATGCGTCATGCTCGCCAGAACCACCGATAATGCGATTGCCACAGGCAAATAAAACAAAAGACAACACCGATGATTTGCTTAAGTGAACGGCATTGCGAAAAATGGCCCGGCTACTTCACCGGGCAATCTTTGGTCATTTTAATAAATTTATCGTTATAGATGATGTAATGATTGCCAGGCTGGCGCAGTGAAGCCTGGCGGACAACGTCGCCGGGCCGTAAATACCATGCATCCCCTTCTTCTTCCGTGGTATCGCAGCCAGGCTTGATCAGCAGCTTAAACCAAGTATTCCCGGTATTGCTGACGGTGCCCGCCGCGCGGTCATAGGCCCATTTAAACTGGACCTGACGCGGACGTACGACCAGAATGGTCTCCATCACCACCACCGGATCCATACTGATCTGCATACCGCTGTCAGTGCGCATCACGTAATTACGGGTCGGAATTTCACGAAAGGAAACCCGGTAATAGCGCTCGCGGTTGTCCTTCTGACCGTGGTAGTAAAACTTAAAGTACTCGCTCTCTCCCGCCTGCAACGTAAGCTGACGTGGCGCAAACAGCAGTTCACCGTCCGCCGGGCGAGAGCGCACTTCTTTGCCGCCAGGGCGGTCGATACCGACAATCGAAATCCGGTACAGACGCGCGCTTTTGTTATTGTTCACCACACGCTTCGCGGCAAACTCCGCATCCGCCGCCAGCGAAAAGGTTAAGTTACCGACAGAGATGGCCTGTACCCCTGGCGCTATCCACAGGATCAGCAAGCAGAAGGCCATCCGCCGCCAGTTAATTGATGTTACGCCATGTCGCCTGGACATGAATCTCTCCCGATGCGCTCACTTCACCAAACCAGCCGTTATCTTCTACCGTACGCAGCGATATTGCGTTATCCATGGGGATCGAAAATTTCACCGTTGTTTTGTCCATTTGCCCGACATCCCCGGAAGCATCCGTCCACGGGGTGGTTAACCAGAGCGCGTCGGTCATATCGCGCCAGCTGTCATCACACCCTGCGTCATAGGTTCTGGTGGTTCCACTCTGCGTAAGAAATGAGAGCGTCGCCGGGAACGGTACCCGCGTTACCCCGTCTGATGAGCTAAAAATACAGTATGCGCGTCCGCCAATAACCTGCGAGGGGCCGGTCACTTTAATCAGCACTTCATCGGCGGCAGTCTGGCCGCTGGTGGTGACGATATAGCCAAAGTCCAGAGACGGTTCGCCGCTGCCAACGTAACCTTCACGCGTCGGCGCAGTCGTGTATTCATCGGAAATAATGCTGATACTAAAATCACGCGGTTTAATAACCAGCGAGTTGGAGGTGGAAAACTCATACCAGCCCGATTCCGGTGACGTGGTGTTTTGAAAGCGGAAGTTAAACAGATCTTTGGTATTGATATCGCTGATCCCTAACGCCACCATCTGTTTAAAGAAATTACTGGAGAAGAAGACATAGATTGCGTCCGCAGACTTCATATCATTAAATGTATAATAATAGGCCGTGCCGCTCACCGGCCGCCACGAATTTCCATCGAGGCTGAACTGCATATCATAGGCTCCCACCGCTGAGGACAACGACGAGTTGCTAATCGCCGGAAAAATATGAATGGAAGTATTACTCAGACCATTCGTTTGCAAGCTGTAGTTAACCATTTTGCAGCTCAGACCAGCAAGGCTACCAATGGTCTGCGTCCGGCAATCGGCATTACCTTCGCCCAGGGTCGGCACCCCGTCGCTGTTAATAAAAACTTCCGCCAGCGCATGGGTGTTAATTAACTTCAGGTTTGCCGCTTTGGTATGCGTAACGGTACGCACATACCAGTAGCCTGAATCCTGATCTTTACATCGCCCGCCGTTACTGGCGTCATAGCCGATCGACGTCATGCAGGCATTAATGGTCATGGAAAAGCTGCTGCCTACCGACATCTGTTGCAGATATTGATAGAACGCGTCGGACATCATGCCATGCATCCATTTTTGTCCGCCGGGCGTCACCGTCACGCCATAGAAACCATTGGCATCGGTGGTTTGCGGCTGGATCAGGCTGGTGGCCATATCGCAGCCCGAATACCAGTTGATACAGCGCAGACCGAGCAGGGGATAGGACGCCGGCGAGTTATCCAGCCACATATCGAAATACCAGTTGGCGTACAGACCGGTGTTGTAACCGTTATCGATATAACCCAGGCTCTGCTGATAAATCGTACCCGAACCCGTGTATTTCAGCCCGGTCCAGCGGTTAGCGCCTGTCAATCGCGGATCCAGCCCACCTCCGGGGGTGACAAAAAAGTTATCATCGGAGTTGTTTTCAACGAACACGAATGACATGGCGGGCGCATCGCTCAAGACGGTCTTCGTCACCGCCGCATAAGTTCGTGCCACGCACAGCGACACCGTTAACATGATAAAACATGCCAGCCACTTAGCTTTCATTACCTTCTCCTGTCGGCTGTACGCTGGCCCAGGTGGAGAGCCCCGTACAAACCACATCGCCCACCCACACTGCGCCGCGTGCCTGGCTGAGTTCCAGCGCGACTTCACAGCGCTGGTTCTTGCCGTAGCTGAAATCAATGGTCGGATATTTTTTATCGACATCCATCACGAACTCGCCCTTATCGTCGGTACGGGTGCGACCGATATGGTTATTAATGTGCGCGTTGGCCAGCAGCGTGCCGTCTTCAGCGCGGATGCGCCCGGAAACCGTCACCATTTGTTTTACCTCCGGTTCAATCACCGCCACATTCCCCGGATAAAGGGTCAGATGACTCTTGCGACCGGTAACAATGTCGTAGCTGTCAAACGAATTTTTACTGTTCTGTAGTTCCACTTCATAACGACTATACGGCGACAACGGCAGGTAATTACGATTACCGGAGAGCTGGACAATGCGCCCATTAACTCTGGCGCTCAGCTTGCCGTCATCCTCAAGACCGGTATTGAAAATCACCCCGGCGTTGCCATCGGTTCTCCCGCTGGCGGCGATATTTTTCCCCTGCCAGCCAACGCTGCCATTGGCGGTCAGATTGGTATTCACATAGCCGTCCGCGCTGCTGTTCACATTTAGCGTACCGCTGGAGTAGCGGGTATCAAACTGGGCGTAGGCGCCGCCGCTGAGGGTTTTGTCATCCCCGGTATCGCCGGAAATGGCCCGCGAGATATTCGCGCCGATGGTACGAATGCTGCCTTCATCAAACTGCTTACGCGCCGACAGGTTAGCCATGGTATAGCCGTTCTGGTGCGTCATTCCGGCGCTGAACCAGTTACCGAGCGGCAGCGAGAAATCCAGCGCAATATATTTCCCGGTGCTGGCGCTGCTATCGCCATTATTAAAACGCTGGAGCCCTGCGCGCATGCCCAACGAGCCCCAGGTGCCGGTGTAGAGCGTCTGGTAGTAATCGGCGGTGTAGTAGTGACTGTTATAACGCCGATCGTCGTTATAACTGACGCTGAATGTGCCCAGTTTAGACCACAGCGCATTCAGGTTCAGCGTACCGCCGATCGCCCGGTTATCAGCATTGCTGCGCCGTATCCGATCGCCAATATGGGTTTTCTCCTGGTTGACCCACAGTGAACTGAACCCACCGGGTAAGGTGACGCTAATGCTGCCAACATTGCTCCAGGAACGGTCGCTGGCCAGCATATTTTGCAGGTTCACGTTGACGGATTCCGTCAGCGGTAACGTCAGTCGCGTCTCAGCAACAGCGTTGTTATCGTAGCCGTAGCCGGTCGCTGACCAGCTCAGCGCGCTAACCGAGCCAGAGGCCGAAGCCCCGGCCAGCCAGCTCTCTTTTGCGGGCTGCGACGTCTTACCGCCTCCGGACCAGCGGTCCATATGAAAACTGCCTCCCCAGAACTGCCAGGCCAACGGCGCGCCGGCCCCGCGCCCGCGGCTGAAGAGCTTGTTGACCCGCTGCGTACGTTTACTGACGACCCGCCCGTTCACAATCACTTCAACGTCAATATCATAGATCCCGTAGGGCAGGCCGCGGGTGTCCACTTCATGGTTACCCATCGCGAAGTTCTGTACGCTCATCAGCCGCCCGTCGCGAGTAAGATGAACTTCCCCGGCTGCGGGTAAAAAAGCCACGACCGGCGTGGCCGACTGGGTATTATCGAACACCGTTGAGCTGGCCTGGTTGCCCCACGAAACACCGTAGATCTTCCCTGCTGAAATGGCGGTCATCGGACCAAGAGACTGCAGGTTCCACGTATCCAGCATCCCACCAGCAAAGCGATGACCGGCAAAATCACGCTCATACATCGCCTTATACACTTCGCTGTCCTGGCGACCGGAACCTATGCCATACAACGATCCATCCAGCACCACATGGTGTTCGCGCAGCGCGGTGACGTTATTCAGCGACAGGTAGCTGGAGGTGTTATTGCCCCCATTACGCATCTGATTGTTATAAATCCCGAGGTTATAGTTCAGGGTACTGCTGAGCGAATGAACGCTGGACTGGCCGATATCTTCACTGCGCGAACGCAGTACAGTGCCCAGGGCCTCTTTTTTCACCACCAGTTGCAGCAGCAGTTGGCGCAGACTGAGCTGCAACTGCGCGTTGTCGGTCAGGTTAATGTTCAGTTCTTTGCTGAAAGCTTCATTGGTTAGCGCTGTCAGCTGTTTGCGGGTCTGCTCGCTGACCGTGGCGTTATTATCATTTTCCTCCAGCTGAATCTGCCGTACGCGCAGAACGTCATTATCCAGCCAGATAAAGGCGTTGCCGATCCGCTGATCGTCCTGAGTACCGCGGCTACCTTCGAGGTGAATAAACAGAGGAATGCTCATCCCGTCCTGCAGCGCCTGACTGAAGGCCTGCGGAATCATCACGCCGCCAATTTGTTGTACCTTATCGACAGCGGCGGTGACGCCGGGTGGAACGAACAAAATAACCATGCCCGAGGCAAGGAGCGTTTTTAGTCCTGTGGTAATCCCTGGTAGAGACATAGTCGTGGTCCATTAGCACAGATGTCTATTTCACGGGAACAAACTGCTCGCCCTGCCAGAGCGCGACCCGCCCTCTTTTATCCGCCACGTTGACACGCGTAAAGCGACGTTCTTTTCCCGGCATCAGGAAGTAGTTTTCCTTGCACTCTTTCCCCTCAGCCGCCTTCAGGCACGGCCCATAGGCGAGGATACGCAGCGTGGCGTTGCCGGTATTCACCAACTTTCCGTCGGCATACTGGTAGCGGAAATTCACCTTTCTCGGCGCCACCACCAGGATAGTGCCGATACGCGCCGACGCCGTTGCTACCGCGCTGCGGGCGGCGCTGTTGCGCTGAGCGTCACTTAACGCCTGATCGAACCAGACGATGCGGTAATAGCGCTCTTTATCGTCCGCCGGACCTTTATAGAAAAAACGGATCACGTCGTTGGCTTGTGCAGGCAGCAACAGGCTGGCAGGGGTCAGTAAAATTTCATCCGGCTTATCCATCGGGATCACGTTGCCGTCATCAAGCGGTGAGCTGAGGCGCTCCATACGTATATTGACTAAGCGACCGCTGTCGGTTGTATTTCTGATCTCTTTACTTAACGTACTGCTGTCGCTGTTTATAAATGAGGAGATGTCGCCCACATCCAGCGCCAGGGCTGGCGTCATTCCACTAAGCAACAGGCCGATGGCCAGAATGTGATTTTTCATATGAATTCAGTCCGTGAAATAAGGCCTGGGCTTCCCCCTTGCCTCAAATTGCTGACAAAGTACGTTGTTCTGAAATTGCCCGGTGGCGCTTCGCTTACTCGGGCCTACGAAAAACACATAACATAATGATATTGTTGGTTTTGTAGACCTAACCAGGCATTAGCCGCCACCTGACGGAAATACGAGCACAATATCTGTTCCAGATTTGTCATCAGCCTCAGGCAGGGGCTTCCCCCTGACCGAGGCTATAGTCGGATCAGCTGGTCCAGGTCGCGTCGAACTGGACGCTGACGTCACCACTCCAGATACCTTCCGGCAGCGTGCTGAAATCCGTCACAGCAGTCGTACCATCAGTGGTACCGCTGATGATGGAGAACGTGAAGCCGTCCTGCGCAGTTGTACGGCCAGAAGCGTTATAGCCAGTGGACAGCGCGCTGAGATTACCACCCAGCGTGTTCGTAACCGTATCAATCATGGTGGTGTCACCCGTTTTTTCGACTGCCACGCCGTTATAATCAACGCCGACGCTGAGAGTGGAACCGGAGGTATCCAGTTGAGTCAGGGTATTAGTCAGCAGGCGGGACGTCAGTTTAAACGCGGTGGCGGTGGTATCACCTTCAATAGCCACATCAAACAGACCTTTCTGCGTATTAAATCCTTTAATGCCTTCGGCATACTGGAAAGCCAGGCTGCCCAGCGGCGTCACCACCAGCTTACTGGTGGTATCCTTTTTAGCGGTTGCCGACCAGGTTGCGACTGCCTGAGCAGTCACATCTGCTGCCTGAGCAACCCCCACACCGGCAAACGCAGTGACCAGAGCAATTGCAAGAACCTTTTTTTTCATAGCATTTTCTTCCTGAGTTTAATGAGAGACCCGATGTCCCACTTCTGTGCGCATTTCCCGCCATTATTCAGGGCTCAGGCCATATAAATATTGCCTGTGACCTGAATGACTGGCGGTATAATGACCTTGCGCACATATTTAAAAATTACGTTCACAAAAAAATAATCAGACCGCTAAAGCGCTAATTTATGTATTTTTGAATACAGTTTGGCTTCGGCATTCCGGCGATGAGTATAAACCGTCTTCACGCTGCAATTCTCAATTCTGGCGATAGATTTCGGATGCATTCCTTGCGCCGTCATGCGAATTATTTGCATTTCCCTGTTGGTGATCTTTTCTTTCTTGATATCCTTCCTCAGAAAACGGCCATTAATAACGTAGGCCAGATCCTGACGAATATTATTAGTTAGGTCGACGTAGACTACGCCACGAATTGCGCTATTGTAGTACCAATAATTAGCCAGAGCCTCAGAGCGCCTTGCCGCAATAAGTACAATTTGTTTTCCCTTCATTTCTGCCAGCCACTCATTATCGCGACGAATAAAATAATTCAACGAACTGGCGCTAAGGTTAATAAAAACAAATTCTTTGCACACTTTTTCAAGTGATAAATAAATTAAGCTATCAATATCCAGTATCAGCTCGGAGAGTCCCTTCAAAAAATATTTATCATGCGCCGGCCAGATGCATTTGCTCAGAGAGCATTTACGTTCCATATAAGTCAACCCCATAGTCCTGGAAATCTCGAACATATCACAACACCGCTGACAGTCCTGGCCTGCAAAATATAATTTTGTCAATTCCTCTTTGAAAAAAGGTCACCTGAGGCAAAGAATACTAAAAACATCTGTTTGTTGTGTTTCAGAATTTAGGATTTTTCTCCACGGGTGTCAATAAGTGTGAAAAAGGATAAATGACAATCTACCCAAATGATATCTAAATAATAAAAATAAGAATATTACGTTAAACATAAAAATCATTTACTTTCATGTGGTTATTAGTCACCTGCACGCTGGTTCTTAAATGATTATTATATTTACCAGGATCTTAGCCATAATCTATTAAGACTATTCTCACAAAAATATTCACTCAAAAAATAAAAATAACAAAAAACATTAACTAAAAAAGAATTTAAAACTATAAAACACAAACAATAAAGAATAAAATAAAGAAATTTAACTTAATTAATAAAATTAAAAACCATAAAAAATAATTAAAAAAGATTAAAATTCCATGAACGATAATAAAAATCAATCGCAACCGTATAATCTATATCCAACATCATGCAAGATACATCACAACAGCATACAACAGCGTCGTTATCAGCGCGTCCCCCTAAAAATCTGAAGCCTGTGATGAGAATTCTTAAAATCCCCTCCTGCACAATTCAAATTGCAGGCATCAGGCGATGTCCCGTATCAGGTTATGGTGTCGTCGTTGCGTCCAAAGCCCGTTAAGACGGCTTTACCTCCTCTACTGACCGTGACGTTCATTGTTAAACAACGTTGAACAACACTGACGCGAATCCTGAGAAGGGAGGCCGTGACGCAAGCCGCATAATATAAGAGGGTGCTCCTTTCACCGGCCACTGGCGAGTTCATTATTTGTTCGTCTTACTGTCATCGGGCCGTCATATAAAACGCCATAAATAGTGTCCAGTTGAATGACAAACCCGGACACGTTTATGAACAGTTCTCTGGCTGAGGTTGTGGAAAGCGACTATCAGCAATTTTCCCCCCCATTGACTCACCGACAACGAAAGGTCCTGAGCGTACAGAATCTGAGTAAATCCTACAGTGCACAACAAACCGTGCTGGATAGCATCAGTTTTGATCTTTATGCCGGCGAGTTAGTTGGCGTGATTGGTCGATCCGGCGCCGGAAAATCGACCCTCTTGCATGTACTGAATGGCACCCATAGGGCCAGCGGCGGCGAGATCCTGAGCTATCCGGAAGTCGGGGCGGCGCAGGAAATCTCAACGCTGTCAGGGCGTGCATTAAACGCCTGGCGTAGCCAGTGCGGAATGATCTTTCAGGACTTCTGTCTGGTCCCGCGCCTTGACGTTTTAACCAATGTGTTGCTGGGACGGCTAAGCCAGACCTCAACTCTGAAATCATTATTCAAAGTCTTTTCTGATGCCGACCGGGCCCGCGCTATCTCCCTGCTGGAGTGGATGAATATGCTGCCCCACGCGCTACAACGGGCGGAAAACCTCTCCGGCGGTCAGATGCAGCGTGTCGCTATCTGCCGGGCGCTGATGCAAAGCCCCCGAATTTTACTGGCCGATGAACCGGTCGCCTCTCTGGATCCGAAAAATACCCAGCGCATCATGAATGTTCTTCGCGAAATTAGCGAACAGGGTATCAGCGTGATGGTAAACCTGCATTCGGTGGAGCTGGTGCGTGAATATTGCACCCGGGTTATTGGCGTAGCCAAAGGCAAGATTATTTATGACGACCATCCCACTCAGCTTAGTCAGGATATTCTGCAACGGCTGTATGGCGATGAAATTAGCCAATTGCATTAAATTTCACTCACACGGACAAAATAATGAAAAAGTACATCACTGGCGCAGTTCGTTTATCCGCAGCGGTTGCAGGCATTATGATGGCGTGGCAGGCAAGCGCCGCTGAACAACCGAAGGAGTTAAATCTGGGTATCCTTGGCGGTCAGAACGCAACGCAGCAAATTGGTGATAACCAGTGCGTTAAACAGTTCCTGGATAAAGCGCTGAACGTCGATACGAAATTACGTAACTCTTCCGACTATTCCGGCGTTATCCAGGGCCTGCTGGGCGGCAAAGTTGACGTGGTATTAAGTATGTCCCCCTCATCGTATGCCTCGGTTTATCTTAATAATCCAAAGGCCGTCGATATTGTGGGGATTGCCGTGGATGATAAAGATCAGTCCCGCGGCTACCACTCGGTGGTGATTGTTAAAGCGGACAGTCCGTATAAAAAGTTAGAAGACCTGAAAGGCAAAGCGTTTGGCTTCGCCGACCCGGATTCCACTTCCGGTTTTTTAATTCCGAACCACGCGTTTAAACAGCAGTTCGGCGGCACCTCGGATAATGAATATAACCACTTTTTCTCCAGCGTGACCTTCTCCGGCGGGCACGAACAGGACATTCTTGGCGTGCTGAACGGCCAGTTTGCCGGCGCGGTAACCTGGACTTCAATGGTGGGCGACTATAATACCGGCTACAGCGTCGGCGCCTTCAACCGTCTGATTCGTATGGATCACCCGGACCTGATGAAGCAAATCCGTATTATCTGGAAATCACCGCTGATCCCAAATGGCCCGATTCTGGTCAGCAACGCCCTGCCAGCGGACTTTAAAGCCAAAGTCATCACCGCGATTAAAAAGCTGGATACTGACGATCACGCCTGTTTCATCAAAGCGATGGGCGGTACGCAACATATCGGCCCGGGCAGCGTGGCTGATTTCCAGCAGATCATTGATATGAAACGCGAACTGGTTAACGCACGTTAACCCCGCCCTGATGCCGCCGCCCGGCACTTATCGCCGGCGGCGACTGGTAGAGACATCGCGACACATGAATAACACTCATACCGAATTTGAACGCTATTATCAGCAGGTTCGCGCGCGGCAAAAGCGCGATACTTTCAGCTGGTCAGTGCTACTGTTGGTGCTCTATTTCGCCGCTGGCAATATGGCGGAATTTAATCTCTTTACGATCTGGCATTCGCTGCCCAACTTTCTCGATTACATGCTTGAAACCTTGCCAACTCTCCATGTTGCCGAACTGTTTGCCGATTCGCACACCAAAGGTTCGCTGGCCTGGTGGGGCTATCGTCTGCCGATACAACTGCCGCTGATCTGGGAGACGCTACAGCTGGCGCTGGCGTCCACGCTGGTGGCTGTGGCAAGCGCCACGGTGCTGGCGTTTGTCGCCGCCAATAACGCCTGGTCCCCGGCCCCGCTGCGCTTTACCGTGCGCGTGCTGGTGGCTTTTCTGCGCACCATGCCGGAACTGGCGTGGGCGGTCATTTTCGTCATGGCCTTTGGCATCGGGGCGATCCCCGGCTTTCTGGCCTTAATGCTGCACACCATCGGCAGCCTGACCAAGCTGTTTTATGAAGCGGTAGAGAGCGCACAGGATAAACCGGTCCGCGGCCTGGCCGCCTGCGGCGCGTCTCGGTTGCAGCGCATCCGTTTCGCTCTGTGGCCTCAGGTGAAACCTATTTTTCTCTCCTACGGTTTTATGCGTCTGGAAATTAACTTTCGCTCCTCAACCATTCTTGGTCTGGTGGGCGCCGGAGGTATCGGCCAAGAGTTGATGACCAATATCAAACTGGATCGTTACGATCAGGTCAGCATTACGCTGTTGTTGATTATTATCGTGGTGTCGCTGCTGGATATTCTGTCCGGCCGTCTGCGGCGCTGGGTTGTGGAGGGGAAACAATGAGTCAGTGGCAGAACCAACCGGATATCGCCGCCAGCCGTCGCCAGCATCAAGATTTGTATCAGGTCCAGGGACGCTATCTGCGCTATGTCGCCCTGCTGACGCTGACCTGCGTGCTCTATTATGTCTGGTTTTTTATGCAATTCGGCATCAGCGGCCAGCAACTCATCACCGGGGTTCAGCAAATCGGTCGCTATCTGCTGCGGATGTTCGTCTGGCATGACTTTTTCAACTGGCCGTTCGGTTATTATTTCACGCAAATCGCCATTACCCTGGCTATCGTTTTTGCCGGCACAATTACCGCAACGGTGATCGCCCTCATGCTCTCATTTCTTGCCGCACGCAACATTATGCGCGGCGTTATTCCGGGGATTATCGCTCTGCTGATGCGCCGATTGTTTGATATCCTGCGCGGGATTGATATGGCGATCTGGGGGTTGATTTTTGTCCGCGCCGTCGGGCTCGGGCCGCTGGCCGGGGTACTGGCGATTATCATGCAGGATACCGGTCTGCTGGGTCGTCTGTATGCCGAAGGACATGAGGCGGTTGACCGCGCGCCGGGTCGCGGGCTAACCGCAGTAGGCGCCAACGGTTTACAGAAACATCGCTTTAGCATTTTCACTCAATCTTTCCCGACGTTTCTGGCGCTGAGTCTGTATCAGATTGAATCCAATACCCGTTCAGCCGCGGTACTCGGTTTTGTCGGCGCGGGCGGCATCGGCCTGATTTACGCGGAAAATATGCGCTTATGGAACTGGGATGTCGTGATGTTTATCACCCTGATTCTGGTCGCGGTGGTGATGGTGATGGATACGCTTTCCGCCTGGCTGCGCCGCCGCTATATCGGCGGTAGCGTGGTGCCGTTGTTTAAACCTGATTAGTTGCGCGATCACAACAACATTCCCGGAGGCGGCGTGCTGCGTCTTCCGGGCTACCTGACCGCACGAACAGGTAACCCGGATAACGCATTTAGCGCCGGGGAAATCACAACCGCCACTCCAGCACCGGCCACTGATACTGCACATTCGCCGCTATCAGCTGCGGGCAAGGGTTGACCAGCCGCACGTGGTCGACATGCAGACACAGCGGCAGGTCGTTAATCGAATCGGTATAGAACGTCGTCTCGCCTGAGTATTCGGGGTGCGCCTGTCGCCACTGCGCCAGACGCACTACCTTCCCCTGCTGATAGCTCGGCGTGCCGGCAATCACGCCGCTATAGCCGCCGTCAACCATCTCCACATCAATCCCCAGCGCCTGTTCAATACCCAGTTCCTTCGCGACCGCCTGCACCAGCAGGCTAACCGATGCGGAGATAATCAGCATCTGTTCGCCTCGCGCCTGTTGTGTCCGAATAACGTCCCACGCCTGCGGATAAACGCGCGGCACGATCTCTTCGCGAACGCAGCGCGCCAGCAGGCTATCCACTTCCGGCCTGGCTACACCGATCAGCGACGCCTGAATCAGAGCCACGTAATCGGCGATATTCATTTCGCCGCAATCGTAGTCGGCCATCATCTTCGCTTCACGCGCCAGATAGTCCGGATCGTTCACCCAGCCTTCACGCACCATAAAGCGACTCCACACCGTGCTGCTATCGCCCTTAATTAAGGTGTTATCCAGATCGAAAATTGTCAGTCTTTTACTCATCGTTCGTTTCCCATAATCAGCAGATGGTCTCGCGAGAGTATGCGTCAAGAACAGTGACAAGAGAATGACGCGGGCGAAATGCCCGGATTACGGGCAGCGCGGCGTTCACTTTCGCCGCGCAAAACAGCGACATTATCCCGCAAGTATCGCCAGCATCTCGATGGTCGACCCACAAAGATGATCAAAACCACGCTGACGTAGCGATAAAAACCACTTACAGGCGCCACAACGCAGGATAAAAGGGCGCTATCACCGGATCATGCCAGTGCGCTATTGAGCCAGTCGAATAGACTTTCCACCGAGGCCTGCGCAGGCGCGCGGACTGTCGGTTGCCCCGGTTTTAACAGCAATAGCGTCGGCAATCCTCGAACGCCCAGCTCGCTCGCCAGCGCCTGATGCTGGTCGGCATCCAGATAACGCGTATCAAGCTGAGCGGTCCGCTGGCTAATTTTTTGATTTCCCAGCTGTTGCCAGAGTTTGCGGCAATGCACACAGCGCTCCGCGCCAACAAATAATAGTATTGGCTGACCGCTCTCCAGCTCGCTCGCCGCGCTTATCGGCCTGAACGCGCTTTCCGCAACGCGGAACAGTTTCGGGCTGCGGCGCAACGTGTCATTATCGGTCGCCACACATAACGCATCGGCGCTTTTACTGTATGGTTTTACGCCTGCTACCCGCACCACGCTCTGCGCCGGACCCGCCGCCGCGCCTGGCTGGCGCAGGGTACGCACATCCACCGCCGCAATCGGCGTTTCCTGGGGCTGTGCGAGCTGCGGTATCCAGGCGTAAGGGATACGGTAAGCGCGATAAACCATATTGTTGTTCAGCGTTTTGCCCCAGAACGGCGAAATATATTCCCAGACGATCTCATGGTCGCGGGTCACTTCAAAAATGCGGCCATTCGAACCTTCGTTAATCAGGGTATTACCGTTTTCCAGACGTTGCATATTGCTGATATAGGGGCTGTAGAAACGGTAAGAGTCGGTTGGCTGCGGCAGAGACGCCTCATAAGGCGAATAGCGCCACTCAATATCGAGAGTCAGTGGATTGATCTCAAGTATTCGGGAGTAGTCGCGCCAGGCGTTTTTCACCCCGTCCGCCGACGCCGGGTTTGGCGCGCCGTATCCGGCCCAGCCGCCGTTATCGAAAATCAGGATATTGCCCGCGCCCGGCAGCCCTTGCGGGATCATATGCGCATGGTGCTGGCCGATAATCCAGCCGATATGCTTCAGCTCCGGTTTGCTGTAGTCCGGGCCAAGCTGCCAGACGATCTTGCCGCTCGGCTTATCAATGATGGCGATAATGTTGGATTCGCGGGCGTCCCAGATAATATTATCGGGATGGAAGCGCGCATCACCGGCGTCATACCATTTATTCGGTCCTAACGCCGACATCGAGTTGATATGCATCCAGTCGCCCATTCCGCCGCCGCTGGCACGCATGTTTGGATTATTGTACAGCGCAGTGCGCGCCGCGTCGTCGAATCCCAGTTCGTGAAAATGATCGCTGCAGCGCCACTCCCATACAACATTACCCTGCCAGTCGACTTCAATAATCACGTCATCCAGCAGCAGCTTGTCGGAGATCGCGTCATTAACCAGATTGGTATGGGCGAGGATCAGGGTGTTGCCTCCCTCAACCTGCGGCTCCAGCCCCGGCGCGTAGTAACCCACCGGATTGCCCGCACGCTGATAATCGTGATGCGCGCGCGCCATCCAGCGTGTTTCATTGCCGGGGTCGCTCACCTGCTCGTAACGGTCGAATTTCCAGGTCACGTTACCTTCCCAGTCCACCTGAATCAGGTCGAGCATATCCTGCATACCGTAGCGCGGGTCACGCTCACCGCTGTGACCAAGGATCGTGCCGCCGGGCAGAATTTTATTGGGAAAGCCGTGCAGTTCAGGCCATTCACGCACGACGTGACCGTTCATATCCACCAGTACCGCGCCGTATTCCGTCGCCTGGAAAAGGGTGTAGCCGCTCCAGGCGCGCTGGGGATCGTAAAGCGTGGCGCCAGTCGGATAGACAGAAGGATGTCCCATGTGTTGCTCCTTAATAAAAAAATCAGTCAGAAGTAATCAGATTGCGAATCTGGCGGCAGGCGGCGGTAAACCCGTCATCGTCACGCTGGCGTGGATGCGGCAGTGTTAAACTCACTACTTCGCGTATCCTCCCCGGACGCGGCGTGAGCACCACCACCCGGTCGGCGAGCGCTACCGCCTCTTCAACATCGTGCGTCACCAGCAACGTGGTGGTTCCCGCGCGTTGGTGGATCTGTAAGAGCTCCTGCTGCAGGGTATGGCGCGTCAGGGCATCCAGCGCGCCAAAAGGTTCATCCAGCATCAGGATCTGCGGACGGGCGACCAGACCACGGGCGATGGCGACCCGCTGGGCCATTCCGCCGGAAAGCTGAGCGGGCAACGCACTGGCGAATTCGCTTAACTGCACGCGATCCAGCATTTCCTGCGCCCGCTGGCGTTTCGCCGCCCGACTGAGCTTTTCGTCCGCCAGGCCAAGCATCACGTTGTCGATAACGTTAAGCCACGGAAACAGACGCGGTTCCTGAAATACAATGCCCCGTTCTTTACCCACGCCCGTTACCGGCTCGCCATTAATGCGAATTTCACCCTGAGTCGCCGACTCCAGGCCCACCAGCATCCGCAGCAGCGTCGATTTACCGCAGCCGCTGCTGCCCACCAGCGCCACCAGTTCACCGGCGGCGATATCCAGACTGAAATTGTGTAGCGCCGTTACCTGTTGCCAGGATTTACGTACCTGGCGAAAAGAGACCAGAGTTGAAGAGGTCATAGTTGCTCCTGTTGTCGCCAGCGAGTGGCGCGCATTTCCAGTAAACGCCCGGTTTTATCCAGCACCGCGCCGGTAATACCGACCAGCACCATACCGCAGAGAATGGTCGGCATATCCAGCAACTGCTGAGCATTGATCATCAGGCTGCCGATCCCGACACCGGAGGACATGAAATACTCTGCGCCAATATTGCCAAGCCAGGCGTAAATCAGCGCCAGCCGCAGACCAGCAAAAATCCCCGGCGCGGCGCCGGGAAGAATCAGCCTGCGCAAGCGCGCAATGCCATCCAGGCGCAACACTCTGGCGACTTCATCGAGCTGCGGGCTACGCTGAAACACAGCCTGAAGGGTGCTAAAGAACATGGGAAAGAACGAGGCCAGCGCGATAAAGACAATTTTGCCGCCGTTATCATTGCCGACCCATGCGGTCAGCAATGGCAGCCAGGCAAACAGTGCGATATGGCGCAGTACATTAAACGTAGGGGTAAAGATCTGCCCGGCGCGCGGACGTAGCGCCAGCAGCAGCCCGCATAACAGACCGCTGGCGATCCCCAGCGCGCCGCCAACAACGGCCCGTCCGAGGCTTGCCAGCATCGCAGCGGTCAGCTCTCCGCTTGTGACCCCACGGACAAAACGCTCCGCCACCGCCAGCGGCGAAGAGAATAATGCGCTATCGATCCAGCCCCACTGGCTGGCCAGTTGCCACAGCGCCAACAGTACGAACGGCAGCGGTAGCGCTCGCCAGCTGGCCCGCGGTTTCCAGGCCAGGCGTCCGGCGGCCGGTTGCGGCCAGAACACCAATCGGGAACAGGCCCGGTTCGCCGCCCACTCCATCAGCATGCCGCTAAGGCCCACAACCGCAATGGTGACAAAGACGATATCCAGTTGAAACAGCTGGCGCCCCCAGACCATCAGGTAGCCAATGCCTTCAGAGGAAGCCAGCAGTTCGACAACGATAAGCGATACCCAGGCCTGCGAAAGCGCCAACCGCAGGCCGGTAAACCAGCCCGGCAGACTTGCCGGGATCACCAGCCAGCGCAGCCGCTGCCAGCGAGAGAAATTCATCACGCTTCCGGCTTCGCTCAGGAGCAGCGGCACGCTGGCAACCGCCTGTTGCGTGTTGATGACCATCGGCACAATGGTGGTTTTGACGATAACCGCCAGCTTAAGACCGTTATCAATACCGAACAGCACCATAAAGAGAGGGATCCAGCCCAGCGTCGGGATTTGCGCCAGGGCATAAAACAGCGGCTCCACCCGCTGCGCGACCGCCGGCACCAGGCCAAACAGTGCGCCCAGCAGCGTTCCGACAATGGCGCCCAGCAGCAGACCAAGCGCCAGATGCTGGAGGCTAAATCCCCATTGCGCCAGCAGATCGCCGCTCAGCAGCGACAGCGCGGTATCGGCAACCACCGACGGCGCGGGCAGAATTTGTTCCGGCATCCACCGTTCTCGGGCGGCGACGTACCACAGCAGCAGCAATAACGCGGGTAGCAGCCACGGCCAGCCGTTAAGCCTGAAGTCAGGCCTGCCGGGGGCTTCGGTTCTTAAGATCATCTGCGACATATCGATCCACGTTTCGGGAAGTTATGCCGCTATAAGAACGTGACTCGCGCTGCACCGCCATTGCATTAAGGGAATAATGCCGATGCATCAAATGCATTTCGGCCTGCCGGGCGCGCGACCTCTGATTTAGCTTTTTTTATGCAATGCTTTGCGAATAAAAGCATTTAACAGGTCGCCGGGCTGTTCTTTACGGTGAAGAAAAAAACGTAAGGGAACAACAAATTATGATGAAAGCATTTTTTAGCCGCACCCTTCTGGCGTTAGTTACGATTATCGGCCTGCTGACACATGTCCAGGCCGAGGCGCTACATACGATTCGCATCGGCGTACCGGACCAAAGCGCTGGCAGTAAACCGTTTATTGAGGGACCGGTCGGCATGGCGTTTATCCGCCATCAACTGGAAACGGTATTTAAGCCGCAAGGGGTGGAGATTAAATGGCAATTTTTTAAAGGTGCGGGTCCGGCGGTGAATGAAGCGTTAGCCAACCAGCAGCTTGATTTTGTCTATCTCGGCGACCTGGCGGCGATTATCGGCAAAGCAAGCGGGCTGCCAACGCGCTTGCTGCTGGGCAGCCGCGGTTCGGAATCTTACCTTGCGGCGACCAAAGCCTCGGGGATAAAAACGCTGGCGGATCTGAAAGGAAAACGGGTGGCGGTGTATCGCGGCACGGCAGATCAGTTAGCCTTTGACCGGGCCCTGCAAACTGTCGGGCTTAACGAACGTAATTTGCAGGTCATCAATCTTGACTGGAACGCCGGAAAAGCGGCGCTGGCGGCAGGCCGCGTTGATGCTGTCTGGGGCGGCGTTTCTCTACTGGCATTACGCGGCGATAAGATAGATGTGGTGGCGAAAAGCGGTGATTTCGGTCGTCAGAACACCACCCAGGCGGCCTTCCTCGGGAGCCAGGCGTTTATTGACGCGTGGCCCCAGGCAACCCAGCAGATTATTAATGTACTGGTGAAAAACGCGGCTGAAATCAGCGACCCTGCGAATCGCGATGCCTGGTCCGCCGAGATGGCGAAGCAAAGCCAGATTCCGCAGGCGCTATTTCTGGAAAAATTACAGCCGCAGGATCTGAATTTTGTCACCTCACCGCGCATCGACCCGTTCCTGAGCGATAGCTTTAGCAGCAGCGTCGAACAGGCCCACGCTGGCCGCCTGATCCGCAGCGCTTTTGATGTGAGTCAGTGGGTAGACGGCAAGTTTGTCGAGCAGGCGCTGAAAACCCAGCAACTGGAAAAACACTGGCCGCTGTACGATGCGAAAGGCCAGCCGGTCAGCGCCGGTTAAGTTCTCCCGTTCTGAGCCAACAACTGAAGCGGTGACTGGCGGTCAGTATGGAGAATAATCTCAATCAGCTTCTCCACCAGCGGTGGCAGAACCGCGTGGACCGGGGAAATAATGGCGAACCGGGTCTGCATCAGCCGCCACTCATCGGGCAGATCGCTGAGCTCCAGCCTGACCAGCCGGTGGCTGTGCTGGCAAAGGGCGAAGCCATCTTCGCTGGCGAAACTTATCGCGTCGGTATGGGCCAGAATGGAGAAAAGCGCATAGAGGTGATCGCACTGAATCGCCGGAGTAAAGTCCTGCTGTTGGCTGAGCGTCGCCAGCACTTTCCGCACGCCAGGCGGTAGACAGGGCGCCACAAAGGGATAGCGCAACATCGACTGAATAGAGACCGCACCCTGTTTAGCCAGCGGATGGTCGGCGTGACAGACGAAAAAGCAGCGCCGCGGGCTGAGCGGCTGAACGCGTAGCTGCGGATCCAGCTCAGCCTGCCAGCTATCGGCGACCACAAAGGGATACTGCTGTGTGGTGAGCGCTTGATGCAGGGTAATCCAGTTATCAATATGAAAGCGCACCCTCGCCTGCGGCAGCAGACGATGAAACTCACCGATAGCGCCCGGAATCAGCCCGGCTACGGGCCCCGGACCGCAGCCAAAAGCGACTTCACCGTTCTGCGCATCATCCGCCTCGCGCAACTGGCTGCTGAGTTCAACGTTCAGTTCCTGAAAACGGCGGGCGTAAGGCAGCAGCTTTTGCCCGTGCAGTGTTAGCGTCGGCAGCTTGCCCTGGCGGTCAAATAAAGGATGGCCAATGCTCTGCTCCAGCGCCTGAATGCTGCGGCTGAACGCCGATTGCGACAGACATACCACCTCCGCGGCGCGATTAAAACTGCCGTACTCAACTAACGCCACAAAGTTGCGCAGTTGGCGAAAATCCAAATGCATAGGCTCGTCCCACTCTCTTTTTTATTACACAAAAGTACTGGAGGGCAACCAGGTTGCGCAATGCCGGGATGATGAGGATCTTTCACCTTGACCTGAATCTGAATAAGTCAGCCAGCCTCGCCTTTGTGAAATATTGTTTCCCGAAGAAAAAAATTATTAATGATGGATACGCTGTTTTGGCGTAAATAATGGTTGCTGATTCTCACGGCACCACCCGACATATATTATTTACGTAAGGTTTCGTAAATTTTGCGTTTGGTCATTCTGACACAGTAGCGAATCGGCTATAAAAGACCTCGGTCCGTTCCCTTGTGACGAAAAATAATGATATGAAGCCTAAACTTGCTCACGCGCTATTATTGGTTCCTTTTTTGCTTTTGGCAGGATGTTCCTCCACATCTAAACCGCATAAAACCGTCGCGCTGCATAGCCATTCGACTATCGACGAAGGTTCAGATGACCTGATCCCGGTGATCGCCGCTCTGCATGACCAGATGCATACCTGGGAAGGCGCGCCCTACGAATGGGGCGGCACGAAACAGAGTGGGGTTGACTGCTCCGGTTTTGTCTGGCGTACGCTAAAGGATCGTTTCAACCTGCCGATGGCGCGCATCACTACGCGCGAACTTCTGCATATGGGGGTCCGCGTTAGCCCGCAGCAGTTACGCCCTGGCGATCTGGTTTTCTTCCGTATTAAAGGCGGTATGCACGTCGGTTTCTACGACACTGACCATAATTTCCTTCATGCTTCCGCCAGCCAGGGCGTTATGCGCTCGTCGCTGGATAATCCGTACTGGAAATCAGTATTCTACCAGGCGCGTCGCCTGCCGAAGGAATATAATACCCAGATCACGATGAATAACGATAATCTGCATCTGGCGAAAAATCGCTAATTACCAATAGCAAAGCCGCCCTGTTATCACGGCGGCTTTACTTTGTCTTAACGTTAAGTTATCAGAACTGGTAGGTCATCCCCACAGCGACGATATCATCATCGTTGATACCCAGTTTGTTATCGCTCTTCAGCTGGTTAATTTTGTAATCAACAAAGGCGTTCATGTTTTTATTGAAGTAATAAGTCATGCCGACATCAATGTAGTTGACCAGGTCTTCATCACCCACCCCCTCAATATCTTTGCCTTTTGACAACACGTAGCCCAGAGACGGACGCAGACCAAAGTCAAACTGGTACTGAGCCACGGCTTCAAAGTTCTGCGCTTTAGTCGCAAAACCGCCGCTGATTGGCGTCATTTTGCGGGTTTCCGAATACATGGTCGCCAGGTAGATATTGTTGGCGTCATATTTCAGCGCCGTCGCCCAGGCCTGCGCTTTTTTACCGGTGCCGCGCGTCAGTTGATTCTGAGCGTCGGTACGGTCGGAGCTGGTGTAAGCCGCGCTGATAGCGAAGTCGCTGCCACCAAAGTCATAGCTTACTGCGGAGCCAAAACCGTCGCCATTCTGCTTGCTGGGGTCACGAGTGCCTTCGTTTTTGCCCTGATATTGCAGGGTCAGGTTCAGCCCATCAACCAGGCCGAAGAAATCGGTATTGCGGTAAGTTGCCAGGCCGCTGGAGCGCTTGGTCATAAAGTTATCCGTCTGCCCGGAGGAGTCGCCGCCAAATTCCGGGAACATATCGGTCCAGGCTTCAACGTCGTACAGCGCACCGAGGTTACGGCCATAGTCAAATGAACCAACGTTCTTGAATTTCAGGCCAGCGAAGGCCAGGCGCGTTTTCTGGGTAGCGTCGCTTTCCGCTTTGTTGCCGGAGAATTCCGCTTCCCAACGGCCATAGCCAGTCAGTTGGTCATTAATCTGCGTTTCGCCTTTGATCCCGAAACGCACATAAGTCTGGTCGCCATCTTTGCTGTCATAGTCACTCAGATAATGCATCGCCCTGACTTTGCCATAGACGTCCAGTTTATTACCGTCTTTATTATAAACTTCTGCTGCTTGTGTCGCCGAAGTAGCAATAAGACCCATCATCATTAATGCCAGTGAACACTTTTTCATTATTCAGTCCTGGTAATTTATTTATACGCGCCAATCAATTTCGGGCCGCAGCCCGGTTAAAAACTGCTGTTTTTTTAACGCTCGAATATTAAAAATCTATGACAAGATGGAACTTTTTCTAAAAAAGGGTATTTAATTATTTCCATCATAAAAATGTCATACTCCCCCGCCAGAATGCCCGATCCGCACAAGGAAGTGGCGCATCCATGACGCCAGGTGTTGGCAAGCGGCCTGACTCCTGTTACAACATCAACTCGATATCGAAATTCCTTTTTGAACGGCAGAGAATCATGAGTGACAGCCAGACGCTGGTGGTAAAACTGGGCACCAGTGTTTTAACAGGCGGATCCCGCCGCCTGAACCGCGCCCATATCGTCGAATTAGTGCGCCAGTGCGCACAGCTGCACGGGACGGGTCATCGAATTGTGATAGTGACCTCCGGGGCGATCGCCGCCGGACGTGAGCACCTCGGCTACCCTGAACTGCCCGCGACCATCGCATCCAAACAACTGCTGGCGGCCGTCGGCCAAAGCCGCCTTATTCAGCTGTGGGAACAGCTGTTTTCTATTTACGGTATTCACGTCGGCCAGATGCTGCTGACGCGTGCGGATATGGAAGACCGCGAGCGTTTTCTCAACGCCCGCGATACCCTGCGCGCGCTGCTGGATAACAACATCGTGCCAATCATTAATGAAAATGATGCCGTGGCGACCGCTGAAATTAAAGTTGGCGATAACGATAACCTGTCGGCGCTGGCCGCTATTCTGGCGGGCGCCGATAAACTGCTGCTGCTGACCGATCAGCAGGGACTGTTCACCGCCGATCCGCGCAATAACCCGCAGGCCGAACTAATTAAAGATGTTTACGGTATTGATGACACCCTGCGCGCGGTCGCCGGCGATAGCGTGTCGGGATTAGGTACCGGCGGTATGGGTACTAAACTGCAGGCCGCCGATGTCGCATGCCGCGCGGGTATCGACACCATTATCGCCGCCGGCAGCCGTCCAGGGGTGATTGGCGACGTTATGGAAGGCGTTTCCGTCGGGACCCGTTTTCACGCGCAGGCGTCGCCGCTGGAAAACCGCAAACGCTGGATTTTCGGCGCGCCGCCGGCCGGTGAGATTACCGTCGACGCCGGTGCGACCCAGGCGATTCTTGAGCGCGGCAGTTCCCTGCTGCCGAAAGGAATTAAGACCGTCGCCGGCAACTTCTCGCGTGGTGAAGTCATCCGTATTCGTAATCTTGACGGCCGTGATATCGCCCACGGCGTCAGCCGTTATAATAGCGATGCTCTGCGCCGTATCGCCGGGCAGCACTCGCAGCAGATCGATGCCATTCTGGGCTATGAATATGGTCCGGTCGCCGTCCATCGTGACGATATGATTATCCGTTAAGGAGCTGAAAATGCTGGAACAAATGGGCATTGCTGCCAAAGCGGCCTCATATAAACTCGCGCAGCTTTCCAGCCGCGAAAAGAATCAGGTGCTGGAAAAGATTGCCGACTATCTTGAAGCGCAGGCCGAAGAGATTCTGTGCGCAAACGCGGAAGATCTGGCAGAAGCACGCGCCAGCGGTTTAAGCGAGGCGCTGCTTGACCGCCTGGCGCTCAACCCGACGCGTCTGAGCGGGATCGCGAATGATGTCCGGCAGGTCTGCAACCTTGCCGATCCGGTTGGTCAGGTGATCGATGGTGGTCTGCTCGACAGCGGCCTGCGTATCGAGCGACGTCGCGTGCCGCTGGGCGTGGTTGGCGTGATTTACGAAGCCCGCCCAAACGTCACCGTTGACGTCGCTTCTTTATGCCTGAAAACCGGCAACGCGGCGATTCTGCGCGGCGGCAAAGAGACCTGGCGCACTAACGCCGCCACGGTGAAAGTCATTCAGCAGGCGCTGCAGGAATGCGGCCTACCGGCAGCCACCGTCCAGGCGATTGAGAGTCCGGATCGCGCGCTGGTCAGTGAGATGCTGAAGATGGACAAGTATATCGACATGCTGATCCCTCGCGGCGGCGCGGGTCTGCATAAACTGTGTCGCGAGCAGTCAACCATTCCGGTGATCACCGGCGGGATTGGCGTATGCCATATCTTTATCGACGATTCCGCCGATATTACCGAAGCGCTAAAAGTCATCGTTAACGCCAAAGTGCAGCGCCCCAGCGCCTGTAACTCTGTCGAAACGCTGCTGGTGCATCAGGATATCGCCGGGCGCTTCCTGCCTGCATTAAGCCAGCAAATGGCGGAGAGCGGCGTCAGCCTGCATGCCGACGCGAGCGCCCTGCCCTTGCTACAAGGTGGTCCGGCAAGCGTAGAACCAGTGAAAGTGGAACAGTATAACAATGAATATCTGTCGCTGGATCTGAACGTCAAAGTGGTTGCCGATCAGGATGAGGCCGTGGCCCATATTCGCGAGCATGGCACCCAGCATTCAGACGCTATCCTGACGCGCTCGTTAAGCAATGCAAACCGCTTTATTAACGAGGTGGATTCCTCTGCGGTGTATGTTAACGCCTCAACCCGTTTTACCGACGGCGGCCAGTTCGGCCTCGGCGCGGAGGTGGCGGTCAGCACCCAGAAGCTGCACGCACGCGGCCCGATGGGTCTGGAAGCGCTGACGACCTATAAGTGGATTGGTTTCGGCGACGATACTATCCGTGCTTAATTATGGCGAGGGTGATGCAAAATCAGCCACTTGATTCGCAAGGCTATTGACGCATCACCCGGTTAGTTTTAACCTTCTACCCCGTGTTTACGCTCGTAAGCGCATCTTGCAGGGCCGATATAGCTCAGTTGGTAGAGCAGCGCATTCGTAATGCGAAGGTCGTAGGTTCGACTCCTATTATCGGCACCATCTTTTCCAATAAAATCATATAATTACTGTTGCATTGTTTTGCTTTTCTTAACACGAATGTGCATTTTTGCGCGTTGTGAGTGTGGCAAAATTGTGGCAGGTACAGTGAGATTGTTTGTGGCCCAATGCAAGGGTATGCTAACAGCATGTCTTACCTTGAAGCTCCCCTCTATCTTGTCTTTTGAGCAATATTACTACTTTGATGGCTTCTGGTTACGGATGTTGTCAGTCCAGTCCAGTTCACTGCTTGCACGGATGAGTCGAAAGGATGTTACTACAACAACATACATTCAAATGGATAAGGATCATTTACCGCTGCTGGAAGACCAGAACCCTGTAGGATGAAGCAAAGTATTTGCTGGCTCTCGAAGCGCGACACTCGCCTTTACTGAAGCCATAAAAAGCTTGTCGAATGTCTCAGGGCGTGAAGCGGAAGTTCACTAAATCCTGAAATCATCAGGAATGGGGCAGGCCCATAGATCTCTATGCTCTCTTCCAGGGTAGCGTAAACCACTCTCTAAAAGAGAATGGCGCGGATTTCTGGGATACTTACATGATGTCTCTAAAGGTTTTATAAATACACAAAAATTGATGCACACGTTGATGTGCATTATAATGTATGTAATAAAACACGCTTTTAGGTGAGCTATGGAACGCATCCTCGCAGAAAAATCTATCAACATCACTGAGTTAAGAAAGAACCCGGCGAAATATTTCATTGATGAACCGGTTGCTGTTCTCTCCAACAACCGTCCCGCTGGCTACATGATCAGTGCCAAGGTGTTTGAAGAGCTGATCGATCTATTGGAAGAAAAGCAGGGCAAGGTGCATACCGCTGCGCGTTTTAGGCCAACGGCTGAACGTTTAAGTGACATTGCGGATAGTGGACAGAAACTGCTGCAAAACGCCTCCGACAAGGATCTGACCGAGTTCACGGAATGAGTATTAGGGTTTTCAAGTCAGCACTGATCCGTCAGCAATTAAGCCAACAAGAGCTTGATGATTTGGCAGCGGATTTTCTGTCCTACAAAAAAGACGGTGTATTGCCAGATATTTTTGGGCGTGATGCGCCTTACGATGATGACTGCACCTATCCCTTGGTAAAAGAAGAGCAGGTGGCCCACATTCATCTTGCCGATGCGGATGCCCCTTTACCGCAGTTTTTACGTCAGTTCAAACGAACCAGCGATCAGGCGCATTTGGTATACTGCCAAGGTGCGATAGATCCTGATGCCTACCTGCTGATTATCATCCTGAAACCCGAAGCGCATAAAATGGCACGCAACAATAACCATATGCATAAGATCGGGATGATAGCCGAAGCGTTCAAGATGAAATATTAATCTGGTCAAAAAACACCCAGTTATTCAGGGCAGAAAAACATATGGGGGCATGTAGGTAGTTGAAACAGAATATTAGTTAATACTATCAATATGATAGTGTGTATTAGTCGCGACTTGATCTGACACATGGCCTTGAAAGGTTGAGAGTTACCGGTTTTGATATGGGTGTCGAATCCTTATACAAAACACGAGGTAACTCTCATGCTTCATACTACCAATCCCGTT
>NZ_JBDYQK010000037.1:0-28909 GCF_043832615.1 Klebsiella sp. KE9456
AGCGCCATGCCGGGGGTGCAGGGGGACGGGCGAAACGTCCCCCTGCCCGTTCACACGCTGTGGATATAACGAATATCCGCGTATTTATCGTGAACGGAACAGACCACGGAATCTGAATGGGCGAAAATGAAAAATGCGCCATATTCGCCATAACCACCGATTAGCGGAGCTGCTTACCCGCCATAACACCGGATGCATCTCCCTCAATTGACCAGCATTAGGGCATATGTGCCGGGTTCACTCCCACTCTTGCAGGAAGCGTTGACCGTACTGGTCGGCGACCAGTAATGCCGCATAGACCTGATCCGGTGTCGCGCCGCCGGGCATATTGTGGATCGTTTCGCCTTCAGCGCAGGCGGCTTCCGCCACGGTGCGCATTTTTTGTGGAATGTCCACTTTAATATCCAGTTGCGCCAGGGTGACAGGCAACCCTACGCTATGGCACAGCGCCGCTACGGTTTCGATCTCTTCCACTGGCGCATTTTCCAGCACCAGTTGAGTGAGCGTACCAAAGGCCACTTTTTCACCATGATAGTAGCGGTGTGCATCCGGAATGGCGGTCAGGCCGTTGTGGATAGCGTGCGCCGCCGCCAGGCCGCCGCTTTCAAAACCGACGCCGCTCAGGTAGGTATTGGCTTCAATAATGCGCTCCAGCGCCGGGGTGACAACATGCTGTTCCGCTGCCAGCATCGCTTTTTCGCCTTCTTCAATCAGCGTGTTGTAACACAATTCAGCCAGCGCCAGTGCCGCCTGGGTACACTGACCGCCCGCCATGGTGATCGCGCCGCTTCGTGAGCAGGCACGCGCTTCAAACCAGGTGGCCAGCGCATCGCCGATCCCCGCCGCCAGCAGGCGTGCTGGCGCGCCGGCCACAATTTGCGTATCGACAATCACCCTATTTGGATTGTGCGGCAGCATCAGGTAGCTGTCGAATTCACCGTCATCGGAATAGATAACCGACAGGGCGCTGCACGGCGCATCGGTTGAGGCAATCGTCGGCGCAATGACCACTGGCAGATTCATAAAGTGTGCTAATGCTTTTGCGGTATCCAGCGTTTTACCGCCGCCGATACCCAGTACGGCCGTACAGTGTGCCGAAGCGGCGATCTCGCGTAATCGATTGATTTCATTATGTGAGCACTCGCCGCCGAAGGGAGCGATTTCGGCAATCAGGCCAGCATCTGCCAGACTTTTGCGCAGTGTTTCTTCGGCAAAACCGAGTACGAATTTATCGCCAACGATGAGCCAGCGTTCAGCCAGCGGTTTGAGGTATCCGCCCAGGCGAGTCATTACGCCTGCGCCCTGAATATATTTACCGGGTGATTGAATAATGCGATCCATTTCTATTCCTCCTGGATGACCGGATACCGCCCCTCCGGGCGGCTCACCGATCGGGTTACAGGTTCAGCGTTCCAAAAGCGTTATTCCAGTCCAGCTCAAACTTCTCTATGGCCGACTCTACCGCAGGCGTGCCAAGCATTTGTTGCGCGACATCTAACGGAAGGGTGATTGCTTCACAACCGGCCAGCAGGCAATCCAGAGCCTGGCGGGGGGTTTTGAAGCTGGCGGCCAGAACTCTGCTTTCCGGAGCATGCAGTTCCAGCAGGGATTGCAGCTCCTGTACCATACGGATGCCGTCTCCGCCTTGTGCGTCCACGCGGTTGACGTAAGGCGCGACGTATTTTGCTCCCGCCAGAGCGGCCAGCAGGCCCTGGGAGGCGCTGTATACCGCAGTGCCGAGTGTGGAAATGCCTTCTTTTTTCAACAGTTTGATGGCCGCCAGGCCTTCGGCGGTGACCGGGATTTTTACCACGATACCGGGTATGGCGTTGCTCAGGCGTTTAGCTTCTTCCACCATGCCCTGGGCATCGCGACTCATGGTTTGGGCGAACAAAATACCTTCCGGCCCGACGGCTTTTTGCAGTCGCGGCAGAACATCCCAGATCGGCGTTTTACCGGCGGCGATAATACTGGGGTTGGTTGTCACTCCGGCTAGTGGGTAGATACGTGCCAGACGTTCAACTTCTGCTACGTTTGCGGTGTCCAGATAGAGTTCCATAGTGCTTTCCTCAATGCATAATTCAGAGATGTTGAGGTAAGGATAGGGCTTTCACTTGCCGCGTTGCCAGATGACAAATTTGCCAAAAACTGGATAAATGTACGCATTGTCATTAAGGATGATTTAGATCACGTTTACCGGCTTACCTGGTATTACCCGGATACAGGGTGGCAGAAAAGGCGAAAGGTGGAACTTACAAAAATCTAGTTTTCTGTACTGCGAGGCTTTTCTGTCAACTGGCTGTGATACTGGCGGCGATACTCTGAGGGCGAAC
Organism: Klebsiella sp. KE9456; assembly: GCF_043832615.1. Taxonomy (NCBI): domain Bacteria; kingdom Pseudomonadati; phylum Pseudomonadota; class Gammaproteobacteria; order Enterobacterales; family Enterobacteriaceae; genus Klebsiella; species Klebsiella sp. KE9456. The sequence goes on from NZ_JBDYQK010000037.1 coordinate 2,334, forward strand.
GTTCGGTGTTTTTACGAAACAGGCGGCAGAAGTAGTTGCTGTCGGCGAAACCGCAGGCGTGAGCGATATCTTTGATTTTCATATCATGGCCTTTGAGAAGCATTCTGGCCTGTTCAAGACGGATATGATTCAGGTATTCGTTAAAGCCCATTGGCCCGCATTTCTGAAACAGATGCGAAAGGTAGTTTGGCGAGAGATAAAATTTCTGCGCCACGGACTCACGGGTGAGGGCGTCAGCAAAGTGGCTATCGATATATTTCCGGATGGCTTCAAAAAGCGCCTGGCTCCGCGAGGACGTTTGCGCCTGGCTGCCTAACAGATCGGCACAGTGGCTGAGCAGGCTGGTGGCAATGCAGCGTGCCGTACGTTGTTCCTGCGGCTGCATCTGCATTTCATTCAGCGCCTGGAGTAGGAATGAGCCAACTCGCGGTCCTCGACGCGGCACCTGCTGTTTTTCCACGATAGTTAGCATACGCCCGTCCCAGCGTTGCAGCACGAATTCCAGCTGCTGCTTACCGAACAAAAGACTTAAAAGCGTGGCGGGGGCCTGCCATTGCGGGAAATTCCACCCTCCGGCAGGAACGAACAGCGCATCATACTGTGCCAGCAAAGCGGGTTCTGCTTTGATGGCCGGGTCGTTAAGCTGGCCTTCCAGCAGGATTTCGAGTCGGGGAAAATCAACGCTCCGTACCCGATCGGTAATCGGGCGCGTTTGCGTGGAAAAATGGACTAACCGAATAAGTGACGGGGCTTTAATCAAAGAATCAATAATCTGATTGATGTCGCTATCCATTGTTGCTCCGCAAAACGTACCTTGTCCTCATCATAGCGAACATCATGAGGAGGGTAAAAGGCGGATCAGTCGCCGGCTGGGTGTTGCATAATGTGTTTGATATGTTATATCGTAACATATTATTGCAGAAATTGACTCAGGAGAGAGTGATGAACAGAAAGATTTCCGTCCTTGCGTTTGGTATTGGCATGTTACTGGCGGGGAGCCAGGCCTTTGCCCATGGACACCATAGCCACGGGCCTGCATTGACCGAGGCGGAACAGAAAGCGAGCGAAGGGATTTTTGCCGACCAGGATGTGAAAGATCGGGCGTTAAGCGACTGGGATGGCATCTGGCAGTCGATTAACCCCTATCTGCTGAACGGCGATTTAGATCCGGTGCTGGAGCAGAAAGCCAAAAAAGCCGGCGGCAAAAGCGTAGAGGAGTATCGGGAATATTATAAGAAGGGCTATGCCACCGATGTGGATCAGATTGGCATTGAAGATAACGTGATGGAGTTTCATATCGGGAAAACCGTTAATGCCTGCAAATACGCCTATTCCGGCTATAAAATTCTGACCTACGCATCTGGGAAAAAAGGCGTGCGTTATCTGTTCGAATGCCAGCAGGCGGATTCAAAAGCGCCGAAATTTGTTCAGTTTAGCGATCACATTATTGCGCCGCGTAAGTCGCAGCATTTCCATATTTTTATGGGCAATACGTCGCAAGAGGCGCTGCTGAAAGAGATGGATAACTGGCCAACCTATTATCCTTATGCGCTGCATAAAGAGCAGATTGTCGACGAGATGCTGCATCATTAATAAAAATCGCTCCGGTAAACGTGATGCTTACCGGAGCGACGGGTTTTACCCGGTAATTAGCCGGTGTTGCGCATACCGGCCGCCACGCCAGCGATGGTCACCATCAGGGCTTGTTCAACGCGTGGATCGGGTTTCTCGCCTTTCTCTTCCGCCATACGCGAACGATGCAGCAGTTCGGCCTGGAGCACGTTCAGCGGGTCGGTATAGATGTTGCGTAACTGGATAGACTCGGCGATCCACGGCAGGTCGGCCATCAGGTGGGAGTCGTTAGCGATCGCCAGCACGACGTTGATATCCGCGGACAGCAGTTTGCGCAGTTCTTCACCCAGTTTCCACAGTTCTGGTTTCACCAGACGTTGATCGTAATACTCCGCCAGCCACAGGTCGGCTTTGGAAAAGACCATCTCCAGCATGCCGAGGCGTGTGGAGAAGAATGGCCAGTCCCGGCACATGCTTTCCAGTTCGCTCTGCTTACCGTCTTCAACCACTTTTTGCAGTGCGGCGCCAGCGCCTAGCCAGGCCGGCAACATCAGGCGATTCTGTGTCCAGGCAAAGATCCACGGAATCGCGCGCAGTGACTCGACGCCGCCGGTCGGGCGACGTTTTGCCGGACGGGAGCCCAGCGGCAGTTTACCCAGTTCCTGTTCCGGCGTGGCGGAACGGAAGTAAGGGACGAAATCTTTATTTTCACGCACATAGCCGCGGTACATATCACAGGAGACGTTGGACAGTTCAGCCATGATGTCGCGCCATTGTGGTTTGGGCTCCGGCGGCGGCAGGAGGTTGGCTTCCAGAATCGCGCTGGTGTAGAGCGACAGACTACTGATCGTGACTTCCGGCAGACCGTATTTAAAACGGATCATTTCGCCCTGTTCAGTGACGCGCAGGCCGCCCTTCAGGCTTCCTGGCGGCTGGGAAAGCAGCGCCGCATGCGCAGGCGCGCCGCCACGGCCGATTGAACCGCCGCGACCATGGAATAACGTCAGTTCAATACCGGCTTTTGCACAGGTTTTGATTAATGCGTCCTGCGCCTGATACTGCGCCCACGACGCGGCCATGACCCCCGCGTCTTTGGCTGAATCAGAATAGCCAATCATGACCATCTGCTTGCCCTGGATAAAGCCGCGATACCAGTCGATATTCAGCAACTGGCTCATGACATCGTTGGCGTTGTTCAGGTCATCCAGCGTTTCGAACAGCGGTGCGACCGGCAGCGCGAAGCCAATTCCGGCCTCTTTCAGCAACAGATGTACCGCCAGTACGTCAGACGGCGTTTTCGCCATCGAGATAACGTAAGCGGCAATGGAACCGCGCGGCGCTTCGGCGATCACTTTACAGGTCTCAAGCACTTCACGCGTGTCATCGCTCGGCTCCCATTGGCGAGGCAGCAGAGGACGCTTGGAATTCAGTTCGCGGATCAAGAAGGCCTGCTTATCGGCTTCAGACCAGCTTTCATAGTCGCCAATGCCGAGATAGCGGGTCATCTCACCCAGCGCTTCGGTATGACGGGTGCTCTCCTGGCGGATATCAATACGCACCAGCGGTACGCCAAAGGCTTTTACGCGGCGCAGGGTATCCAGCAGTTCGCCGTTGGCGATGATGCCCATGCCACAGGCTTGTAGCGATTGATAGCACGCATAGAGCGGCTCCCACAGCTGTTCGTTTTGCGTGATAAGACCTGCCGGCTTCGGCAGCTTCTGCCCCTTCAGTCGCGCTTCCAGCCAGCTTTGTGTCTCCATCAACTGGGTGCGCAGTTTTTTCATTAAGAAACGATAGGGTTCTTCCTGCGTGCCCGCCAGTTCGCGCAGTTCGTCGGTGCATTCGACCATCGACAGTTCGGAAATCAGTAACTGGACATCTTTCAGGAACAGGTCAGTTGCTTTCCAGCGGCTGAGCAGCAAAACGTGGCGGGTGATATTGGCAGTTACGTTCGGGTTGCCATCGCGGTCACCGCCCATCCAGGAGGTAAAGCGAACCGGAACGAAGTCCACCGGTAACCGATAGTTGAGATTATCTTCCAGCTGTTCGTTTAGCTCACGAAGGTAGCCAGGCACGCCTTCCCACAGGCTGTTTTCAACGACGGCGAAGCCCCATTTGGCTTCATCAACCGGGGTCGGGCGGTTCTTGCGGATTTCATCGGTGTGCCATGACTGGGCAATCAACTGGCGCAGACGGCGCATGATCTGGTGACGTTCATAGTCAGCGATATCGCTGTTATCGAGTTGCTTCAGACAACTGTTGATTTCCCCCATCTTGTGGATCAGCGTGCGACGCGTGATTTCGGTCGGATGGGCGGTCAATACCAGTTCCAGCGACAGGGATTCAACTGCTTGTTTAATTGTCGTTTCGTTGAGATCGGGTTGGTCTTTGAGCTTTCTCAGGGTTCGGGCAATCACTTCCGGGTTACTGGCGGCTTCCCCTTTCGGCGAAATACTGTGGTATTGCTCAGCGGTATTCGCCAGGTTCAGAAACTGGCTAAAGGCGCGCGCCACCGGCAGCAGTTCGTCGTTTGACAAGTTTTGCAGCGTGGTGAGCAGTTCCTTTCGGTTGGCTTCATTGCCTGCGCGAGAAGATTTGGACAACTTACGGATAGTTTCAACACGATCAAGAATGTTTTCTCCCAGCGCATCCTTGATGGTGTCGCCCAGCACCTTACCGAGCATACTGACATTACTTCGCAAAGCGGAATATTGTTCGTTCATGTTAACCCAGACACCCCATCTCATTTTATTTTGTTATATCCGGCGCTCGATAAGTTTGAGCGGTGGATAAGCAACCGTCTTTTATAAAGCCACGTAAAAACCCCTACGTCAATTGTTGCGAAATCGCTTCAGCAAACGAATAAATTGCGACAATTTGCGAAATTTAACTCAGAGGTCGCTTGATAAGTGTTGCTTATGAGTATGTGCCGATTGTCACCCTCCCGATTGAAGGGAAATAATCGGGAGGGGCATGTTTTAGTGCCAGCAAAAATGGTGGATTACCTGAGTGATAAGCTCACGGGTTGGCTTAATAAAGCGCGTTTCCAGGTACTCATCCGGCTGGTGGGCTTGATTGATCGAGCCGGGGCCTAATACCAGCGTCGGGCAGAGAGTCTGAACAAACGGCGCTTCCGTACAGTAGTTCACCACTTCGGTTTGCGCGCCGAGCAGTTTCTCCACCACCTCAATCAGCTTATGGTCCGGCGGGCATTCGTAGCCAGGGATAGGCGGATGCAGTTCGGAAACGGTCAGACGCCCGGGCCAGCGTTCGCTCACCGGAGCCAGCGCTTCGTTCAACAGTCCATTGAGATCGTTAAGGGTCATACCTGGCAGCGGGCGAATATCCATGTGCAATTCGCAGCAGGCGCAAATGCGGTTGGAGGCGTCGCCGCCGTGAATTGCCCCGAGATTGAGCGTGGGGTATGGAATGGTGAAAGCGGCGTGGTGATAACGCGCTTTTAAATCGTCGCGCAACTGCATAATGCGGCCGATGGCGTCATGCATCAGTTCAATGGCGTTAACGCCGCGTGCCGGATCGCTGGAGTGGCCGGATTGCCCCTGGATGCGAATCGCGTTGGACATATGGCCTTTGTGGGCCCGCACGGGCTGCAGCGAAGTCGGCTCACCGATAATGGCGCAGTCCGGTCGTAGTTGCGTGGTTTCAGCGAAATAGCGGGCTCCCGCCATGCTGGTTTCTTCATCGGCCGTTGCCAGAATATAGAGCGGCTTCTTTAGTTTAGTAACGTCAACATCGCGCAGTGCGTCGAGAATAAACGCGAAGAAGCCTTTCATGTCCGCAGTACCCAGACCGTATAGCTTATTGTCATGTTCAGTCAGGGTAAAGGGATCGCGGGTCCAGCGACCGTCATCAAACGGGACGGTATCCGTATGCCCGGTAAGTAACAGACCGCCAGCGCCGTGGCCGGTACTGGCCAACAGATTGAATTTATTCCGCGTGTCCGGCACGGGCTGAACTTCAACGTTAAAACCGATATCGCGGAACCATCCCGCCAGCAAATTGATTAAAGACTCATTGCTTTGGTCCAGCGCCTCTTCGGTTGCGCTGATGGAAGGTGTGGCGATCAACGCGCGATAAATCTCGATAAATGGCGGTAAATTGTTTTTCATTGTTGACACACCTCAGGTCGTGATAGTATCAATATTCATGCATTATTTGTGAATAAAAATACATTATCGTTGAGCGTAAGAAAACCCATCGAATGTAAGGATGATACTTTTACGGCTCAACAGAGTGGGGAAGGCTACGGTCTTCCTGGGCAAATAGACGTAAGCAAGAAAGAAGGTGAAGAGCCCCAATGTTGAACACGCTGATTGTGGGCGCCAGCGGATATGCCGGCGCAGAGCTAGTGGCCTATGTAAATCGCCATCCTCATATGACCATAACCGCTTTAACGGTCTCCGCGCAAAGTAATGATGCCGGAAAATTAGTTTCCGATTTGCATCCGCAGTTGAAAGGTATTGTCGATCTGCCGCTGCAGCCGATGTCCGATATCAGCGAGTTTAGCGCTGGGGTGGATGTGGTTTTCCTCGCCACCGCGCATGAAGTGAGCCATGACCTTGCGCCGCAGTTTCTCGCGGCTGGTTGCGTGGTGTTCGATCTCTCCGGCGCATTCCGCGTGAATGACGGCGCCTTCTACGAAAAATATTACGGTTTTACTCATCAGCATCCTGAACTGCTGGAACAGGCGGTTTACGGCCTGGCCGAGTGGCGCTCTGAGGCGCTGAAAAAGGCGGCATTGATCGCGGTACCCGGCTGTTATCCGACCGCGGCGCAATTGTCGCTGAAACCGTTGATCGATGCAGGCCTTCTGGATCTTAACCAGTGGCCGGTGATCAATGCGACCAGCGGCGTCAGCGGCGCCGGGCGTAAGGCCTCTATCGGTAATAGCTTCTGTGAAGTCAGCCTGCAACCCTATGGCGTTTTCAACCATCGCCATCATCCGGAAATATCCACACACCTCGGCGCAGAGGTGATTTTTACCCCGCATCTGGGTAATTTTAAGCGCGGGATTCTGGAAACCATCACTTGTCGCCTGAAGCCTGGGGTCAGTAACGAGCAGGTCGCAGCAGTGTTCCGGCAGGCTTATGCGGATAAACCACTGGTACGTTTATATGATAAAGGTGTCCCGGCGTTGAAAAATGTCGTGGGTCTGCCATTCTGTGATATTGGTTTTGCGGTCCAGGATGAACATATCATCATCGTGGCGGCGGAAGACAATCTGCTGAAAGGCGCGGCAGCGCAGGCCGTACAGTGCGCAAATATTCGTTTCGGTTTTGCTGAGACGCAGTCTCTTATTTAAGGTGTGATGATGAATCCTTTAATTATCAAACTCGGCGGCGTCCTGCTGGATAGCGAAGAAGCGCTGGAGCGCCTGTTTACGGCACTGGTGAACTATCGTGAAGCGTATCATCGCCCGCTGATTATTGTGCACGGTGGCGGGTGCGTGGTTGATGAATTGATGAAGCAGCTCAATTTGCCGGTACAAAAGAAAAACGGTCTGCGGGTAACGCCGGCGGATCAGATCGACATTATTACCGGTGCGCTGGCGGGAACCGCTAATAAGACGCTGCTGGCGTGGGCGAAAAAACACGGTCTGGCTTCTGTCGGGCTGTTCCTCGGCGATGGCGACAGCGTTAAGGTGACTCAGCTTGATGAAGAACTGGGCCACGTCGGGTTTGCTCAACCGGGCTCCCCGACGTTGATCAATACGCTGCTGGCGGGAGGGTATTTGCCGGTAGTGAGCTCAATTGGCGTGACTGACGACGGTCAGTTGATGAACGTTAACGCTGACCAGGCGGCGACGGCGCTGGCGGCAACGCTCGGTGCAGACCTGATTCTGCTGTCCGATGTCAGCGGTATTCTTGATGGTAAAGGCCAGCGCATTGCTGAAATGACGGCGGAGAAGGCTGAACAGCTGATCGAGCAGGGTATTATCACCGACGGGATGATCGTCAAGGTGAACGCCGCGCTGGATGCGGCTCGTACTTTAGGTCGCCCTGTGGATATCGCTTCCTGGCGTCATGCCGAGCAGCTCCCGGCGTTGTTTAACGGTACGCCAATCGGCACGCGTATTCTGGCATAATTAATTTATCATTTTTGTCGGCCCGGTAAGCGCAGCCCACCGGGCAGTAAAATTCAAAGATATTAAGGAAGCATGTTATGGCACTTTGGGGTGGGCGTTTTACTCAGGCAGCGGATCAGCGGTTCAAACAGTTCAATGACTCTTTGCGCTTTGACTATCGCCTGGCGGAGCAGGATATCGTTGGCTCTGTTGCCTGGTCTAAAGCGCTGGTGACGGTCGGTGTATTAACCGCCGATGAACAGCAGCAACTGGAAGCGGCGCTGAATATTTTACTGGAAGAGGTGCGGGCTAATCCTCAGCAAATCCTCGCAAGCGATGCCGAAGATATTCACAGCTGGGTAGAAGGCAAGCTGATCGATAAAGTCGGCCAGTTGGGGAAAAAGCTGCATACCGGACGTAGCCGTAATGACCAGGTCGCCACTGACCTGAAGCTCTGGTGCAAGGATACGGTTGTGGAGCTGCTGTCGGCGAATCGTCAGTTGCAAAGCGCGCTGGTCGAAACCGCGCAGAATAATCAGGACGCGGTGATGCCGGGTTATACTCACCTGCAGCGCGCGCAGCCGGTGACTTTTGCGCACTGGTGTCTGGCTTATGTTGAAATGCTGGCCCGTGATGAAAGCCGCCTGCTGGACACGCTGAAGCGTCTGGACGTCAGCCCGCTGGGCTGCGGTGCGCTGGCGGGTACGGCCTATGAAATCGATCGTGAGCAGCTTGCAGGCTGGCTGGGATTCTCTTCGGCGACCCGTAACAGCCTGGATAGCGTGTCCGATCGTGACCATGTCGTGGAACTGCTGTCCGATGCCGCCATCGGTATGGTGCACCTGTCGCGTTTTGCGGAAGACCTGATTTTCTTTAATACCGGCGAAGCGAACTTTGTTGAGCTCTCCGATCGCGTAACGTCCGGCTCTTCCTTGATGCCGCAAAAGAAAAACCCGGATGCGTTAGAACTGATCCGCGGCAAATGCGGTCGCGTGCAGGGTGCGCTGACGGGGATGATGATGACCCTCAAAGGGCTGCCGCTGGCTTACAACAAAGATATGCAGGAAGATAAAGAAGGGATGTTTGACGCGCTCGACACCTGGCTCGACTGTCTGCATATGGCGGCGCTGGTGCTGGACGGTATCCAGGTGAAACGTCCGCGTTGTGAAGAAGCGGCGCAGCAGGGTTATGCGAACGCGACCGAGTTGGCGGATTATCTGGTCGCTAAAGGCGTTCCGTTCCGTGAGGCGCACCATATTGTTGGTGAAGCGGTGGTTGAAGCCATCGCCCAGGGTAAGCCGCTGGAAGACCTTTCTCTGGCCGATCTGCAAAAATTTAGCGGCGTTATCGCGGATGACGTCTATCCGATTCTGTCGCTGAAGTCGTGCCTTGATAAGCGTGCCGCCAAAGGCGGCGTTTCGCCGCAGCAGGTTGCGCAGGCGATCAGCTATGCGAAAGCGCGTCTCGCCTGACGGTTATTCGGTTTCATTCAGCGCCTGGCGTTAAGCCGGGCTTTTTTATGCTTTCAGGCTCACTTTATTGGCCGTAATATGCATTCGCGCCATGTTTCCTCAAAAAGTGCTTATCCAGTAGTGTTTGCTGCATAGCGGTGAGCTGTGGTTGTAACTGCTGTGTAAACAAATTCATATAGGCGATCTCCTCCAGTACAACAGCGTTATGCACGGCATTCGCCGGATCGGTTCCCCAGGCAAAAGGACCGTGACTGTTTACTAGTACCGCAGGAATATCGCGGGCAGAGATTCCCCGTTGTTTAAAGGTTTCAATAATGACGTTGCCGGTGTCGTATTCATAGCGTCCGTTGATTTCGTCATCCAGCATGGGGCGCGTACAAGGAATGGCACCATAAAAATAATCTGCGTGCGTGGTCCCCAGCGGCATCAAATCTTTACCCGCCTGCGACCAAATGGTGGCGTGGCGAGAATGGGTATGAACGATACCGCCAATATCAGGAAAGGCCTGGTACAGAGCTAGGTGAGTATCAGTATCAGACGAGGGTTTTTTATTTCCCTCGACTACTCTCCCGCTGTGAATATCAATGATGACCATATCATCCAGGTTCATGTTGTTATATTCGACTCCCGAGGGTTTGATGACCATGAGTCCTTTTTCACGATCGATACCGCTAACATTTCCCCAGGTGAAAGTGACCAGTTTATGAACTGGCAGGGATAAATTAGCATCAAGCACGTTTTGCTTCAGCGTATTCATTTTTTACTCCTGGATTACCGTTTTAATGTTTAAAGAAAGCGGAGATGTGCGCGTTCATTAATTTGTATAGAATGAAGGAATAGTTATTTAAATTACGCCGAATAAATAAGATGTAAAATATAGGCGAATGTCGTAGGGAAGTAATACCGCGTAAACGGTCAAAATCAGAACTATTCGGGCATGAATTGCGCCTGTCTGTATGCCCGTTTATGCCCGATATGGAGTTTTGTTGTGGGATTATTAAAACGGAAAAGGGCTAATATGTGATGAGTATCACTTTATTTTATTGATGGTTGTTTTTATTGCATTATGATTAATGATTTATATCACGCTGCTAGCTGTGTGTCATTCCTGTAAAACGATCTTTGACACGACTCACTTTAATTCACAGCAAAAAGATTAATTATACAGGCATAATGAAATCGGTCATTGTGAGTCGATATTATGCTGCAGGCAGAACGTTATAAAATGATTTGTGCGCAGGTTCAGAAACAAGGAGCGGTACGCGTTACGGAACTGTCACAATTATGTCAGGTATCGCAGGAAACGATTCGCCGGGATCTGACAAGACTGGAAAAAAATAAGAAACTGTCCCGTAGCTTTGGTGGCGCGGTTTCACTGGATATTCCTGAGGTTACGTCGGGAGTTCTTGAAGATAACACCTGTCAGATAAACAGCGTGGATCGAGCGGAATCATTCCGTAAGCGTACCGAAGAACATCCTGATATTAAAGCCAAAATCACTAAGGCAGCGCTACAGTTTATTCATCCCGGAGACTGTATTTTAATGGATAACAGCAGTACCTGTTGGTTCCTGGCACGGCAAATTCCGGATATTGATATTACCGTCGTGACCAACTCACTCCGTATTATCCAGGCTCTTGCTTGCCGCGATAAAGTCCGTATTATTGGCGTTGGCGGAGAGTATTCGGAACGTCATGATGATTTTCATGGCCCGGTTGCGGAAAGTGCTATCAGAAATTTTCAGATTAATAGTTTATTTTTTTCCTGCCAGGGATTGAATCTGGAAAATGGGATCCGCGATGGTAGTGAAATCAATGCCAGGTTGAAACAGGTAATGCTTCAGGTTTCAGCGCAGAAAATATTAATGGTTGACTCCAGTAAATTCGAGCAGTTTGCCTTTAGTAAAATATGTATGCTGGATGAAATTGATATTATGGTCACCGACAGTTCCCCTGATGAGCGTTACCGTAACTTGCATCCACAGTTAAATGTTGTCGAAGTCAATAAGTCATAGATGTAAATAGTTTACTGAGTAGTTGATGTTACTTACCGATTATTTAGCTAATGTCAGAGAAAAGTCAGAATTAATAAAAGGTCAGGCTGATATTTTTATCGGGTTTTCCTGACACATAAAGCTATTTCTTAAGGAAATTACGATGAAAAAATTACTCTTACCCTGCCTGATTACTGCTGTTTTAACGTCTATTTCTGCCCGGGCAGAACAACCCGCCACACCGCAAAAAGCAAACAAACCTTTTACGATGGGAGTCGTGGTCAAGGTTGGGGGCATTCCGTGGTTTAACGTGATGGAACAAGGCATCAAGCAAGAAGGAAAAGCATTGGGCGTTAACGCGTGGCAAGTCGGGCCGACCACTGCAGACCCGGCTGAGCAGGTCCGCGCTATTGAAGATTTAATTGCCAAAAAAGTCGATGTGATTGGCGTTGTGCCAAATGATGCAAAAGTCCTGGAGCCAGTGCTGAAGCGCGCTCAGGAAGCCGGTATTAAAGTCATTACCCATGAGTCGCCGAACCAGGCCAATGCGGACTGGGATTTTGAATTACTGAACACCCAAACCATGGGCGCCAATCATATGAAAGACATGGCTAAATGTATGGGTGAAGAAGGCAAGTACGCCATGTTTGTGGGCAGTCTGACGGTACCGCTGGTGAATGATTGGGCCGATGCCGCTATTGCCTATCAAAAAGAACATTATCCCAAAATGACACTGGTAGAAGATCGCTTTGGCGTGGCGGAATCAGTGGATGATTCGATGCGTACTGCGAATGACCTGATGTCTAAATATAAAGATCTCAAAGGCATCATGTCATTTGGTTCGCAAGGTCCGATTGGTGCTGGCCGTGCCATTGATAAACGCAAGAAAAACGATGCGATTTGCGTATTTGGCACTTTCACGCCAGGTCAGGGAATTAAACTGCTGGAAAAAGGAGCCATTGATGGCGGCTATATTTCTAACCCAATGACGGCAGGCAAAGTCTTTGTCCAGGTTGCAACCGCAATGATGAACGGCGAACCCATTAAAGATGGCGTAACACTCGGTGATATGGGGGAAATTAAAGTTCAGAACAACACTATTCTGAGCGATAACCCTGAAAAACTCGATCTCGAAAATACGCAACGTTTAGTGAAATTAGGTTTGTAATGCCTATGCGCCTCCGGGTCGTTGCTGGCCCGGACATCCTTACCGTCGTTCAGGAGCAGCAAGATGCCTCATAGTACAGAGCGAAATGCGGGTGAGCCGTTAGTGACATTAAAGTCACTGACTAAAAGCTTTGGTGGTCATCAGGCATTAAAAAATATTGATCTCACGATTAATAAAGGTGAGGTTCACTGTCTTGCGGGTGCGAACGGTTGTGGTAAAAGCACGTTGATAAAAACACTGAGCGGAGTTTATACCCCGGATACCGGCAGCGAAATTATCATTGATGATAAATCCTGGCAAAGACTGTCACCTGATAAAGCACGCGAATTAGGCATTCAGGTTATTTACCAGGATCTCTCTTTGTTTCCTAACCTGACGGTAGCGGAAAATATTGCCTTTGAGTACAACCTGAAAGGGTATTTGCGCTGGCATAAAAAATCCCACCTTAAAACCGTATCGCAAAAAATCATCCAGGAATTGAATTTCAATCTCAATGCGGATGCGCTGGTTCAGCATTTGCCTATTGCACAACGCCAGCAGGTGGCGATTTGTCGTGCCCTGGTCGCGGAAGCCAGGCTGGTTATTATGGATGAACCCACGGCGTCACTGACTCGTACTGAAGTTAACCAGCTTCTACGTACGGTGAATTATCTTCGCGAGAAAAATATTACTGTAGTTTTTGTCAGTCACCGACTGGATGAAGTGAAAGAAATTTCTGATCGCATTACGGTGATTCGCGACGGTGAGATCATTGGCACCTGGGCCGCAGATTTATTGTCACCTGGACACATTACTGAGCTGATGACTGGCAAAACAATCGTTCATCAGAAAAAATTGCCAAATAGCATTGGCGGAAAAGTTGTTCTTGAATTGAGTAAATTAAGTCGGAAAGGGCAGTTTGACGATATTTCTTTTCAGCTTCATCAGGGCGAAGTGCTGGGATTGTGTGGTTTATTAGGTTCAGGACGAACAGAGCTGGCGTTAAGTCTTTTTGGTATCACGCATCCGGATAGTGGTGATATTTATCTGGAGGGGAAGAAAGTCGCGATTAAAGATAATACGCAAGCCGTGAACCTGGGTATTGCCTATGTCTCTGAAGATCGCCTGACACTGGGGGCCGTTTTACCACAGTCAGTCAGCGACAATATGGTGCTCTCAATTTTGAATCGGTTAAAAACACCGTGGCAGTGCATTGATGAAAAGCGCCAGTCGACCCTTGTTAAGGAATGGATTCAGGATCTGGATATTAAAGTCGCCGATCCTGATAACCCACTGTCTACCCTTTCGGGCGGTAATCAGCAAAAAGTGGTGTTGGCGAAATGGATTTTAACGCGTCCGAAAGTCCTGATTCTGGATGCACCAACCGTTGGTGTAGATATCGGCGCGAAAGACAGCATTTATCAGCTTATTCATCGGCTTTCCGGGGTCGGTATTTCCGTATTGCTGATTACTGATGAGGCACCAGAAGCCTATTACAACTGCGATCGTATTTTCCATATGCAGCGTGGGAAGATTATTAATGAACTGCTGCCTTCTTGTTATACGGAACAGCAATTCGCGGAGGTGATTAATGGCTAATGTATTGCAGCCCCGATTTCCACGTTCGGTTGAAGGATGGCTGGGGTGGGTCATTGTTCTGATGTTGGCGTTTTTTTCTCTGATGAGCGATGAATTCCTGTCGATTCAGAATCTGCTGGATCTTACCGAAAGCTATGCCGTGACGGGGATTTTCGCCCTCGGTTTGTTTGTCGTCCTGGTGACCGGCGGTATTGATATTTCATTTGCAGCCGTCGCTTCCGTCGTGCAGTACGTAGTGGCGTCGTTGCTGCTTAGTGGAACGGTCACCAATCCCTTGCTGTGTCTTGGGCTCGCGATCGCGCTGGGTGTGATATTTGGCTTGATCAACGCGATCCTGATTTATTACCTCAATGTGGTTTCCATCATTATCACTATCAGTATGCAGTCGCTGCTGTTTGGCATGCTGATGTGGTTGACGAACGGTCACAGCATTTACGACTTACCCGACTGGTGGGTTACGCAGCGATCCCTTTTTAGCTTTGAGATTGAAGGGGAAATGTATCAGGTCGGATTGCCGTTGGCGGTCATGCTGGGTATGGCCTGCTTCACCTGGATGATCATGAATAAAACTCACATCGGACGTCAGCTTTATGCCGTCGGGGGCAGTGCGGAGTCGGCGCGGCGAATCGGTATTCGGGTTTCACTGATTTATCTGTTCGCCTATGGCTATCTTGGCGCCGCAGCGGCGATAGGCGGAATGCTGCAGGCGTATCGTATGAGCGAAGTGGTTCCCAATGCGTTGGTTGGAGGGGAGTTGGATGTCCTGGCGGCCGCGGTACTGGGAGGGGCGAGCTTATCCGGTGGACGCGGTTCCGTGATGGGTACGCTGATGGGGGTGTTCCTTATCGGGATACTCAAAAATGGTCTCAATCTGATCGGTGTGTCCAGCTACTTCGTCAATATTGTCATCGGGGTAGTCATTGTCTCGGCTATCTGCGTTACCCATTACAAAAAACGTAAAGAAACGGACGTTGGGTTCGTCTGACAAGGGGCTTGAAATGAAAAAACAGGCATTTTTACCAATCGATGGCACCAGCTCCGGTTTACTGGCGATATGTTTTTTTGCCGTGGTGGCATTTAGTCTGGCGATGCCCGGACGTTTTTTTACTGATAATACGTTTCTGAGCATTGCCTTCCAGTTGCCGGAGCTGGGACTGCTCACCTTCGCGATGTTTGTCCCCATGTTGAGTGGCGGGCTGAACCTGGCAATTATCGGTACTGCGAATCTGACCAGTTTGTTTATGGCCTGGCTGTTAATCCGGTTTGTGCCCGCGGATGCGTCCACTGTCCTGCAGTTAGGGTGGCTATTTCTGGCATTACTGGGAGCGATGATCATTGCCATCGTAATTGGAGCCATTACGGGGATGATTATTTCCCGGGTTGGGGCTCACCCGATTCTGGTCACGCTGGGCAGCATGACGATTATCAGCGGCATTGGTATCTATCTCACCAAGGGCGCTGCGCTGAGTGGGATGCCGCCGATTGTCCGCAGTATCGGCTCGGAAGTGGTTTATGGCATACCCGTTCCCATGGTGATTTTTATCGTCGCGACGATCATGCTGGCGCTGTTTCTCGGAAAAACCCGCACGGGAAAAGTGATTTACATGTGCGGCAGCAATATCAACGCAACCTGGTTTAGCGGTATTCGGACTGACCGTGTACTGATTGCGATTTATGCGCTGTCCAGTCTGCTCTGCGTGCTGGCTGGGCTCATTATGTTGGCCCGCTTTAACTCTGCGCGTATGGGCTATGGCGATTCTTATCTACTGCTGACAGTGCTGGCCATTGTCCTGGGCGGTACCGATCCGTTTGGCGGAGTTGGCAAAGTCGGTCATGTCTTCTGCGCGCTGTTGGTGCTTCAGGTGATCGCCACCGGATTAAGCCTTTCAGGTCTCAGTCTGCATTTCAATCTGGCCGTTTGGGGAATGACATTAATTGCCGCCCTGGCGTTTAAATTCTTCAAACAGAAATGGCAGGCGCGGCGTGCCATGAATAACAGCCTGAAAGCCTTTCAACAACAACTGGCCACTCGTGAGGGAAGATAATGCGTAGCCATCCATTAGGTATTTATGAAAAGGCACTCCCCAGGAATACCAGTTGGGTAGAAAAACTGGCTCTTGCGAAATCATGTGGTTTCGATTTTGTTGAAATGTCAGTAGATGAAAGTGAGGAACGGCTGGCTCGTCTGGACTGGTCGCTTGCCGAACGCATGGAAATCATCAGCGCGATTCAGAAAACCGGAGTGCGTATTCCGACCCTGTGTTTATCTGCTCATCGTCGGTTCCCGTTTGGCAGCCACGATAGCGATATTCGCCAGCAAGCGCGAATGATTATGCAAAAAGCATTGCGGCTGGCGCAAGACCTGGGGATTCGAACCATTCAGCTTGCCGGGTATGACGTTTACTATGAGCCGCAGAATGACGATACCATCGCCTCGTTTGAAGAGGCGATGGCCTGGGTGGCAGAGCAGGCCGCCGCCGCACAGGTAATGTGTGCTGTGGAAATTATGGATACGCCCTTTATCAACTCCATCAGTAAATGGAAGGTACTGGATGCGAAAATTAATTCTCCGTGGTTTTCCGTTTACCCCGACGTGGGCAATCTCACGGCATGGGGCAATGAGCTGGAGAGCGAGCTGGTAAAAGGTATTGACCGAATTGCGGCCATTCATCTTAAGGATACCTTCCCGGTGACGGCAGAGTCTCCAGGGCAGTTCCGCGATGTTCCCTTTGGTGAAGGATGCGTGGACTTCGTCATGTTATTCAGAATATTACGTCGTCTGAACTACCGGGGTACTTTCCTGATTGAGATGTGGACAGAAAAGTCCGCCGAACCGTTACTGGAAATTATCCACGCGCGGCAGTGGATAGAAAGTAAGATGCAGGCGGCGGGATGGTATGACGATCGGTCGCTTATCGCAGGATAGGGAGAAGACAATGAGCCATTACTTTATGGGCATTGATTTGGGCGGTACCGTCACCAAGGCGGGTATCTATACTGCCGAGGGCCGGGAAATCACGGTGGCTGCTCAGATCTTACCGCTACTCAGCCCACAGCCGGGATTTTGTGAGCGTGACATGGAAGACCTTTGGAGGGCAACCTGTGAGGTGATTAGGCGTGCGCTGGCTGAAAGTCACCTGTCGGCGGAACAGATTCGCGGGATTAGTTTTTCTTCACACGGCAAAGGCCTTTACCTGGTGGATAAATCAGGAAGGCCGGTACGCAACGGGATTGTCTCTTCGGATTCGCGGGCACAGTCTTTGGTTGCAGCCTTGAAAGCGCAGGAGATCGATCGTCTGGCGTATCCGCACAGTTTTCAGCAGTTGTGGCCTTCACATCCGGCGGCTTTGCTGAGGTGGTTGAAACAACACGAACCGGAAAACTACGCGCGAACGGGCTATGTGTTGATGGCTCACGATTACATTCGTTTTCGTCTGACGGCGGAGTTTACCTGTGAAGAAACCAATATTTCGGGCAGTCAGTTATTTAATTTGCAGCGTAATACTTTCGACGCAACGCTGTTTGCTCTATTCGGCATAGAGGAGATGTTCGAATGCATGCCGAAGGTGATTGGCTCTGCAGAACTGGCGGGGACGCTAACGCTTGAAGCGGCTACGTTATGTGGATTGAAAACAGGAACGCCGGTATTTGGCGGTGTGTTTGATGTGGTTGGCGCAGCCATCACTTCTGGCGTCTATGACAGTACACAGTTAAGTGCCGTCGCCGGGACGTGGTCTATTGCCACCCGTGTTTTTGATGGAATTATCCCGGCAGATTATCCGTATGTATGGGGTAAATTCAGTATTCCGGGACACTATTTCGCTCATGAAGGCAGCCCCACCTCCGCCAGTAATCTGACCTGGTTTATTCAGCACTTTTTCCCGGAACTGCAGGACGATCATGACACGCTTAACCAGTGGGTAGAACGTGGGTATGAGAAACCGGACTGTATTCTGTTTTTCCCCTGGCTATACGGTTCGAATTATTGTGATTCATTAAGTGGCGGGTTCTTTGGGTTGGGAGGACATCACAGCGCAGAGGACATGGTTTTCGCTATCTATCAGGGAATTGTGTTCTCGCATTTGCTGCATCAGGACAAACTATTGCAGCTTAGTGAGGGGACTCAAACAATTCGTTTTACCGGTGGCCCCACACATTCACATATCTGGATGCAGATGTTTTGCGATGCCAGCAATCTCCCACTTGAGATTGTGGACGTGGCGCAGTCTGGCTGCCGGGCGGCGGCGATGTGCGCGGCCGTAGGGACGGGGGATTATGTCGGTTTTGAGCAAGCGATTAATGCGACTCAGCCGCCGGTGATTCGTCTGGAGCCTGACGCAGAGAAGCATCAATTGCTGCGTAGACGGTTCGAACGATTCAGGCATGTCGCTGATGCCCTGAGTTCTGTGGATCGCGATTAACAATCTATTTTCATCCGATCATCTCTTAGTGATTAATCCGGGCTTTTTTATGCAAAAAAAAAGCGGACGCAAGGTCCGCAAAAGTTCACGTTGGCTTTAATTATCCGGGAGATAATCGATGAGGGGACTTAATGATGTTATAAAGTTTCCCTGATTTATCGATTTATTCTTGAACAGAAAACTTGATAGGGATAATCGTTCATTGCTATTCTATCTATCGCCATGAACTATCGTGGCGATGGAGGATGAATAATGAATATTCGCGATCTTGAATATCTGGTAGCGCTAGCCGAACACCGCCACTTCCGCCGTGCGGCGGACTCTTGTCATGTGAGCCAACCTACGCTCAGTGGGCAAATCCGGAAACTGGAGGATGAGCTTGGCGTGATGTTGCTGGAGCGCACCAGCCGTAAGGTTCTGTTCACCCAGGCGGGGTTACTGTTGGTCGATCAGGCGCGTACCGTGTTACGCGAAGTGAAAGTGCTCAAGGAAATGGCAAGCCAGCAGGGGGAAACGATGTCCGGGCCATTGCATATCGGCCTGATCCCGACGATTGGCCCTTATCTGTTGCCACTGATTATCCCAATGTTGCACCAGACCTTTCCGAAGCTGGAAATGTATTTGCATGAGGCGCAAACCCACCAACTGCTGGCTCAGCTTGACAGCGGTAAGCTGGACTGTGCGATTCTGGCACTGGTCAAAGAGAGCGAAGCCTTTATTGAGGTGCCGCTGTTTGATGAGCCGATGATACTTGCTATCAATGAAGATCATCCGTGGGAGAACCGTGACCGCGTACCGATGTCGGACCTCGCCGGGGAAAAGCTGCTGATGCTCGAAGACGGCCATTGTCTGCGCGATCAGGCGATGGGTTTTTGTTTTGAAGCCGGTGCAGATGAAGACACACATTTCCGGGCGACCAGTCTCGAAACGCTGCGCAATATGGTAGCCGCCGGTAGTGGCATCACGCTGTTACCCGCTTTAGCCGTGCCGCAGGAGAAAAAACGCGATGGCGTAGTCTATGTGCCGTGTATTAAGCCAGAGCCGAAACGTACCGTCGGGTTGGTTTATCGCCCGGGCTCGCCGCTGCGTAGCCGCTATGAGCATCTGGCGGAGGCCATCCGCGGTAAGATGGATGGCCATTTCGATGCAGCGTTAAAACAGGCGGTTTAAGCCATTTAACGCAGCGACCCGATAGGCTTCCGCCATGGTTGGGTAGTTGAAGGTGGTGTTAACGAAGTACTCAATGGTGTTACCGCCACCTTTCTGCTCCATAATCGCCTGGCCGATATGAATAATTTCGGCCGCGCGTTCGCCAAAGCAATGTATACCGAGGATCTCTTTCGTTTCGCGATGAAACAGGATCTTTAACGTCCCGACGCTCATGCCGACAATCTGCGCCCGCGCCAGATGTTTGAACTGTGCGCGCCCCACCTCATAAGGCACTTTCATCGCGGTGAGCTGTTGCTCAGTTTTACCGACGGAGCTGATTTCCGGAATGGTGTAGATCCCTGTCGGGATGTCTTCAATCAGATGGGCTGAAGCTTCACCTTTTACCAGCGCCTGGGCGGCAATACGCCCCTGATCGTAGGCGGCGGAAGCCAGGCTTGGATAACCAATTACATCGCCGACGGCATAAATATGTGGCAGGGCGGTCTGATACATACTGTTGACCTTCAACTGGCCACGGCTGTCTGTTTGCAGGCCGATATTTTCCAGTGCCAGGGAGTCGGTATTTCCGGTGCGGCCGTTGGCGTATAGCAGGCAGTCCGCTTTCAGTTTTTTGCCGGATTGCAGGTGCATGATGACGCCGTCATCCACGCCTTCAATTTTCTCATACTCTTCATTGTGACGGATCACCACGCCGCTGTTCCAGAAGTGATAGGAGAGCGAATCTGACATCTCCTGATCGAGAAATGCCAGCAGGCGATCGCGGGTGTTGATCAGATCAACCTTCACCTCCATACCGCGGAAGATCGAGGCATATTCGCAACCGATTACCCCGGCTCCGTAGATAATCACATGGCGCGGCTCGTGGTGCAGGCTGAGAATAGAGTCGCTGTCATAAATGCGCGGGTGATGAAAATCGACATCGGCCGGATGATAAGGGCGCGACCCGCAGGCAATCACGAACTTTTCCGCCGTTACGGTTTCAATGGTGCCATCGTGGCATTCCAGCGCGAGAGTGTGTTCATCAACGAAGTGGGCGTTACCCTGTAAAATTTCACAGTGGTTACGCTCATAGAACCCCTGGCGCATATGGGTTTGTTGGTTAATAACGCTGTCGGCATGATTCAGAATGTCGGCGAAGGAAGAACGGAGAAGGCGGGAGTGGTCGCTGTAGAGGGGGTTTTGATTAAACTCGATAATACGGCTGACGGCATGGCGGAGGGCTTTCGACGGGATGGTGCCCCAGTGGGTACAACCGCCGCCGACGTTATGGTAGCGTTCGATGACGGCAACGCGCGCTCCTTGTTTCACCAGTCCCATGGCGGCGCCTTCTCCGCCAGGGCCGGAACCGATCACAATTGCATCATAATCCCAAGAGTGTGTCATGGCATTACTCACCTGTTTTATACATAAAATAAACACGATGATAACATTTGCCGCACTTTAACCCAATTATCGTTGTGCTTTTTTGCGGCATAAAAGTAGAAACAACTCGTAAACAATCATTCACAATCCAGTGTAACCAGATTAGATCTGATCTCTGGTATAGTGCCAGCAGGACATGTGGAAGGATTCAGATAACGTGATGGGCGTAAGAGCGCAACAAAAAGAAAAAACCCGGCGTTCGCTGGTGGAGGCAGCATTTAGCCAGCTAAGTGCTGAGCGGAGTTTTGCCAGTTTGAGCCTGCGTGAAGTTGCGCGGGAAGCAGGGATCGCCCCAACGTCCTTTTACCGACATTTCCGTGATGTTGATGAGCTTGGTTTGACCATGGTTGATGAAAGTGGTCTGATGTTGCGTCAGCTCATGCGCCAGGCACGTCAGCGTATCGCTAAAGGTGGCAGCGTAATCCGTACTTCTGTTTCTACTTTTATGGAATTTATTGGTAATAACCCGAACGCTTTCCGTCTGTTACTGCGTGAGCGTTCCGGTACTTCTTCGGCGTTTCGTGCCGCAGTCGCCCGTGAAATTCAGCATTTTATCGCGGAACTTGCCGACTATTTAGAAATCGAAAACCATATGCCGCGAGCGTTTACCGAAGCGCAGGCTGAAGCGATGGTCACCATCGTGTTTAGCGCCGGCGCCGAGGCTCTGGATGTGAGCCCCGAACAGCGTCGGCAGCTGGAAGAGCGGCTGGTACTGCAGCTCAGAATGATCTCGAAAGGCGCGTACTACTGGTATCGCCGTGAACAAGAAAAAATATCAAATCATTCCGCATAACGTGAAGGACGATCAATGAAACACTCAATACAAGATAGAGGTACACTGCTGCTGGCGTTGATCGCAGGCCTGTCCATTAATGGAACTTTCGCTGCGCTATTCAGCTCAATTGTCCCTTTTTCCATCTTCCCGATTTTGTCGCTGGTGCTGACGGTTTACTGCCTGCATCAGCGTTATCGCAATTGCAGTATGCCGGTCGGTTTACCGGGCCTGGCCGCCGCCTGTTTTATCCTCGGCGTTCTGGTTTACAGCACCGTGGTGCGTGCGGAATATCCGGATATTGGCTCTAATTTCTTCCCGGCGGTACTGTCGGTGATTATGGTGTTCTGGATTGGCTATAAAGTGCGTAACCGCAAGAGTACGGCAACTGAATAATCTCTCGCCCGGCAACACTGCGGTTGCCGGGTTTTCTCCGGATCTTTATTTTTTCGTTAGCAGTACACCGCATTCCATATGGTGGGTATAGGGGAACTGGTCGAATAGCGCCAGGCGGGTGACCTCGTGCGTTTTACTTAGCGTTTCCAGATTCTGGCACAGGGTCTCCGGGTTACAGGAGATATACAGAATACGCGAGTATGCCTGCACCATCTTTTCCGTTTCGCTATCCAGACCGCTGCGCGGCGGATCGACGAAAATCGTCTCACACTGGTAGCTTTTGAGGTCGATCCCCTGCAAGCGGTTAAACTCCCGCACGCCGTTCATCGCCTGAGTAAACTCTTCCGCTGACATACGGATAATTTGTACATTATCAATATGGTTGGCGGCAATGTTGTATTGCGCCGCCGCCACGGACGGTTTAGCGATTTCCGTTGCCAGCACGCGGTCGAAATTTCGCGCCAGCGCCAGCGAAAAGTTGCCGTTACCGCAGTACAGCTCAAGCAAATCGCCGGTTGCGTCTTTTGTCGCGTCGATCGCCCATTCCAGCATCTGAATGTTCATCGCCGCGTTCGGCTGAGTGAAGCTATTCTCCACCTGGCGATAGACCATTTCACGCCCGCCAACCGGTAAACGCTCATCGATATAGTCCTGATCCAGCTCGATTTTAGTCTTAGTTGCACGGCCAACCAGATGCACGTTCAGATTTTGTGCCCGCAGTGCATCGCGAAAGCGTTCCGCCTGCTGACGCCACTCATCGTCGAGTTTTTTATGATACAGCAGTGATATCACGGCCTGGTTGCTCAGCGTGGTCAGGTAATCGACCTGAAACAGTTTATGACGCAGTACCGGGTTATTGCGCACGCCCTCAATTACGGCGGTCATTAACTGATTGATCAGTTCACTGGCGGCCGGGAAAGTATTCACCCTGATGCGGGATTTTGTCTGCTGGTCAAATATAATGTGATACAGGTCATCGCCATCGTGCCACAGGCGGAATTCCGCGCGCATGCGATAATGGTTGACCGGCGAACGAAACACTTCCGCAACCGGTGCGGCAAAAGGCGCCATCATTTTCTGCAAGCGGACGACTTTTTCTGCCAGCTGCGCTTCATATTGTTCGGTAGGAAGGTGTTCGGGGGTCATGATGCATCCTGAATAAAATAAGTACGCGGGGATTGTAGGGAAAGTGCCGGGGATGTCCAGCCATTGATGATATAAGGGAATATAACCGTAGAAGTCTGGACTTCTATATGTTTCTAATTATAGCATCGTGTTACCGGTCCTGTGAGTTAATAGGGAATCCAGTGTAAATCTGGAGCTGACGCGCAGCGGTAAGGAAAGGTGGGATGAGCGCATTGTGCAGACACTGCGATTTTTTTGCGGGAAGTCCTCATCCATTAAACACCCCGAGCCCGAAGACCTGCCGGAACACGTCGCATTTGGCTTCTATCATCGCGTGCTATTGATAGTCGTCGGCGGCATCCTTCGTTTATTACGGATGCTTTTAAAATGATTAAAAAAGCTTCGCTGATGACGGCGCTCTCCGTCACGGCTTTTTCTGGCTGGGCGCAAGACAGCAATTCAGATACGTTAGTGGTGACAGCAAATCGTGTGGCTCAACCTATCGAGACCGTGCTGGCGCCGGTGAGCGTGGTGACGCGGCAGGATATCGATCGCTGGCAGTCAACCTCTCTCACCGATGTGATGCGCCGCCTACCGGGCGTGGACATCGCGCAAAACGGCGGCATGGGGCAGCAGAGCTCTCTTTTCGTACGCGGCACCAACTCCAGCCATGTCTTAATCTTGGTGGATGGCGTACGTCTGAATCAGGCGGGCGTCAGCGGCTCTTCCGACTTAAGCCAGTTCCCTATCGCTCTGGTACAGCGTATTGAATACGTACGCGGCCCGCGCTCGGCGGTCTACGGCTCAGACGCGATTGGCGGTGTGGTGAACATTATTACCACTCGCGACCAGGACGGCACCACGCTCAATGCTGGCGTTGGCTCAAATGGCTATCAGAACTATGGCGGCAGCACGCAGCAGACTTTCGGCGGTAATACTCGCGTCACCCTGGCGGGCGACTATACCTATACCAAAGGCTTTGATGTGGTTGCGGAAGGCAATACCGGTGGCGTTCGCCAGCCGGATCGCGATGGCTTTATGAGCAAAACGATCTACGGCGCGCTGGAGCATAGCTTCTCCAATGAGTGGAGCGGCTTTGTGCGTGGGTACGGCTATGACAACCGGACGGCCTATGATGGCTCTCCTTACGGTGGCGTATTAGTTGACACTCGCCAGTTGTATAGCCAGACCTGGGATGCCGGCCTGCGTTTTAATCAGGATATCTTCCACTCGCAGCTGACCTCCAGCTACAGCCACAGTAAGGACTACAATTACGATCCGCGACTGGGGCGCTACGACACCTCGGCGACGCTGGATGAAGTGAAACAGTACAATGTGCAGTGGGCGAACACGGTCGATGTTGGCCACGGCAACGTTGGCGCTGGAATCGACTGGCAGAAACAAACCACTGAGCCTGGCACGAACTATGTGAACGATGGCTACGAAATCCGTAATACCGGCCTGTTTATCACTGGCTTGCAAAAGTTAGGCGATTTCACCCTGGAAGGGGCGGCGCGTAGCGATGATAACTCGCAGTTTGGCCAGCACGGTACCTGGCAGAGCAGCGCCGCGTGGGAGTTTATCGACGGCTACCGCTTTATCGCCTCTTATGGCACCGCCTACAAAGCGCCGAATCTCGGCCAGCTGTACGGCTTCTACGGTAATCAGAATCTCGACCCGGAAGAGAGCAAGCAGTGGGAAGGGGCCTTTGAAGGCCTGACGTCTGGCGTGACATGGCGCCTGTCCGGGTATCGTAATGACATCGATAATCTGATCGACTACGACTCGCAGCTGATGAAATATTACAACGTCGGCAAGGCGCGTATTAAAGGTATTGAAGCGACGGCATCGTTTGATACTGGGCCGCTGGCGCACAGCATCAGCTATGACTATGTCGATGCGCGTGATGCGAAAACCAACGAGCTGCTGGTGCGCCGGGCAAAACAACAGGTGAAATACCAGTTGGACTGGCAGGTTTATGATTTCGACTGGGGTGTGACCTATCACTATCTTGGCACCCGTTATGACAACACTTACGACCCGGTAACCTATGCGCCTGAGAGCGTTAAGTTGGGCGGTGTAAGTTTGTGGGATCTCGCAGTTTCGTATCCAGTCACCTCACATCTCACAGTTCGTGGTAAAATAGCCAACCTGTTCGATAAAGATTACGAGACAGTATATGGCTACCAAACTGCAGGACGAGAATACACCTTGTCTGGCAGCTACACCTTCTGATCCACGTCCCACCGTGCTGGTGTTTGATTCCGGCGTCGGTGGGCTGTCGGTTTACAATGAGATTCGGCAGCTTTTGCCGAATCTGCACTATATCTATACTTTCGACAATGTCGCTTTCCCCTACGGTGAAAAGAGCGAAGCGTTTATTGTTGAACGCGTTCTGGACGTCGTTACCGCCGTTCAGCAGCGCTATCCTCTGGCGCTGGCGGTTATTGCCTGTAACACCGCAAGTACCGTTTCACTTCCTGCACTGCGCGAAAAGTTCGCCTTCCCGGTTGTCGGCGTCGTTCCGGCGATAAAGCCAGCCGCTCGCTTAACGGCGAATGGTATTGTTGGACTGCTGGCGACGCGTGGGACGGTAAAGCGCCCTTATACGCGCGAACTTATCGCTCGTTTTGCAAATGAATGTCGTATAGAAATGCTGGGTTCTGCAGAGCTGGTGGAACTGGCGGAAGCGAAGCTGCATGGCGAAGAGGTGCCGCTCGACGAGTTGCGCCGGATTCTGCGTCCGTGGCTGCGAATGCAGGAATCACCCGATACAGTAGTATTAGGTTGTACGCACTTCCCGTTGCTCACAGAAGAGTTGCAGCAGGTGATGCCGGAAGGAACACGCCTGATTGATTCTGGCGCAGCGATTGCGCGTCGAACAGTCTGGTTGCTGGAACATGAAGCGCCTGATGCAAAATCCGGCGATGCGAATATTGCATACTGTATGGCGTTGACGGCAGAGACTGAAAAGCTTTTGCCCGTTTTGCAGCGTTATGGCTTCGCATCACTGGAAAAATTGCCGCTTTAAGCGCGTTTTGCACAAAAAAGAGACGCTTGAAATAATTTTTGAAAACAGGGCTTGTCAACGTCTCAGAACTCCCTATAATGCGCCTCCACTGACACGGAACAACGGCATGCAAGCCGCCGGGTCAGCGGGGCTCAGCGGTGAAAAGTCACCGTGAAAACCGACAGGGAAAAGCAAAATAATTGCTTGACTCTGTAGCGGGAAAGCGTAATATGCACACCCCGCGCCGCAGCGAAAACGAAGCGGCACTGCTCTTTAACAATTTATCAGACAATCTGTGTGGGCACTCAAAGTGACATGGATTCTTAATGTCTTCGGACAATAAATGAATACCAAGTCTCTGAGTGAACACGTAATTCATTACGAAGTTTAAT
>NZ_JBDYQK010000038.1:0-27029 GCF_043832615.1 Klebsiella sp. KE9456
CGCGCAGCGGCAGGTTTTCAGCGCCATGCCGGGGGTGCAGGGGGACGGGCGAAACGTCCCCCTGCCCGTTCACACGCTGTGGATATAACGAATATCCGCGTATTTATCGTGAACGGAACAGACCACGAAATCTGAATGGGTGAAAACGAAAAATGCGTCATGCTCGCCAGAACCACTGATCGACAGAACCGCTCAGCCAGCCATAAACGCAACTGACACCCCTTAACTGACCAGCATTACGCTACTGAGGCGTGGATTTATCTACTGGCGATAAAATTGATAATTCAGATTAAGATTAGGCCCGAAGCTTAACCGGTTCGCTAAAATCGTCGGCTGGCTCAAGTTTAAGGCTAAATGTCGCCAGCAGCGCCTCGGCTCGTTCGTGAAAATCGCGTAGCGTCTTTGCGAGTTTTTCACTGACTTCAGGATCGTCGATGGCAACCGGGCGCCATTTCCCCTCTTTATCAAATAAACCAAACTGATAGCTATAAGTGAAACGAGAAGCCTCTGCTTCCATTTCCATCCACCATCCCCAGAACTCACGCTTTTCCGGCACGGGTTTAACATTGACGCAAACTGCCAGGCAATCGAAAAAGAAGCGGTTATCTTCACACTGCTCTTCACGGATATAAGGGCCAAGAGCCGTGAATTTCTTAATCAGCTTACTCTTCAGGTGTCCACTCGGTAACGTCATTGCGATCTCCTTTAGTGATACAATGACGTTATCAAATCAATAGAATTTCGCAATATATTAACTGAATCTATAACTAATCCAGCGAGCAATCTGCCGCAGAGCGTGATCGAAATTACGATAAACCGGATTAAACGGAATCTCCAGTAGCTTGCCATCTGTCGATGAAGAGGTAATTAAACGCGACTCTTCTTCCGGACTAAACGGATCGTCTTTCCAGAAACCTGAAAGCATCGGGGTTGGACAACGGCGCCCCAGCAATCCCTGGATCTTTAACGAATAGCGGTTCAGTTCCACACGCAGCGCCTCGTCAGAGGCATCATGCATTCCCAGACGCGAAGCAAAAACATCAAGATACATTTCCGGCACCCGCCCCTGATGCAGCGGGTCAACCAACAGCTCATGCACCACCGGCCCCAGACAGGCGACGGCCTTCAGACGCCGGGATTCAAGATAGCCCAGCCGTACGGCAATATTCGCCCCAAAGCGGAAACCAAATGCAGCGACTCGTGTATGATCGATCCAGGGGACATTTGACAGATGCTGCAGGACATACTGATGCAGCATACTGGTATCCTGAGTCAGCTTACATTTTGATGAGAAGCCAATTGAGGGCATATCCACGGTCAGCATGGCAATACCCAGTGGCGCAAAGTAGTGCTCATACAGGTTGTAATAATCCGTCTGGAGTGCGTCAAGCCCACCGCACATCAATACCGTCGGGAAAGGCCCCTCGCCAGGAGGCATATGCAAGAACCCCGTGATCGGCGCGCCGCCGGGGATGGAGAATTCCAGCTCGCGCAGCTTGCCCGGCAATCGTTGAGCCGCTTCCTCATATGCCCGGTATGCCAGCACCTGCGCCTGTTCAGCCAGTTCATCGCCTTTAATGTGCGGATAGGCGGCAATACTGTACAGGTTTGCCGCATGCAGCCAGTGACGCCCGCTCATCAGGAGATCCTCTTCCTGACCTGCCTTCTGTTGCCAGTCCATCGCCTGTCTGGACCACTCAAAGATCCAGTTGCCGCCGCGGTAGCCGATCACCGTATCGTAAAGCTCCGGATCGGTGCGTTCCGCATCGCTCATCACGATACGCGCCTGCACATCAAGGATCTCCTGTGGCGTAACGCCACGCCAGATCCACATCAAGCGGTTAATCAACCGATACCAGCGATCAACATTATTACCGCTCAACGCGGACTGGACAGGCTGCTGCAGCCCTGTATTAAACCGACGTACCAGCGTAGAGGTTTCCGGATGTTTGAATCGGGGTTTAAACAGCGTTTCGCTAAGGTTATCCTGGGACATGCGCAGTCTCCATCATGTTGCCACTGAAGCTATTGTAACCTGCACAAAGGTAAAAAAAACCACGCCCGGCAAAACCGGGCGTGGTCATTAGCATGTATTGAAAAATTAACGGCCTGCAATAGGCGGTACAAACACGACGCCCATATCCCACGGCTGTTCAATCCAGGTATCTTGTGGAATATCAACAATATAATCATCAACCAGAGGACGACCCGCCGGTTTTGCAAAGATGGTAACAAAATGCGCTTTAGGGTACATTTCACGGATGGCCACAGCGGTGCCTCCGGTATCGACCAGGTCATCAATAACGATGAAGCCTTCTCCGTCGCCTTCTGCACGTTTCAGTACTTTCAGTTCACGCTGGTTATCATGGTCATAACTTGAAATGCAAACGGTATCAACATGACGAATACCCAGCTCACGCGCCAACAGGGCTCCCGGTACCAGACCTCCACGGCTAACGGCAATAATGCCTTTCCACTGTTCAACCGGCAGCAGACGGGTTGCCAGTTTGCGGGCGTGAATCTGCAACATGTCCCAGGTGACGACGTATTTTTCGCTCATGTGAAGTGTCCCAGCCTGTGTAATACGGCTTAAATAATGTTCGATGGGGAAATGGTTGCGCGAGATTATAGAGATCTGACGCGCTAAAAACCAGCGTTAAGCGGATACGGCAACGCTTTTTACGTGGTTTACGCTACCAGAGTACACGGAAAGTGGTATTCTCAACCGCATCGCGCAAGCCTGAGCTTGTAGTGTATTTAATTGCTAACCCCCGATCTGCAAATGACTTTTGCAGATGATTGTAAGGAGACTTACTCGTGTCTGAACTGTCTCAATTATCCCCACAACCGTTATGGGATATTTTTGCCAAAATATGCTCCATTCCCCACCCTTCCTACCACGAAGAACAGCTTGCTGAGCACATTATGGGCTGGGCAAAAGAAAAAGGCATACACGCGGAACGCGACAAGGTTGGCAACATACTGCTTCGTAAAGGCGCCACTGCCGGTATGGAAAACCGCAAGCCGGTCGTACTGCAGGCGCACCTTGATATGGTGCCGCAAAAAAATAACGATACTGTTCATGACTTTACTAAAGACCCGATTCAACCCTATATCGACGGTGAATGGGTCAAAGCACGCGGCACCACGCTCGGCGCGGATAACGGTATCGGCATGGCGTCCTCGCTGGCGGTACTGGCTGACGACAACGTGGCTCACGGTCCGCTGGAAGTGCTGCTGACCATGACGGAAGAAGCCGGTATGGATGGTGCGTTTGGTCTGCAGGCTAACTGGTTGCAGGCGGATATTCTGATTAATACCGACTCCGAAGAAGAAGGTGAAATCTACATGGGCTGTGCGGGAGGGATCGATTTCACCTCCGATCTGCCGCTGACCCGCGAGGCCATTCCGGCCGGTTTCCAGAGCGTTAAGCTGACGCTAAAAGGCCTGAAGGGTGGCCACTCAGGCGGTGAAATTCATCTCGGTTTAGGTAATGCCAACAAACTGCTGGCACGCTTCCTGGCAGATCATGCTGCGGATCTGGATCTGCGTCTGGTCGATTTCAACGGTGGTACGCTGCGTAACGCGATCCCACGTGAAGCCTTTGCCAGCCTGGCTGTAGCCGCGGATAAAACAGAGGCCCTGAAAGCACGGGTCAATGATTATCAGCAGGTCCTGAAAAACGAACTGGCGGCCAAAGAGAAAAATCTGCTGGTGCTGCTGGAACCGGTCGCTAACGACCAGGCTGCGCTGACGACACAATCCCGCGATAGCTTTGTCCGCCTTCTTAATGCGACGCCGAACGGCGTCATCCGTAACTCTGACGTGGCAAAAGGCGTGGTAGAAACCTCTCTGAACGTCGGCGTCGTCACGATGACCAGCGACAACGTACAGATTCATTGCCTGATTCGTTCGTTGATCGATAGCGGTAAAGATTATGTCGTGAGCATGCTGGATTCTCTGGGCAAGCTGGCTGGGGCGAAAACCGAAGCCAAAGGCGCCTATCCGGGCTGGCAACCGGATGCCAACTCTCCGGTAATGCATCTGGTGCGTGAAACCTATCAGCGTCTGTTCAACAAGACGCCGAACATCCAGATAATCCACGCAGGCCTGGAATGCGGCTTGTTCAAAAAACCGTATCCGGAGATGGATATGGTGTCTATCGGCCCAACCATTACCGGCCCTCACTCCCCGGACGAACAGGTTCATATCGAAAGCGTTGGTCAGTACTGGACGCTGCTGACAGAACTGCTGAAAGCCATTCCGGCTAAGTAAGCGATAATCCGGCGGTTACACGCCGCCGGATCTCTTCCGCGCGAATCTACCGTTCCCGTCCCACATTTTTTCCATACGAAAGTGGGTAATCCATTCACCGCGTGGAAAAATATCGCGCACAGCACCGGGAAATCCTCTTCTGTGTAAAGCCTGATGGTTGGCATCATTACAGTCCCAGCACCAGTTGTCTCTCAAGCTGCGGATCAAGTAACGTCACGTGCAGCCCCACCAGCCTGACTCCTCTCCCTCCCCGCCGCTCATGCCAGGTTTTATAGGCGGTAGCGATCAAATCATCTTTATTTAACCGGGGCCAGACATGTTCCTGCGTGGTGAGCTGGAAATCGTTAAATTTTAGTTTGATCCCTTGACGAGCGATCAGCAAATCGGGTTTTACCTTCGCCAGACGTCGTTCCAGTTCCGGATAGAGACTCTCAATAATCGACTGGCACAGATCCCACTGATGGATATCCTCCGCCAGAGTACGTTCCACACCAATCGATTTACGCTGCCGCTCGCTGCTGATTTCTCGTTCATCGATCCCATGGCTGCGCTCCCATAATATCCGACCGAATTTACCAAAACGCTTAAGCAACATCGCCAGATCGCTCTTCTGCACATCTTCGCAGGTTCGTAACCCCATGCTTTCCAGCTTCGCTGCTGAAACTCTACCAACACCCGGGATCTTCGATAACGGCAATGTTTTGACAAATTCTGCGACCTGATGTGGTGCGATGACAAACTGACCGTTGGGTTTGTTCAGATCCGAGGCGATTTTGGCAAGAAATTTTACTGGTGCAACCCCGGCGGAAGCGGTCAAATTTAACTCGCGCTGAATTGTCTCACGGATCTCCTGCGCCATCCGTGTCGCGGATCCCTGGCAATGAACGCTGTCGCTAACATCAAGATAGGCTTCGTCCAGCGATAACGGTTCAATTAACGAGGTATAGCGGGAAAAAATCTCCCGGATATGATTCGATGCCTCTTTGTAAGCGTCAAAACGGCCGGGCAGCAAGGTCAAATGCGGGCAAAGCTTGAGGGCGGTGGCGGTCGGCATGGCGCTGCGCACGCCGTATTTACGCGCCGGATAGTTGGCCGTACTGATGACGCCGCGCTGCACCCGGCTACCGCCAATAGCAACAGGAATATCGCGCAGGGTCGGGTTGTCACGCATTTCAACCGCCGCGAAGAAACAGTCCATATCAACATGGATGATTTTGCGCATAGTTAACCCTCACTCACAACTGTATAAGTATACAGCATAAATCAGGTCATTGAGAAGGGAGGCATTGTAAGAGGCGAGGGATATCATGGGGTGAATAACCCGGCGTCGCTATGACTGACCGGGTTAAGGGAACGGAAGAGACTAGAGAATGCGCTTTTGCTGACGCTGCGACTCAAGAGCAATGCGTTTTTTACGCGCATCACAGGGCTCAGGGCAGTCGCAGACTTTTTCCATCCCCAGCGAGGCGATCCCGCCACAGCTCCCCTGAATGCTCTTGCGCTTGATCAGGTATCCCAGCGACATTCCCAGAATAACCAGCGCAAAAATAACAAAGGTCGCCACAAAAATCGTCAGCATCATCAGCCTCCAAAATCGTCCAGCATGATGTTTTCATCCTCAACGCCCAGATCTTTGAGCATTTTAATCACCGCGGCGTTCATAACCGGTGGGCCACACATATAAAATTCACAGTCTTCCGGCGCCGGATGATCGCGAAGGTAATTTTCATACAGGACGTTATGGATAAAACCGGTATACCCGGTCCAGTTATCTTCCTCCAGCGGATCGGAGAGTGCCACATGGAAGGTAAAATTTGGATTATCCCGCGCCAGCTGTTCAAATTCTTCGCCGTAGAACATCTCGCGCAGGGAGCGCGCACCATACCAGAAACTAATTTTACGCGTGCTGCGCAGTCGTTTGAGCTGATCAAAAATATGTGAGCGCATTGGTGCCATCCCTGCCCCACCGCCGATAAACACCATCTCTGCATTGGTCTCTTTGGCAAAAAATTCGCCAAACGGCCCGGAAATCGTAACTTTATCGCCAGCTTTCAGTGACCAGATATAGGAAGACATAATACCCGGCGGTGCGTCCGGCACTTGCGGCGGCGGCGTCGCAATACGCACGTTGAGCATAATGATGCCTTTCTCTTGCGGATAGTTGGCCATCGAATAGGCGCGCAACGTGGGTTCTTTCACCTCGGAAACGTAGCGGAAAAGATTAAACTTTTCCCAGTCATCCCGGTATTCGTTCGGGATATCAAAATCGGCATACGCCACCTTATGTGACGGACACTCAATCTGAATATAGCCGCCTGCGCGGAATGGCACCTCATCACCGTCCGGTACACGCAGCTTCAGCTCTTTGATAAAAGTGGCTTTGTTATCGTTGGAGATTACCTCGCACTGCCACTTTTTAACCCCAAAAATCTCTTCCGGCAGCTCGATTTTCATATTTTGCTTTACCGCGACCTGGCAAGCCAGGCGGCAACCTTCTCTCGCCTCACGTTTGGAGATATGAGAGAGTTCGGTTGGCAGTATATCGCCGCCGCCTTCTTTCACCATCACCCGACACTGACCGCATGAACCGCCGCCACCGCAGGCTGATGAGACGAAAATACCGTTGCTGGAGAGCGTATTCAGGAGCTTATCCCCCGCAGGAGTACGAATCTGCTTATCCGCTTCGTTGTTGATTTCAATGACCACATCGCCCGCATTCACCAGCTTTGCACGCGCAGCAAGTATCAGCCCCGATAGCACCAGGACGATCAGCGTGAACATCACTACGCCAAGAATAATTTCCATACTTTCCGCCCTTATAGCTGCACACCGGAAAATGACATAAAGCCCAGCGCCATCAGACCCGTGGTAATAAAGGTGATCCCTAACCCACGCAAACCAGCAGGCACGTTCGCGTACTTCATTTTTTCACGGATGCCCGCCATCGCCACAATCGCCAGCATCCAGCCAATGCCTGAGCCGAAGCCGTAAACGATGGATTCAGTGAAGTTATAGTCACGCTGGACCATGAAAGAAACGCCGCCAAAAATCGCACAGTTAACGGCAATTAACGGTAAGAAGATCCCCAACGCGTTATAGAGCGCCGGGAAATACTTATCGAGGATCATCTCCAGGATCTGTACCAGCGCCGCAATAACACCAATAAAAGTGATAAAGTTAAGGAAACTTAAGTCGACGCCTTCCACCAGTGCGCCGTCGCGCAGCACCAGGTTATACACCAGATTATTAATCGGTACCGACAATCCAAGCACCACGGTAACCGTCAGCCCAAGGCCAAACGCGGTCGAGACCTTTTTCGATACCGCAAGAAACGTACACATTCCCAGAAAGAAGGCCAGAGCCATGTTTTCCACAAACACAGCGCGGACAAACAGGCTAATGTAATGAGCCATAATCGGTTACTCCTTTTCCTGCTGCTCAGGCTTCCAGCTGCGCACGGCCCAGATCAACAAACCGATAATGAAGAACGCGCTCGGCGCCAAAAGAAACAGGCCATTTGGCTGATACCAGCCGCCGTTCTGCACCGTCTCCATAACCGTTATTCCAAACAGCTTGCCAGTACCAATAAGTTCACGCAGGAAACCGACAATCATCAGAATCGCGCCATACCCCAGGCCATTGCCAATACCGTCCAGAAAGCTCGCTAACGGCGGTGACTTCATGGCATAGGCTTCCGCTCGCCCCATCACAATACAGTTAGTGATAATAAGCCCGACAAATACAGACAGTTGTTTGGAGATCTCATAAGCAAAAGCGCGCAGCAACTGGTCAACCACAATGACCAGCGAGGCGATAATCGCCATCTGCACAATAATGCGCACACTATTCGGTATGTGATGACGGATCATCGAGATAAACATGCTGGAAAATGCCGTAACCAGCGTCACCGCGACAGTCATAACGAAAGCAGTTTCCAGTTTGGTGGTCACCGCCAGCGCAGAACAAACGCCAAGAACCTGCAGCGTGATAGGGTTATTCGCGAGAAGCGGCCCCACCAGCACACGCTTCATTTCTTTCGTATCGACCAAATCAGCCATTATTCAGCTCCCCCTCGCGCACTTTATGCAGGAATGGCCCAAAGCCCAGTTCCCCCATCCAGAAATCAAAACTATGCTGTACACCATTCGAGGTGAGTGTTGCGCCTGACAACCCATCAACCGCGTGTATATCGCCAGGGCGCGCCCCGCCTTTTACGATTCTCAGCGCAGGCATACCTTTATCATTGAGTACCTGCTTACCAACAAACTGCTGACGCCAGTTCGGGTTTTCTATTTCTCCCCCCAAACCTGGGGTTTCGCCATGATCGTACCAGGTAACCCCTTTGAGCGTACGTCCATCTGTTTCCAGTGCCACGAAGGCATACATTACCGACCACAGACCGTTACCGTAAATCGGCAGCACTATTTCCTGGATCCGCTGCTTTTCATCGCGCACCAGATAAATTTCGACAATATTACTGCGGCGTTTGATGCCGGCAGGATCCTGGCTGGCCGCCAGTTGGATGCTCTGCTGTGGATCTTTCAGCGCCAGGGACTGATTGAACTTGCCCGGATCTTTATCCAGCAATTCACCGGTGGATAAATCGACTAATCGCGGAGAAATTCGGGCGTTAAAGACGTCAGCGATGTTATCTTCATCCATCCCCGGCGTCATCAGACCAGCAACCGACAGAATATTTCGCTGTTTATCCAGAGCGCGCTGTTCTTGCTGGCGCGATTTCAACCCCACGGCAGAACCGGCAACCACGATGGAGCAGACCAGGCAAAGCACCAGCACCACCAGCAGCGTTTTGCCGATGCTATCGTTACTTTTATGCTCAGCCACGCAACTTCCTCCGCTTAATATTGGCCCGCACCACCAGGTAATCGAATAGCGGCGCAAAGAGGTTGGCGAAAAGGATCGCCAGCATCATCCCTTCCGGATAAGCCGGATTGACCACCCGAATCAGTACGCACATCACGCCAATCAGCAGGCCATAGCTCCATTTACCTTTATCCGTAAACGACGCCGATACCGGATCTGTCGCCATAAACATCATGCCGAAAGCAAAACCGCCGAGCACCAGATGCCAGTACCACGGCATAGCAAACAGCGGATTGGTATCAGAACCAATGAAATTAAACAGCGTCGCGGTAGCAACCATACCGATCAGGACCCCGGCGACAATGCGCCAGGAGGCCACGCGACCAAAGATAATGATTGCACCGCCAATCAGAATCATCAGCGTCGAAACTTCGCCAATCGAGCCCGGTATATTCCCCAGAAAGGCGTCCATCCAGCTCACCGGCTGACCGGTAGCAGCGTTAACCAGCGATTCACCACCGCCACTCGCCCACTGAGATAGCGGTGTCGCGCCGGAAAAGCCATCAGCAGCGGTCCACACCAGATCGCCGGAAATCTGTGCCGGATAAGCGAAGAACAAAAACGCACGTCCCGCAAGAGCAGGGTTAAGGAAATTACGTCCGGTTCCCCCAAAGATTTCCTTTGCAATGACAACCCCAAATGAAATTCCAAGTGCGGCCTGCCAGAGCGGCAACGATGGCGGAACAATCAGAGCAAACAGAATTGAGGTAACAAAAAAGCCTTCATTGACTTCGTGTTTACGCACGATAGCGAAGAGAACTTCCCAGAATCCGCCGACAACAAACACGGTGATGTAGATAGGCAGGAAGAATATCGCTCCCAGCGCCATCATACTGAGCCAACCGGCATCAGCGGTGAAGCTAACCCCCAGCCACTGCGCAATGCTGTAGTGCCAGTTCCCGGCGATAACCTGCGGTAGTTGTTCGGCGCCATATAGCTTATACAGCGCCGGAATGGTCTGCTGGCCAACGTTATACATTCCCCAGAACATCGCCGGGAACACCGCGAACCAGACCAGAATCATCATCCGCTTCAAATCGATGGCATCTCTGACATGCGCCGCACCGCGCGTCACCTGCCCCGGAGTGTAAAACAACGTCGCCGTCGCTTCGAACAGCGGGTAGTATTTCTCCAGCTTGCCACCCGGCATAAAGTGCGGCTCAAGTTTTTCGAACAGTTTCTTTAAGCCCATCCTTATCCTTCCTGCTCAATTCGGGTTAACACACTGCGCAATACCGGGCCATATTCATACTTGCCGGGGCAGACATAGGTGCAAAGCGCCAGGTCTTCTTCATCCAGCTCCAGACAACCCAGCGCTTGAGCGCTATCGGTATCGCCTGCCAGCAAATCACGCAGCAACATTGTTGGCAGGATATCCAGCGGCATCACGCGCTCATAGTTGCCAATTGGCACCATCGCGCGCTCTCCACCGTGAGTATTGGTCGAGAAGTTGAACAGTTTATGCCTGAGGAAATGGCCAAAGGTGGTGCGGGTGATGGAGAATTTATCTTTCCCCGGCATCACCCAGCCGAACAGCTCCTTCTCACGCCCCTCTTTCACCACGCTGACCTGTAAATGAAAGCGCCCAAGAAAAGCATGAGGCCCACACGCGTGAGTTCCGCTAAGGACTGAACCGGAAATGACGCGGTTTTCATCATTCAGCAATTCATCTGCCAGTAGTTCATCAAGGCAGGCGCCTAAGCAGGTTCGCACCAGACGAGGTTCTTTGACCTGTGGGCCGCCGAGAGAGATGATGCGTTCGCTGTACAATTCCCCTTCGAGGAATAATTTCCCAATGGCGATAACATCCTGATAGTTGAGATGCCAGACCTGTTTTTTCAGGCTGACAGGCTCGATAAAATGGATATGCGTCCCCACCAGTCCGGCCGGATGCGGCCCGGCAAACTGGTTGAATGCCACTTGCCCGCTGGGATGCCCGCCAAGCTTGCCGCCGCTGGCCTGACACACATGGACTTTACCGTCAGTCAGCCGCGTCAGCAGAGTCAGACCGGCATCAAAAGCCTCACGCTGCAGCAATATGATTGGCTGAGGTTCGGCCGCCAGTGGGTTCGTATCCATCGCGTTAACGAAAATAGCCGCCGGCACGCTGCCCGGTACGGGGGTTTTACTGAAAGGACGGGTACGGAACGCCGTCCACTGTCCGGACTCCAGCAGTTGTCTCTGCACGCTCTCACGGGTTAATCCAGCAAGTTCGGCTAAGTCAAAACGGGGGAAATGGACGGCATCATCGCCATTTACTTCGATAACCACCGATTGCAGAACCCGCCGCTCGCCGCGATGTATAGCGCTGACGATACCGCTGGCGGGGGCAGTAAAGCGCACCCCAGGTGCCTTTTTATCTTCAAACAGGAGTTGCCCTTTCTGGACCCGATCGCCCTCTTGCACAGCCATAGAGGGACGCATGCCGACATACTCTTCCCCTAACAGAGCAACATGTCTGGCAGCGCTCTTCGAAAAAATTTGCTGTGATGGCATGCCAGCTATGGGCAAATTCAGCCCTTTCGTGATTTTAATCATATCGTTAGCAGGTATCCCGTAACCTAAACTCCGACATCGTGCCAGAGCCAACATCAGTGATGGAAAATAAGAGAAAAAAGAACACCATAGTCCAGGTGATTCATATGACGGGAGAGAAGCATCCCTTCTTACCCTGATGGTTTAGCGGGTCAAGTGTAACATTTTATGAGCGAAGCCTGTAGACAAACTGCCATTAAGTCATTCTAAAATGCGAGCTATTACGCAAAGTTCAGGCTGTGTTTTACCGTGAAATGGGCTGTAACGAAAAACTAAAATGTAAACGTAGCATATCGTGCTTGCGAAAAACTGCCGTGATGCTAATGTGAGCGTTCTAACTCCAGAAAACTCTGATTTCGGGTCTCTTTTGCCGTCCTGGCAATGTGGTTGTTTGTTTTATCAAGGAACAAGTAGTATGCGCAAAATCGCATTTTTTATTGCGATGCTCCTGTTGCCATGCGTGTCATTCGCAGGGCTACTCAGCAGTAATAGCTCGACAACGCCGATGAGCAAAGAATATAAGCAGCAATTAATGGGCTCACCGGTCTACATTGAGATCTTTAAAGAAGAGCGCACGCTCGATCTTTACGTCAAAATGGGCGAAACCTGGCAGCTTCTTGATAGCTACCGAATCTGTAACTACTCCGGCGGTCTTGGTCCCAAACAGCGTCAGGGCGATTTTAAGAGCCCCGAAGGGTTCTATACCGTTACCCGCAGCCAGCTAAAACCTGACAGCCGTTTCTATAAAGCTATCAATATCGGCTTCCCAAACGCTTACGACCGCGCACATGGTTATGAAGGTAAATACCTGATGATCCACGGAGCTTGCGTATCCGTCGGCTGTTATGCCATGACGGATGCCAGCATTGATGAGATTTTCCAGTTCGTCACCGGCGCGTTAGTCTTCGGCCAGCCCAGCGTTCAGGTGAGCATATATCCTTTCCGCATGACCGATGCCAACATGGCGCGTCACAAGTACTCCTATTTTGCCGATTTCTGGAAACAGCTGAAACCCGGGTATGACTACTTCCAGCAGACGCATAAGCCGCCTGTGGTTTCCGTCGTCAATGGCCGCTACGTGGTGAGCAAACCGCTCAGCCACGACGTTGTTCAGCCGCAACTTGCCTCAAACTACACGCTCTCCGAGGCGAAATAACGCCCATTCGCCCGGCATAATTTTATGCCAGGTTTCATTGCCGGTGAGCGGCTGAGTAGCGATAACGGAGACCACATCATTCGGCGTGGTCTCGCGTTGAAAGTCAATTTCTACATCCTGATCCAGCAATGTCGCTACGCCGAATGGTGCCCGTCGCGTAATCCAGTACAAATTAGTTGAGCAAAACGCCATAATGTAGCGGCCATCGGATAGCAGCATATTAAATACGCCTTTCTCACGCAGCTCGCCCGCCAGGGTGGCAATAAACCTGAAAACCTCAACCCTATCATCCGGCATTTTTGGATAACGCTCGGTTATGCTGTGCAACAACCAGCAAAAGGCTTTTTCGCTGTCAGTCTCACCAATCGGATGCAGATTTCCCGTCTCCAGGGACTCATAGCCTGTCAGTTGACCGTTATGCGCATAAGTCCAGTTGCGCCCCCACAGTTCGCGGGTAAAGGGATGGGTATTTTCAAGCGCAACGACACCGCGGTTAGCCTGGCGAATATGGGCGATGACCGAGCAAGACTTGATAGGATACTCCTGCACCAGCTTCGCAATCGGCGACTGAAAGCTAGGCTGCGGATCTTTAAATGTGCGACAACCTTTACCTTCATAGAAGGTAATGCCCCAGCCATCTTTATGCGGTCCGGTTCCGCCACCACGCTGAACCAGTCCAGTAAAACTAAAGCAAATATCTGTTGGCACATTCGCGCTCATCCCGAGCAATTCGCACATACATCACCTCATACAACACAACTGAAACAGAAAAGGCGTTATTGGTGCAGTCAGTCTGAACACCGACCAGCGCGCAAAAACCGGGCGAACTTAATATACCGGAGGATTTGACTCGCTACGCTCGCCTTCTCCGGGCCACCGCAAGCGGCCCCCAAAATGCGGCAACGCTTTGGGAGGCCCGCTGGCGTACAAAATGGCTAACAAGATAGCCTTTTACGCCTTAACCATCTCTTTTTCGATTAGCATAATCAGGATATGAATCACTTTAATATGGATTTCCTGAATGCGATCGGCGTAGCCAAAATGCGGTACGCGTATTTCAACATCGGCAGTTCCCGCCATTTTACCGCCATCCTTACCGGTCAGAGTAATTACTTTCATCCCCTGAGCACGGGCAGCTTCAATCGCTTTAATAACGTTACCGGAGTTACCGGAAGTGGAAATCCCCAGTAACACGTCGCCCATACGGCCAACCGATTCGACATAGCGAGAGAAAACATATTCATAACCAAAATCATTGCTCACACAAGAGAGATGGCTTACATCTGAAATCGCAATGGCCGGATAGCCCGGGCGATTTTCCCGATAGCGCCCGGTCAGTTCTTCCGCAAAATGCATCGCATCGCAGTGCGAACCGCCGTTCCCGCAGGAAAGCACTTTACCGCCAGCCTTAAAGCTATCCGCCAGCAGCACCGCTGCACGCTGAATCGCATGAATATTAGCTTCATCCTGCAGAAAATTAGCCAGCGTTTCGGCGGCTTCGTTCAGTTCGTTACGAATAAGATCCTGGTACATGAGGATAATCCTTCAGTATTTGTGGGATAACCCAGGCAGTTTACCGGATAGCCGTCGCAGCGAGAAGCAGCAGACACTCTGATCCCTTGTCCCTTTGATTTTATGTGCCGCTTTTACATACAACAATGTGAGCACCGTTGTAATTATTTTGTAAACACGTTGCTAAATCAAATGACATCCACTACAACCATATCATTACAAGTGGTCAGACCTCCTACAAGACAGGGAGCCTTTTCTATGATGATTTTGAGTATTGTTGCAACCGTTGTTTTACTCGGCGCGCTCTTCTATCACCGAATCACTCTGCTGCTCAGTAGTACAATTTTGCTTGTCTGGACCGCTGCACTCAGCGTCGCCGGGTTATGGAATATCTGGCTGTTGATCCCACTGGCCATCATTCTGTTGCCGTTCAACCTGGCACCAATGCGCAAGTCGATGATTTCAGCCCCGGCTTTCCGCGCTTTCCGCAAAGTCATGCCACCCATGTCGCGTACAGAGAAAGAAGCCATCGATGCCGGAACCACATGGTGGGAGGGCGACCTGTTTCGTGGTAACCCCGACTGGCAAAAGTTGCACAATTATCCGCAACCGCGCCTGACCGCCGAAGAACAGGCCTTTATTGATGGTCCTGTAGAAGAAGCCTGCCGGATGGCGAATGATTTCGCCATTACCCATGAAATGGCCGATCTGCCGCCGGAACTTTGGGCTTATCTGAAAAAGCATCGTTTCTTCGCGATGATCATAAAAAAAGAGTACGGCGGCCTGGCGTTTTCCGCTTATGCCCAGGCTCGCGTGCTGCAAAAACTGTCGGGCGTCTCAGGGATTCTGGCGATTACCGTTGGTGTGCCTAATTCATTAGGCCCCGGAGAGCTGCTGCAACATTACGGTACTGAAGAACAGAAGAATCACTATTTGCCTCGTCTGGCAAGCGGTCAGGAAATTCCGTGTTTCGCGCTAACCAGTCCGGAAGCAGGCTCCGATGCAGGGGCCATTCCGGATACCGGCGTGGTTTGCATGGGCGAATGGCACGGCGAACAGGTGCTGGGTATGCGCCTGACCTGGAACAAACGCTACATCACGCTGGCGCCAATCGCCACGGTACTGGGGCTGGCGTTTAAACTCTCCGATCCCGATCATCTGCTGGGGGAGGAAGAAGAGCCTGGTATCACCTGCGCCCTGATCCCGACAACCACGCCGGGCGTTGAAATCGGACGCCGCCATTTCCCGCTGAACGTTCCGTTCCAGAATGGGCCGACCCAGGGGAAAGATATTTTCGTTCCCATCGACTACATTATTGGCGGCCCGTCGATGGCCGGCCAGGGGTGGCGGATGCTGGTGGAATGCTTATCCGTGGGCCGTGGCATCACTTTGCCGTCAAACGCCACGGGCGGCCTGAAATCCGTCGCCATGGCTACCGGCGCCTACGCGCATATTCGCCGCCAGTTCAAAATCTCTATCGGAAAAATGGAAGGGATTGAGGAACCGCTGGCGAGAATCGCTGGTAACGCCTACGTGATGGATGCCGCGGCTTCGCTGATTACCAGCGGTATTATGCTTGGCGAAAAACCGGCGGTGCTTTCGGCGATTGTGAAGTATCACTGCACTCACCGCGGTCAGCGTTCGATTATTGACGCAATGGATATTACCGGCGGTAAAGGCATTATGCTCGGCACCAGTAATTTCCTGGCGCGCGCCTACCAGGGCGCACCGATAGCAATCACCGTAGAAGGGGCGAATATACTTACGCGCAGCATGATGATCTTCGGCCAGGGGGCCATCCGTTGTCATCCTTATGTATTGGATGAAATGGCAGCTGCGCAGAATAACGATCTTAACGCTTTCGATAAGCTGCTGTTTAAACATATCGGCCACGTGGGCAGTAACAAAGTGCGCAGTTTCTGGCTGGGCCTGACCCGCGGTCTCACCAGCAGTTCGCCGACCCGAGATGTCACCCGTCGCTACTACCAGCATATGAATCGCCTGAGCGCCAACCTGGCTCTGTTGTCAGATGTCTCAATGGCTGTACTGGGCGGTAGCCTGAAGCGTCGAGAGCGAATTTCCGCCCGTCTCGGCGATGTGCTGAGCCAGCTCTACATGGCCTCTGCGACCCTGAAACGTTATGACGATGAAGGGCGTAATGAAGCCGATTTGCCACTGGTTCACTGGGGCGTGCAGGATGCGCTGTATCAGGCTGAGCAGGCGATTGACGATCTGCTGGTCAATTTCCCAAATCGGCTGGTGGCCGGTGTGCTTCGCGTGGCTATCTTCCCTACAGGCCGTCATTATCAGGCGCCATCAGACAAGCTGGATCACAAAGTGGCGAAAATACTGCAAGTTCCGAGCGCGACCCGTTCGCGTATCGGCCGTGGTCAGTATCTGACGCCGAGCGAGCATAACCCAGTCGGCCTGCTGGAAGAGGCGTTGCTCGATGTTATCGCAGCGGAGCCGATCCATCAGCGCATCTGCAAAGAGTCAGGCAAAAATCTGTCGTTTACTCGTCTTGATGATCTGGCCCATAACGCGCTGGCAAAAGGATTCATCAATCAGGACGAAGCGGATATTCTGCTGCGTGCCGAAAGAAGTCGTCTGCGCAGTATTAACGTTGACGATTTTGCGCCAGATGCGCTGGCGACACGTCCGGTAAAGCCAGCAGAGAAAGTACGCGAAATTGAGGCCGCTTAGAAAGCAGAACATAACAACATCACGACCGAGGCGGGCATTCCCCGCCTCTTTTTTGCTGGCGAACGGCCATAATACATTTCCAGACTTATCATTTTTTTTGCAAAATATTCCGCGAGCTATCCACCGGCTGATATGGTGTTAAAGTCATTATTATTCATCTCATCATACTGGAGTTCACCACTGTGCCCGGACTGAAAATCACTCTTTTACAACAACCACTGGTATGGATGGATGGTCCCGCCAATCTGCGCCATTTCGATCGTCAACTGGAGGGGATTACCGGGCGTGATGTCATTGTTTTACCTGAAATGTTCACGACGGGTTTCGCCATGGAGGCGGCCGGGCGCTCGTTATCGCAAGAGGAAGTGGTTGCCTGGATGGAAGCAAAAGCCACGGAGGCTAATGCGTTGATTGCCGGCAGTGCGGCGCTGCAAACAGAACGCGGGGCTGTTAACCGATTTTTGTTGGTTGAACCTGATGGTAAAACCTATTTCTATGATAAACGGCATCTGTTCCGCATGGCGGATGAACATCATCATTACGAGGCCGGTAACCAGCGGGTGATTTTTGAATGGCGCGGCTGGAGAATCCTGCCGCTGGTATGTTACGACCTGCGCTTTCCCGTGTGGTCGCGCAACCGTAATGACTACGATTTAGCACTTTATGTGGCTAACTGGCCTGCCCCACGCTCGATACACTGGCAATC
This sequence comes from Klebsiella sp. KE9456, assembly GCF_043832615.1. Classification (NCBI taxonomy): domain Bacteria; kingdom Pseudomonadati; phylum Pseudomonadota; class Gammaproteobacteria; order Enterobacterales; family Enterobacteriaceae; genus Klebsiella; species Klebsiella sp. KE9456. The sequence goes on from NZ_JBDYQK010000038.1 coordinate 17,772, forward strand.
GCTACTGCTTGCCAGAGCAATCGAAAATCAGGCCTATGTTGCGGGCTGCAATCGCGTCGGTACCGACGGCAACGGCCATCATTACCGTGGCGATAGTCGGATCATTACCCCGCAAGGGGAAATTATTGCTACCGCAGAACCGCATCAGGCGACCCGTCTTGATGCGGAGCTATCGTTAACCGCGCTTAATGAGTATCGTGAAAAGTTCCCGGCCTGGCAGGATGCCGATCCTTTCAGGCTGGAATAACCCAATAGCCAAAGGGAGAGCGGAACACTTTGAGATGGCTGATAAAGAGGGAAAACCACGCCTTTCCCCCTCTTTGTTTTTTTGTCTATCGCAAATAGCCAGTGCTCAGAAAAATACAGCGTTAACAATCAATAACGTGACAGAACCGACAGCCCACAGAATGGTGGTAGTGATGCTCCATACCCGAATTTGCTCCTGCACTTCAGTTACGCCAAGTGAACGGTTTACCACCCAGAAGTAAGCATCATTAAAGTAAGAAAACATAAATGATCCTACTGTACATCCAAGACCAGCGATCACGGGATCGACACCAAGTGTACCGATCATCGGCGCAGTAATGCTGGCTGCGGTGATCATTGCCACTGCGCCCCCTGCCACACTCCTGCCTGGCTCTCCGCTATTCCGGTTTCGCGACAAAAAGTAGCCGCCAGGATTAACACTATCGGCACCAACAATGGCGCGAATGAAACCGTTACCCTTGGCAGTTTCTCATCTTCCTGCATGTCGATCGCTTCCGGTAGCAAGCGCTCCCTTAAAAAGCCTTCGTCATCAGCCATCGGCACGATATAAATGCGTTTGCCCAACCATGTGGTATACAGAAAACCACAGAGAGTTACCGGGATCGCCACCAGCATGCTCCAGAGCATGAAAGTGCCGATCGGCATATCAAACGGCGAGGCTACCCTCGCCGTTATCCTGATGCAAATCCGAAAATTCAACAAAGAGGATTTTGCCTTTTATCATCCGGGCGGCTCACTGGGAAAACGCCTGTTGACCTACGTCAGGGACGTGATGAAATCCGCGAAAGATTGCTGTGCCGTTCAGCCGACGACCACTATTCTCGATGTTTTATTCGCCATGACATCCAGCAAAACTGGTGCGGCTTCTGTCATCAACAAACAGCAGAAATTAATCGGCATCGTCACCGACGGAGATATTCGTCGTTATGTGATGTATAACAATTTACATTTGACCGATCCGATCAGCGAGGTGATGACTCACTCCCCGGAATGGGTATTTGAAAATGAACTGGTTGAAGTCGCTTTGCGGAAAATGCAGCAAAAGCACCCCTCTTCGGTCACCGCCTTACCTGTTGTCGACCGGGAAAGAAAAGTATGTGGGATGCTTAATATTTCAGACCTGATGAATCAGGGTTTTTTATAACAAAGCCGCGTTCGTCCTGTTGGTGCTGCCTGCGATTATCACAGCAGGCTTTGAGATAGGGGAAATCAGCAATCCGAACAACGATTCAGGACGAAAAAAACCGCACAATATAAATTGTGCGGTTCTTAAATCAGAATGTTTGAAACACTCTGATGAAATGTGGCGGAACGGACGGGACTCGAACCCGCGACCCCCTGCGTGACAGGCAGGTATTCTAACCGACTGAACTACCGCTCCACATACTGTCCCCTTGGGAACGAGGCGAATATTACGGATTCCCCTCTACGGCGTCAACGCTTTTTCTTCATTTTATAATTGCTTGCTGCAAAAATCGCCCGCCAGACTATTTTTAATACATTTAACAACGCGTCAGGCCCGCCACAGGCAGTTGCCGCCTTTCTTTTGTACCAAATCGAGCCGTGATTCATGATTAACCAGCTCTTCATCGGAGGCATAAATCACGCGAAGTTTACTGGCAGCACGAACAAGACGCTGTATCCCCATTTCTCCGGCCTGCTGCTGCTCTTCTCCTTCCATTGAAAAAGCCATGGTGGTCTGACCGCCGGTCATCATCAGATAGACATCGGCCAGGATCTGGGCATCGAGCAATGCGCCGTGCAGCGTTCGTTTACTGTTATCTATTTCATATCGCGAGCACAGCGCATCAAGACTGTTACGCTTGCCGGGAAACATTTTTCGCGCCAGGGCGAGGCTATCGGTAACTTTGCAAAACGTATCCGTTTTCGGAATTCCGCGGTTCAGTTTAGCGAACTCATAGTCCATAAAGCCGATATCGAACGATGCGTTATGGATGACCAGCTCCGCACCGCGAATGTAATCGAGGAATTCATCGACAACATCAGCAAACACGGGCTTATCCATAAGAAATTCGTCCGCAATACCGTGGACGCCAAACGCTTCAGGATCCACCAGTCGATCCGGCTTTAAATAGACATGGAAGTTATTCCCGGTCAGGCGACGGTTGATTACCTCCACTGCGCCGATCTCGATTATCTTGTGCCCCTCATAGTGCACACCAATCTGATTCATACCGGTGGTTTCAGTATCGAGAACAATCTGTCGAGTAATTGCAGTGCTCATAGCGGTCATTTATGTCAGACTTACCGTTTTACGTATCGATTTCAATTACAGGAAGTCTACCAGAGATGCTTAAACAGGTAGAAATTTTCACCGATGGTTCTTGCCTGGGAAATCCAGGCCCCGGCGGCTACGGTGCAATTTTACGCTATCGGGGGAAGGAAAAAACCTTCAGCGAAGGTTTTTTCCTTACAACAAATAACCGCATGGAGATGATGGCGGCCATCGTCGCCCTGGAAGCGCTGAAAGAGCAGTGTGAAGTCATTCTCAGCACCGACAGCCAGTATGTAAGACAGGGGATTACTCAATGGATCCACAACTGGAAAAAACGTGGCTGGAAAACTGCGGACAAAAAGCCAGTCAAAAATGTCGATCTCTGGCAACGCCTGGATACCGCCCTGGGGCAACACAAAATAAAATGGGAATGGGTCAAAGGCCATGCCGGACACCCTGAAAACGAGCGCTGCGACGAACTGGCGCGCGCAGCAGCAGCAGCACCTACTCAGGATGATACCGGATATCAGACACAGACAGAGGGTTAATTCTGCCTCTTGCGCCACTGTCGTGTGGCGCCCACCACCTGGCGTATCCGGTTTTTCGCTTTGCTTGATTTCATGGGATTCAGCGTCAAGGGGATCGTGCGCTTACGCGCGATAATCAATTGCAAACATCCCAACGCAGGGAGATGCGTACTAAGCAATTTTCCCCCATAACGAGACCACGGCAGAACCTGATGACGACCATAGTGTAAAACCTCAAAATTAAGTAACGCCAGCCAGTCCATCTGGCGCATTAGCGTAAACATGCGACTGTTATACGGACACTTATTGCGTAATACAGGTGCCAGCTTGCGCAACCCCATCAGACTCACAGGGTTAAAACTGGTTAAAATTATCCAGCCATCATCAATTAACACTCTGTCAGCTTCTCTCAGCAGACGATGCGGATCATTACACCATGGTAAAGTGTGCGCCAGCAGGCAGGCATCAACGGATTTCTCCGCAAAGGGGAGATGGAGAGGATCCGCCATTACCTGCATCGGATTGCCCTGTAAAGAGACATTGACCTGATGAGAAATAGCGCAAGACTCAGTATTGATTTCCGCGCTCAGATTGCCAATCTTAAGTAAATGAAAGCCATATAATTTAGCCAGCCACGGTTTCATCTGCCGTTCCAGCGATTCGCGATAATATTCGCCCCACGGCATGCTGGACCAATGTTCAGGCGCTGTAACTGTATGAGGTATCCTTGCCGGCTTCATCGCAACCTTCCGCTACGCTTTAAGAGGTAATTTATGAATCTTATCAGTATTCCCGCATTGCAGGACAACTACATCTGGGTTCTTAGTGAGGATAGCGGACGCTGTCTGATCGTCGACCCAGGTGAAGCCGCTCCCGTACTGGCAGCAATCGAACAACATCACTGGCAACCGGAAGCTATTTTCTTAACGCATCACCACCACGACCATGTGGGCGGCGTAAAACAACTCTGTGAAGCGTTCCCGGCGATCACGGTTTATGGGCCAGCGGAAACCCAGAATAAGGGAACGACCCATGTCGTGGCTGACGGAGAAAGCATTTCCGTTTTGGGGCACGAATTTTCAATTTTTGCCACTCCAGGTCACACTTTAGGACACATCTGCTTCTTCACAAAACCTTATCTATTTTGTGGCGATACCCTGTTTTCCGGCGGCTGCGGCAGATTATTTGAAGGGACAGCAGAGCAGATGTATCAATCATTTAAGAAGATTAATGCGCTTCCTGAGGAAACGCTAATATGTTGCGCACATGAGTATACTTTAGCAAATATGAAGTTTGCATTAAGCATCCTGCCCCATGATAGAGATATAAATGATTACTATCGCAAAGTTAAGGAGTTACGCGCAAAAAAACAAAAAACGCTCCCCGTAACGCTGAAAAACGAGCGCCGTATAAATTTATTTTTACGCACAGATGATCATGATTTGATTCAAGAAATATCCAAAGAAACAAATTTGCAACACTCTGCAAAAAGATTTGCCTGGTTAAGGTCAAAGAAAGACGACTTCTGATATTTAATTCTTGTCTTCAGTCGACTTCACCGTTATCCTTGCTCGTCTTTTAAGCAACTATTGACACACACATGAAGGCACGAGCGATTTTACTCGCCTCTGTCCTGCTGGTGGGGTGCCAGGCATCTAAACATGATGGCACGGTACAACAGCGCGCACAGAGCCTTTCTGCAGCGAGTCAAGGGGATGCAGGCAAGTTCACAAGTCATGCGCGCTGGTTAGATGATGGAACCTTCTACGCGCAAGACCAGGATCTGTGGACGGCCATAGGCGACGAGCTAAAGATGGGAATTCCGGAAAATGCCCGGATTCGCGAACAAAAACAGAAATACTTAAGAAACAAGAGCTATCTCCACGATGTAACTTTACGGGCAGAGCCGTATATGTACTGGATAGCCGGGCAAGTTAAGAAACGTAACATGCCTATGGAGCTGGTATTACTACCCATAGTGGAGAGCGCTTTTAACCCATATGCGACATCTGGCGCTAATGCTGCCGGCATCTGGCAGATCATTCCGAGTACCGGGCGCAATTATGGTTTGAAACAGACTCACAATTATGATGCCCGTCGTGACGTCGTTGCCTCGACAACGGCAGCGTTAAACATGATGCAACGTCTGAACAAAATGTTCGACGGAGACTGGTTGTTAACCATCGCAGCCTATAACAGCGGCGAAGGCCGGGTAATGAAGGCTATCAAAGCGAACAAATCTCGTGGCAAGCCCACTGATTTCTGGTCGCTCTCATTACCACGGGAAACCAGAATATATGTTCCGAAAATGCTGGCACTGAGCGATATTCTCAAGAACAGCAAGCGTTATGGTGTGAAGCTGCCCACGGCAGATGAAAGTCGTGCACTGGCGCGCGTGCGCCTCGACACGCCGGTTGAGATTACACAGCTAGCCGATATGGCAGGAATGCCAGTAAGTAAGCTGAAGCGCTTCAATGCGGGCGTCAAAGGGCCAACACTTGGCGCGAATGGGCCAAAATACGTGCTGGTGCCGCAGAAACATGCAGCACAGTTGCGTGAGTCTCTGGCCTCCGACGATATTGCCGCTGTGCAGCCGACTCAGCTTGCGGATAACAGCGCGTTGATCAGCCGTAGCTACCGGGTGCGTTCTGGCGACACGATTTCCGGTATCGCATCGCGCCTCGGTGTATCGACGAAAGATCTGCAGCAATGGAATGGCATTCGCGGTTCAAACATCAGAGTGGGTCAGAATCTGGTGATTGGCGCAGGTACCAGTGCAGAGCGACTGGCAAGCAACAACAACGGCAGCATTACCTATCGCGTGCGTAAAGGTGATTCGCTGTCGAGTATTGCCCGGCGCCACGGCGTAAACATCCGTGATGTGATGCGCTGGAATAGCGATACTGACAACCTGAAGCCGGGCGATCAGTTGACGCTATTTGTGAAAAACAGCGACAGCCCAGAATCCTGATGATTCAGTAAACACAAAAAAGGCACCCACCCGGTGCCTTTTGTTTTTCTCTGCTTCAGAGAGCCTTGTGAGCCTCAAACATAATCGTATCGCTGGTAAACGAACCATCCTGCTGCAACGCAAAGTAAGCTTTAACCTCCGCCGATGCGCTCTCCTGATATAAGCGAATGGCTTCCACCAGCGCCGCAGGCGTTCGCATCCGTGCCACCCATGAACTGAACGCCAGCGGCAAACGGTCGGTCAGCAGATGATTAATCGCCAGTCCCGCCTCGTTCGCCATTGCCAGCCATTCACCGCTGGAATAGTTACGGACATGGGAAGTATCGCGCAGCGCCTCGACGGTCTGTAACCAGACATCGCGAACCGGATGCCCGGGGGACATAACATCCATAATAATCAGCACACCGCCTGGTTTCAGTACCCGCTTCACTTCACGTAATGCCTGTCCAACATCATGCCAGTGATGTGCAGAATAGCGGCTAATCACCACATCAAAGCTGCTGTCAGCAAAAGGCAAAGACTCGGCATACCCCTGCTGAGTCACAATATTAGCCAGACCTTTATCCCCGGCGGCCTGAACCACAACGTCCAGCATCTGTCTGGATAAATCATACGCCGTCACCTGCGCAACCTTCCCTGCCGCAGCAAAACTGGCATGTCCAGCGCCACATCCCATATCCAGCACCTGTGCCTGCGGGAAGTCAGCCAGCCTTTCGGCCAGGCGTTGCAGATCGCGCCCGGATGCGTGTACGGCGCTGGTCAGATAAGCGCTGGCCTGTGAACCAAACTGTTTTTCGACGTTGTCATGATGAGAGCGTGTTGTCATTGCATTTCCTTCGGCTATTTGAGTAATAAAGGCAGCACCAGGCTTACGCCGGCCTGCCCCGTGGCAGGCCTGACATACCTTAATTAATCAGGCTTGCCGGGACTAAATTCGACGAGTAGCGGGTTGTGATCGGAAGCACGCGTCACCAGGACGGAAGCATCGTGTACGCTTAATCCCCGGTAGAACACGAAATCGAGCGGACGGCCAAAAGTGCGGCGGCGCTGATCGTCAGAGAAGCGGACCTCACGCAGCGACATTTCACGCGCAAAGCGATATAAGGCGTTCATTCGCGGACGGCTCCAGGCATTAAAATCGCCCGCCATAATCACCGGCCCACTGTGATGGGCAATCTGGTCGCCAATCGGCAACAGTTGCTTACTGTAAACATCAACACCAATACTGAAGTTAACCGCATGAATATTCACTACCATCAACAGACGAGAATCCGGCAACGGATAAACGGTAACTAACGCCGATTTCGCCAGCCGAAGTATCGGCTCCCGTTCACGTAATGGGCAGCAATACACAGGGTGCGCAGAGGCTAACGTCATCACGCCAGAAGGGTGTTGAGGCAATACCAGCGCCGGAACCTGATCAGCGGCCAGATAATTAGAGGTGGCGAATTTTACTAATTCAGGCGTGGTTTGCGCTTCCTGTAACAGCACCAGATGCGCATCTTTGCCAAAATTATTAAGCACCGATTTCCACTCAGCGCGCTGCTGTTTGAAGATGTTCCATACCAGCACGCGGATTTTTTCATCCGAACTTAACGGCTCTCCGGCAGGAAAAACCGGCATCATGCCTGCAAACGCCCCCGGAGGTAAAATCCTCTCCGCTGGCTGTCCGGCAACAAAGCGCATGGCATAGGTATTCTTTCGCAATTTAGGCATCAAACCTCGATAACAGGAAACCAGCCTGACTGCGACTGGTTCTTCTGTTATAGGGATTTTTGTATACACTTTCAATGCAATTCACCAGAAACCTTGAATCTTCCACGTAAAAGCGCATAGCTCCCGACCAGGGCTTATTAAACGACACCTTTCATCCTTCCCGACACACAACACCCTAACGTTTTCGCCAAATTATATTCAGGGCGGAAGTATGGACAGTCGCCACCGAGGGATAGTGCTCCACATTGTCAGGATTCAGGTGACACCAGGTATGAAGAGGTGTTTAAATAACAAAACTAGTCAAAATAACCGTGTCGTTTTGCCACAAGAGCAATAATGAGAGCTACCTCAGAAGAAATCGCTATCTTTGTCGCCGTGGTAGAGAATGGCAGCTTTAGCCGCGCAGCGGCACAGTTAGGACAAGCCAATTCCGCAATCAGTCGGGCGGTGAAAAAGCTGGAAGCAAAACTCGGCGTAAGCTTGCTTAACCGCACTACACGCCAGCTAAGGCTGACTGAAGAGGGAGAGCGCTATTTCCGACGAATGCAGGTTGTACTTCAGGAGATGACCGCCGCCGAAAATGAGCTTCTGGAGAGTCGGACGACACCGGGAGGATTGTTACGCGTTGATGCGGCTACGCCAGTGATATTGCATTTCCTGATGCCATTGATAAAGCCCTTCCGTGAACGCTACCCGCAGATCAGCCTTACGCTCGTCTCATCCGAAACCTTCATCAATTTGATTGAACGAAAAGTTGATGTCGCCATTCGCGCCGGTACGCTGACTGATTCCAGCCTGCGCGCCAGGCTATTGTTTAATAGCTACCGAAAAATTATCGCGTCTCCGGACTATCTTGCACGTTACGGAACACCACAAAGCGTCGCTGAACTACAAAATCACCAGTGTCTGGGTTTTAGTGAACCTGTTTCATTAAATACCTGGCCGATCTCCTGTTGCGATGGTCAGTTACTGGAGATCAAAAGCGAGATATCGTCGAATAGCGGAGAAACAATCAAGCAGTTGTGTTTGGCCGGTAATGGTATCGCCTGCCTGTCCGATTATATGGTAGATAAAGAAATTGCCGGAGGTGAGTTTATTGAGCTACTGGCCGACAAACGACTGCCGATTGAAATGCCGTTTAATGCTGTTTACTACAGCGACAAAGCCGTAAGCACGCGAATAAGGGCATTTATCGATTTTCTCAGTGAACATGCGAAACAACTCCCTAAAGCGCTATAAAAGGGTTTTAGCGTACAGGGAGCGCATGATGCGAGTTTCCGGTTTAATCAAGCAATCGTTACCCGCCAGCACGGCACTCAAGTTGCTATCATCGAGTGACAAAATCCAGGTATTAATATGATCGCTAAATGGTATGCAAAAAGCAAAAAAGCCCTGAACAAACGTTCAGGGCTTTTAATAAGTGGCGGAACGGACGGGACTCGAACCCGCGACCCCCTGCGTGACAGGCAGGTATTCTAACCGACTGAACTACCGCTCCACCGAATACTTCTGCAACCACCGGTTTTATGCCCCGGTGTGAC
>NZ_JBDYQK010000039.1:0-26365 GCF_043832615.1 Klebsiella sp. KE9456
AAGGCGTAGAGATGGTAATGCCGGGCGACAACATCAAAATGGTTGTTACCCTGATCCACCCGATCGCGATGGACGACGGTCTGCGTTTTGCAATCCGTGAAGGCGGCCGTACCGTTGGCGCAGGCGTTGTAGCGAAAGTTCTGGGCTAATTACTCGTTAATTAGTTTTGAATTGAAAAGGGCGCTTCGGCGCCCTTTTTGCTATCCCTTATACCTACTCATCATAGAAAGAGAGTCATATTTAGTCGCAATTTTTATACGTATCTGCTGTATATAAACGTATTTCCTCTATTGTAATTATAACTATTCTCATTTACACTTTGCGCAGAAATTGAACGGGGGCGATTATGTACGTTTGTTTGTGTAATGGTGTAAGTGATAAAAAGATTCGTCAGGCTGTACGTCAGTTTCACCCTCAATCATTTCAGCAATTGCGTAAATTTATTCCCGTTGGAAATCAATGTGGTAAATGCATCCGTGCGGTGCGAGAAGTGATGCAGGATGAATTAACACAAGTGCCAGAGTTTAAAGAGACCGCCTGAGCGACACTTTTTTTTTGACATCCCGGTAGCCCCATCTACGCTCTAAGAGTGGAAGCGGAGGGACTATAAAATGAAAGGTGATGTTAAAATCATAAATTATCTCAATAAACTATTGGGAAATGAGCTTGTCGCAATCAACCAGTATTTTCTCCATGCCCGTATGTTTAAAAACTGGGGGCTCACTCGTCTCAATGATGTCGAATACCATGAATCCATCGATGAAATGAAACACGCTGATAAATATATTGAGCGTATTTTGTTTCTTGAGGGGCTCCCAAACTTGCAGGATCTTGGCAAGCTGGGAATTGGTGAAGATGTCGAAGAGATGCTGCAGTCAGATCTTCGGCTAGAGCTGGAAGGAGCAAAAGACCTGCGTGAGGCTATTGCTTACGCCGATACTGTCCATGACTATGTTAGCCGGGATATGATGATTGAAATTCTGGCGGATGAAGAAGGGCATATCGACTGGCTTGAAACTGAGCTGGATCTCATCGGTAAAATTGGTCTGCCGAATTATCTGCAATCGCAGATTAAAGTGGAAGACTGAGTATTCCCGCCAGAAGCGTTTGCCCACTAACGATAAAACCCGCAGTCGCCAGGAATGGCCCGAAAGGCAGCGGGTTTTTTAGTACCGCTTTTCCCCTCCTTATGAACAGTACTAACGTGAAGACACAGGCGAAAAGAGCAGCCAGAAAAACCAGAACAGGTAAGGATTGCCAACCGTGCCAGGCGCCCAGCGCGGCAAGGAATTTTACATCACCATAGCCAAGCCCTTCCTTGTGATATAGCCAGCGATAAATCCAGTAAAGAAACGCCAGTACCACGTAGCCTGCCATTGCGCCCCACACGGCTTCAGGCAGTCCTGCCGATAAACAGCACTGGTGATAAAGCAACCCACTCCACAGGAGAGGGCAGGTAAACCGGTCAGGCAGCAACCCGGTTCGCTGATCGGAGATCCAAAGCAGTATCGATAAAGTAAAATAGACAATCAGGAAGGGGAGGGCGGTTAGCATCGATTACTCCATCTAATACGTTGTGGCCACCATCGCGAAAATGATCGCGCAGCACAACGCAGACGTGATGTCGTTATGCGGTTCCTCCAGAAGAAAAAGCGCAAAGCAAAACCAGCGAACATATTGTGGATAGCGGCTCGCATTACCGGGCAGGTGATTAATATCTACGCAGCGCTTGCGTCAGTCTGAGATTTGCGTATAATGCGCGGGCCTGTCTTAATCGACGGTAGGTTCAATCTGAACCTTAGGTAGCCGATTTGGTTATCTAACAATGCTCCCAATCGGGGGGCTACGTAAGAACGGTTACACTCTCCCATCAATCGTAATGGGTTCGAGGAGTAATCATTTTCGTTTATAAAATAATTGGAGCTCTGGTCTCATGCAGAACCAAAGAATCCGTATCCGCCTGAAAGCGTTTGATCATCGTCTGATCGATCAATCAACCGCGGAAATCGTCGAGACTGCTAAGCGCACTGGTGCGCAAGTCCGTGGTCCGATCCCGCTGCCGACCCGCAAAGAGCGCTTTACCGTTCTGATCTCTCCGCACGTCAACAAAGATGCGCGCGATCAGTACGAAATTCGCACTCACAAGCGTCTGGTTGACATCGTTGAGCCAACCGAGAAAACCGTTGATGCTCTGATGCGTCTGGACCTGGCTGCCGGTGTAGACGTGCAGATCAGCCTGGGTTAATCAGGTCATCGAGCGATTGAGAGGTTGAAACAATGATTGGTTTAGTCGGTAAAAAAGTGGGTATGACCCGCATCTTCACTGAAGATGGCGTCTCTATCCCAGTAACCGTAATCGAAGTTGAAGCAAACCGCGTTACTCAGGTTAAAGATCTGGCTAACGATGGCTACCGCGCTGTTCAGGTTACCACTGGTGCTAAAAAAGCTAACCGTGTAACCAAGCCGGAAGCGGGTCACTTCGCTAAAGCTGGCGTTGAAGCTGGCCGTGGTCTGTGGGAATTCCGTCTTGCTGACGGCGAAGAATTCACCGTAGGTCAGAATATTAGCGTTGAGCTGTTTGCTGATGTTAAAAAAGTTGACGTAACCGGTACCTCTAAAGGTAAAGGTTTTGCTGGTACCGTTAAGCGCTGGAACTTCCGTACCCAGGACGCGACTCACGGTAACTCCTTGTCCCACCGCGTTCCGGGTTCTATCGGTCAGAACCAGACTCCGGGCAAAGTGTTCAAAGGCAAGAAAATGGCAGGTCAGCTGGGTAACGAACGTGTAACCGTTCAGAGCCTGGACGTAGTACGTGTTGACGCTGAGCGCAACCTGCTGCTGGTTAAAGGCGCAGTCCCGGGTGCAACCGGTAGCGACCTGATCGTTAAACCAGCTGTGAAGGCGTAAGGGGATAGCAATGGAATTAGTATTGAAAGACGCGCAGAGCGCGCTGACTGTTTCCGAAACTACCTTCGGTCGTGATTTCAACGAAGCGCTGGTTCACCAGGTTGTTGTTGCTTATGCAGCTGGTGCTCGTCAGGGTACTCGTGCTCAGAAGACGCGTGCTGAAGTCACTGGCTCCGGTAAAAAACCGTGGCGCCAGAAAGGTACTGGCCGTGCCCGTTCTGGTTCTATCAAGAGCCCGATCTGGCGTTCTGGTGGCGTGACCTTCGCTGCTCGTCCGCAGGACCACAGTCAAAAAGTTAATAAGAAGATGTACCGCGGCGCGCTGAAAAGCATTCTGTCCGAACTGGTACGTCAGGATCGTCTGATCGTTGTCGAGAAGTTCTCTGTAGAAGCGCCGAAAACTAAGCTGCTGGCTCAGAAACTGAAAGACATGGCTCTGGAAGATGTGCTGATCATCACCGGTGAGCTGGACGAGAACCTGTTCCTGGCTGCGCGCAACCTGCACAAGGTTGACGTACGCGATGCAACTGGTATCGACCCGGTTAGCCTGATCGCCTTCGACAAAGTCGTAATGACTGCTGATGCTGTTAAGCAAGTTGAGGAGATGCTGGCATGATTCGTGAAGAACGTCTGCTGAAGGTGCTGCGCGCACCGCACGTTTCTGAAAAAGCGTCTACTGCGATGGAAAAAACCAACACCATCGTTCTCAAAGTTGCTAAAGACGCGACCAAAGCAGAAATCAAAGCTGCTGTGCAGAAACTGTTTGAAGTCGAAGTCGAAGTCGTTAACACCCTGGTTGTTAAAGGGAAAGTTAAACGTCACGGACAGCGTATCGGTCGTCGTAGCGACTGGAAAAAAGCTTACGTCACCCTGAAAGAAGGCCAGAACCTGGACTTCGTTGGCGGCGCTGAGTAAGTCGGAGGAGTAATACAATGGCAGTTGTTAAATGTAAACCGACATCTCCGGGTCGTCGCCACGTTGTTAAAGTGGTTAACCCTGAGCTGCACAAGGGCAAACCTTTTGCTCCGCTGATTGAAAAAAACAGCAAATCCGGTGGTCGTAACAACAATGGCCGTATCACCACTCGTCATATCGGTGGTGGTCACAAACAGGCCTACCGTATTGTTGACTTTAAACGCAACAAAGACGGTATCCCGGCAGTTGTTGAACGTCTTGAGTACGATCCGAACCGTTCCGCGAATATCGCGCTGGTTCTGTACAAAGATGGCGAGCGCCGTTACATCCTGGCCCCGAAAGGCCTGAAAGCTGGCGACCAGATTCAGTCTGGCGTTGATGCTGCAATCAAACCAGGCAACACCCTGCCGATGCGCAACATCCCGGTTGGTTCTACCGTTCATAACGTAGAAATGAAACCAGGTAAAGGCGGTCAGCTGGCGCGTTCTGCGGGTACTTACGTTCAGATCGTTGCGCGCGATGGTGCTTATGTCACCCTGCGTCTGCGTTCTGGTGAAATGCGTAAAGTCGAAGCAGAGTGCCGTGCAACTCTGGGCGAAGTTGGCAATGCTGAGCATATGCTGCGCGTTCTGGGTAAAGCAGGTGCTGCACGCTGGCGTGGTGTTCGTCCGACCGTTCGCGGTACCGCGATGAACCCAGTCGATCACCCACATGGTGGTGGTGAGGGTCGTAACTTTGGTAAGCACCCGGTTACTCCGTGGGGCGTACAGACCAAAGGTAAGAAGACCCGCAGCAACAAGCGTACTGATAAATTCATCGTACGTCGCCGTAGCAAATAATTTTAGAGGATAAGCCATGCCACGTTCTCTCAAGAAAGGTCCTTTTATTGACCTGCACTTGCTGAAGAAGGTAGAGAAAGCGGTGGAAAGCGGAGACAAGAAGCCCCTGCGCACTTGGTCCCGTCGTTCAACGATCTTTCCTAACATGATCGGTTTGACCATCGCTGTCCATAATGGTCGTCAGCACGTTCCGGTATTTGTAACCGACGAAATGGTTGGTCACAAACTGGGTGAATTCGCACCGACTCGTACTTATCGCGGCCACGCTGCTGATAAAAAAGCGAAGAAGAAATAAGGTAGGAGGAAGAGATGGAAACTTTAGCTCAACATCGCCATGCTCGTTCTTCTGCTCAGAAGGTTCGCCTTGTTGCTGACCTGATTCGCGGTAAGAAAGTGTCGCAGGCCCTGGATATTCTGACCTACACCAATAAGAAAGCGGCTGTACTGGTCAAGAAAGTACTGGAATCTGCCATTGCTAACGCTGAACACAACGATGGCGCTGACATTGATGATCTGAAAGTTGCGAAAATTTTCGTAGACGAAGGCCCAAGCATGAAGCGCATTATGCCGCGTGCTAAAGGTCGTGCAGATCGCATCCTGAAGCGCACCAGCCACATTACTGTGGTTGTGTCCGATCGCTGAGACTCTGGAGACTAGCAATGGGTCAGAAAGTACATCCTAATGGTATTCGCCTGGGTATTGTAAAACCATGGAACTCTACCTGGTTTGCGAACACCAAAGAATTCGCTGACAACCTGGACAGCGATTTTAAAGTACGTCAGTACCTGACGAAGGAACTGGCGAAAGCGTCTGTATCTCGCATCGTTATCGAGCGTCCGGCTAAGAGCATTCGTGTGACTATTCATACAGCTCGTCCGGGTATCGTTATCGGTAAGAAAGGCGAAGACGTAGAAAAACTGCGCAAGGTCGTAGCGGATCTCGCTGGCGTGCCTGCACAGATCAATATTGCCGAAGTTCGTAAGCCTGAACTGGACGCTAAATTGGTTGCTGACAGCATCACTTCTCAGCTGGAACGTCGCGTTATGTTCCGTCGTGCGATGAAGCGTGCTGTACAGAACGCAATGCGTCTGGGCGCTAAAGGGATCAAAGTTGAAGTTAGCGGCCGTCTGGGCGGCGCGGAAATCGCACGTACCGAATGGTACCGCGAAGGTCGCGTACCGCTGCACACTCTGCGTGCTGACATCGACTACAACACCTCTGAAGCGCACACCACTTACGGTGTAATCGGCGTTAAGGTATGGATCTTCAAAGGTGAGATCCTGGGTGGTATGGCTGCTGTTGAACAACCGGAACCGGCTGCTCAACCTAAAAAGCAGCAGCGTAAAGGCCGTAAATAAGGAGCGTCGCTGATGTTACAACCAAAGCGTACAAAATTCCGTAAAGTGCATAAAGGCCGCAACCGTGGTCTGGCGCAGGGTACGGATGTTAGCTTCGGCACTTTCGGTCTGAAAGCTGTTGGCCGTGGTCGTCTGACTGCCCGTCAGATCGAAGCAGCACGTCGTGCTATGACCCGTGCAGTTAAGCGTCAAGGTAAGATCTGGATCCGAGTGTTCCCGGACAAACCGATCACCGAGAAGCCGCTGGAAGTTCGTATGGGTAAAGGTAAAGGTAACGTGGAGTATTGGGTTGCCTTGATTCAGCCGGGTAAAGTCCTTTATGAAATGGACGGCGTACCGGAAGAGCTGGCCCGTGAAGCATTCGGCCTGGCAGCAGCGAAACTGCCGATCAAAACCACCTTTGTAACTAAGACGGTGATGTAATGAAAGCAAAAGAGCTGCGTGAAAAAAGCGTTGAAGAGCTGAACGCTGAGCTGCTGAACCTGCTGCGTGAGCAGTTCAACCTGCGTATGCAGGCTGCAAGTGGCCAGCTGCAACAGACTCATCTGCTGAAGCAAGTGCGTCGTGATGTTGCACGCGTTAAGACTTTACTGACTCAGAAGGCGGGTGCGTAATGACCGATAAAATCCGTACTCTGCAAGGTCGCGTGGTTAGCGACAAAATGGAGAAATCCATTGTTGTTGCTATCGAACGTATGGTGAAACACCCGGTATACGGCAAATTCATCAAGCGTACGACCAAACTGCACGTACATGACGAGAACAACGAATGCGGTATCGGCGACAAGGTTGAAATCCGCGAATGCCGTCCGCTGTCCAAGACTAAGTCCTGGACTCTGGTTCGCGTTGTAGAGAAAGCGGTTCTGTAATACAGTACCTGCTCTCAACGAATAAACGGCTCAGTGATGGGCCGTTTATTTTTTCTACCCATATCTGATTTGCGGTGTTATAATGCCGCGCCCCCGATATGGGGCTTTTTTAACGACCTGATTTTTGGGTCTCAGTAGTAGTTGACATTAGCGGAGCACTAAAATGATCCAAGAACAGACTATGCTGAACGTCGCCGACAACTCCGGTGCACGTCGCGTAATGTGTATCAAGGTTCTGGGTGGCTCGCACCGTCGCTACGCAGGCGTAGGCGACATCATCAAGATCACCATCAAAGAAGCAATTCCGCGTGGTAAGGTCAAAAAAGGTGATGTGCTGAAGGCGGTAGTGGTGCGCACCAAGAAGGGTGTTCGTCGCCCGGACGGTTCTGTCATTCGCTTCGATGGTAATGCATGCGTTATTCTGAACAATAACAGCGAGCAGCCCATCGGTACGCGTATTTTTGGGCCGGTAACTCGTGAACTTCGCACCGAGAAGTTCATGAAAATTATCTCTCTGGCCCCAGAAGTACTCTAAGGAGCGAATCATGGCAGCGAAAATCCGTCGTGATGACGAAGTTATCGTGTTAACCGGTAAAGATAAAGGTAAGCGCGGTAAAGTTAAGAATGTCCTGTCTTCCGGCAAGGTCATTGTTGAAGGTATCAACCTGGTTAAGAAACACCAGAAGCCGGTTCCGGCTCTGAACCAACCGGGTGGCATCGTTGAAAAAGAAGCCGCTATTCAGGTTTCTAACGTTGCAATCTTCAATACGGCAACCGGCAAGGCTGACCGTGTAGGCTTTAGATTTGAAGACGGTAAAAAAGTCCGTTTCTTTAAGTCTAACAGCGAAACTATCAAGTAATTTGGAGTAGTACGATGGCGAAACTGCATGATTACTACAAAGACGAAGTAGTTAAAAAACTCATGACCGAGTTTAACTACAATTCTGTCATGCAAGTCCCTCGGGTCGAGAAGATCACCCTGAACATGGGTGTTGGTGAAGCGATCGCTGACAAGAAACTGCTGGATAACGCAGCAGCCGATCTGACAGCAATCTCCGGTCAAAAACCGCTGATCACCAAAGCACGCAAATCAGTTGCAGGCTTCAAAATCCGTCAGGGCTATCCGATCGGCTGTAAAGTAACTCTGCGTGGCGAACGCATGTGGGAGTTCTTTGAGCGCCTGATCACTATTGCTGTACCGCGTATTCGTGACTTCCGTGGCTTGTCCGCTAAGTCTTTCGATGGTCGTGGTAACTACAGCATGGGTGTCCGTGAGCAGATCATCTTCCCAGAAATCGACTACGATAAAGTCGACCGCGTTCGTGGTTTGGATATTACCATTACCACTACTGCGAAATCTGATGAAGAAGGCCGCGCTCTGCTGGCTGCCTTTGACTTCCCGTTCCGCAAGTAAGGTAGGGTTACTTAATGGCTAAGCAATCAATGAAAGCACGCGAAGTAAAACGCGTGGCTTTAGCTGATAAATTCTTCGCGAAACGCGCTGAACTGAAAGCTATCATCTCTGATGTGAACGCTTCTGACGAAGATCGTTGGAACGCCGTTCTCAAGCTGCAGACTCTGCCGCGTGATTCCAGCCCGTCTCGTCAGCGTAATCGCTGCCGTCAAACAGGTCGTCCGCATGGTTTCCTGCGGAAATTCGGGTTGAGCCGTATTAAGGTCCGTGAAGCCGCTATGCGCGGTGAAATCCCGGGTCTGAAAAAGGCTAGCTGGTAATTGTCACCAATTGAATCACGGGAGTAAAGACAGATGAGCATGCAAGATCCGATCGCGGATATGCTGACCCGTATCCGTAACGGTCAGGCCGCGAACAAAGCTGCGGTCACCATGCCTTCCTCCAAGCTGAAAGTGGCAATTGCCAACGTGCTGAAGGAAGAAGGTTTTATTGAAGATTTTAAAGTTGAAGGCGACACCAAGCCGGAACTGGAAGTGACGCTTAAGTATTTCCAGGGTAAAGCTGTTGTAGAAAGCATTCAGCGTGTCAGCCGCCCAGGTCTGCGCATCTACAAACGTAAAGATGAGCTGCCGAAAGTTATGGCGGGTCTGGGTATCGCGGTTGTTTCTACCTCTAAAGGTGTTATGACCGATCGTGCAGCGCGCCAGGCTGGTCTTGGTGGCGAAATTATCTGCTACGTAGCCTAATCGGAGGAAAAAATGTCTCGTGTTGCTAAAGCACCGGTCGTTGTTCCTGCCGGCGTTGATGTAAAAATCAACGGTCAGGTTATTACGATCAAAGGTAAAAACGGCGAGCTGACTCGTACTCTCAACGATGCTGTTGACGTTAAACATGCAGATAATGCACTGACCTTCGGTCCGCGTGATGGTTACGTAGACGGTTGGGCTCAGGCTGGTACCGCGCGTGCCCTGCTGAACTCAATGGTTATCGGTGTTACCGAAGGCTTCACTAAGAAGCTGCAGCTGGTTGGTGTAGGTTATCGTGCAGCGGTTAAAGGGAATGTAGTAAACCTGTCTTTAGGTTTCTCTCACCCGGTTGACCACCAGCTGCCAGCAGGTGTTACTGCAGAGTGTCCGACTCAGACTGAAATCGTGCTGAAAGGCGCTGATAAGCAGGTGATCGGTCAGGTTGCAGCAGATCTGCGCGCCTACCGTCGTCCTGAGCCTTATAAAGGCAAGGGTGTTCGTTACGCCGACGAAGTCGTGCGTACCAAAGAGGCTAAGAAGAAGTAAGGTAACACTATGGATAAGAAATCTGCTCGTATCCGTCGTGCGACCCGCGCACGCCGCAAGCTCCAGGAGCTGGGCGCAACTCGCCTGGTGGTACATCGTACCCCGCGTCATATTTACGCACAGGTAATTGCACCGAACGGTTCTGAAGTTCTGGTAGCTGCTTCTACTGTAGAAAAAGCTATCGCTGAACAACTGAAGTACACCGGTAACAAAGACGCGGCAGCAGCTGTGGGTAAAGCTGTTGCTGAACGCGCTCTGGAAAAAGGCATCAAAGATGTGTCCTTTGACCGTTCCGGGTTCCAATATCATGGTCGTGTCCAGGCACTGGCAGATGCTGCCCGTGAAGCTGGCCTTCAGTTCTAAGGTAGAGGTGTAAGATGGCTCACATCGAAAAACAAGCTGGCGAACTGCAGGAAAAGCTGATCGCGGTAAACCGCGTATCTAAAACCGTTAAAGGTGGTCGTATTTTCTCCTTCACAGCTCTGACTGTCGTTGGCGATGGTAACGGTCGCGTTGGTTTTGGTTACGGTAAAGCGCGTGAAGTTCCAGCAGCGATCCAGAAAGCGATGGAAAAAGCCCGTCGCAATATGATTAACGTCGCGCTGAACCACGGCACCCTGCAGCACCCGGTTAAAGGTGTTCACACGGGTTCTCGTGTATTCATGCAGCCAGCTTCCGAAGGTACCGGTATCATCGCCGGTGGCGCAATGCGCGCTGTTCTGGAAGTTGCTGGGGTTCATAACGTTCTGGCTAAAGCATATGGTTCCACCAACCCGATCAACGTGGTTCGTGCAACTATTGATGGCCTGGAAAATATGAATTCTCCAGAAATGGTCGCTGCCAAGCGTGGTAAATCCGTTGAAGAAATTCTGGGGAAATAAACCATGGCAAAGACTATTAAAATTACTCAAACCCGCAGTGCAATCGGTCGTCTGCCGAAACACAAGGCAACGCTGCTTGGCCTGGGTCTGCGTCGTATTGGTCACACCGTAGAGCGCGAGGATACTCCTGCTGTTCGTGGTATGGTCAACGCGGTTTACTTCATGGTTAAAGTTGAGGAGTAAGAGATGCGTTTAAATACTCTGTCTCCGGCCGAAGGCTCCAAAAAGGCGGGTAAACGCCTGGGTCGTGGTATCGGTTCTGGCCTCGGTAAAACCGGTGGTCGTGGTCACAAAGGTCAGAATTCACGTTCTGGCGGTGGCGTACGTCGCGGTTTCGAAGGTGGTCAGATGCCTCTGTACCGTCGTCTGCCGAAATTCGGTTTCACTTCTCGTAAAGCGATGATCACTGCAGAAGTTCGTCTGTCTGATCTGGCTCACGTTGAAGGCGATGTAATCGACCTGAACACGCTGAAAGCGGCTAACATTATCGGTATCCAGATCGAGTTCGCGAAAGTGATCCTGTCTGGTGAAGTCTCTCGTCCGGTAACTGTTCGTGGCCTGCGCGTGACGAAAGGTGCTCGTGCTGCTATCGAAGCTGCTGGCGGTAAAATTGAGGAATAAGTAGCAGATGGCTAAGCAACCAGGATTAGATTTTCAAAGTGCCAAAGGTGGGATTGGCGAACTGAAACGCAGACTGCTGTTTGTAATCGGTGCGCTGATTGTGTTCCGTATTGGCTCTTTTATTCCGATCCCTGGTATCGATGCCACTGTCCTTGCCAAACTGCTTGAGCAACAGCGAGGCACCATCATTGAAATGTTTAACATGTTCTCTGGTGGTGCTCTCAGCCGTGCTTCTATCTTTGCTCTGGGTATCATGCCGTATATTTCGGCGTCGATTATTGTCCAGCTGTTAACGGTTGTTTATCAGCCGTTAGCTGAATTGAAGAAAGAAGGGGAGTCTGGTCGTCGTAAGATCAGCCAGTACACCCGCTACGGTACTCTGGTATTGGCGATATTCCAGTCGATCGGTATTGCTACCGGTCTGCCGAATATGCCTGGTATGCAGGGCCTGGTCATTAATCCGGGCTTTGCATTCTATTTCACCGCTGTTGTTAGTCTGGTTACAGGAACCATGTTCCTGATGTGGTTGGGCGAACAGATTACAGAGCGCGGTATCGGTAACGGTATCTCAATCATTATCTTCGCCGGTATTGTTGCGGGACTTCCGCCAGCCATTGGCCATACTATTGAGCAAGCGCGTCAAGGCGACCTGCACTTCCTCCTGTTGCTGTTGGTTGCAGTATTAGTATTTGCAGTGACGTTCTTTGTTGTCTTTGTTGAACGTGGTCAACGTCGCATTGTGGTTAACTACGCGAAACGTCAGCAGGGTCGTCGTGTCTATGCTGCACAGAGCACACATTTGCCGCTGAAAGTGAATATGGCAGGGGTAATCCCGGCAATCTTCGCTTCCAGTATTATCCTGTTCCCGGCAACCATCACATCATGGTTCGGGGGCGGTACTGGTTGGAACTGGCTGACAACAATTTCGCTGTATTTGCAGCCTGGGCAACCGCTTTATGTGTTACTCTATGCGTCTGCAATCATCTTCTTCTGTTTCTTCTACACGGCGTTGGTTTTCAATCCGCGTGAAACAGCAGATAACCTGAAGAAGTCCGGTGCATTTGTACCAGGAATTCGTCCGGGAGAGCAAACGGCGAAGTATATCGATAAAGTAATGACCCGCCTGACTTTGGTTGGCGCGTTGTACATTACTTTTATCTGCCTGATCCCGGAGTTCATGCGTGATGCAATGAAAGTACCGTTCTACTTCGGTGGGACCTCACTGCTTATCGTTGTTGTCGTGATTATGGACTTTATGGCTCAAGTGCAAACTCTGATGATGTCCAGTCAGTATGAGTCTGCATTGAAGAAGGCGAACCTGAAAGGCTACGGCCGTTAATTGGTCGCCCGAGAAGTTACGGAGAGTAAAAATGAAAGTTCGTGCTTCCGTCAAGAAATTATGCCGTAACTGCAAAATCGTTAAGCGTGATGGTGTCATCCGTGTGATTTGCAGTGCCGAGCCAAAGCATAAACAGCGCCAAGGCTGATTTATTCGCATATTTTTCTTGCAAAGTTGGGTTGAGCTGGCTAGATTAGCCAGCCAATCTTTTGTATGTCTGTACGTTTCCATTTGAGTATCCTGAAAACGGGCTTTTCAGCATGGTGCGTACATATTAAATAGTAGGAGTGCATAGTGGCCCGTATAGCAGGCATTAACATTCCTGATCACAAACATACCGTAATCGCTTTAACTGCAATTTTCGGTATCGGCAAGACCCGTTCTAAAGCCATCTGCGCTGACACGGGTATCGCTGAAAATGTTAAGATCAGTGAGCTGTCTGAAGAGCAAATTGATTCTCTGCGTGAAGCAGTAGGTAAATTTGTCGTTGAAGGTGATCTGCGCCGTGAAATCACCCTTAGCATCAAGCGTCTGATGGACCTTGGTTGCTATCGTGGTTTGCGTCATCGTCGTGGTCTTCCGGTTCGCGGTCAGCGTACTAAGACCAACGCACGTACCCGTAAGGGTCCGCGTAAACCGATCAAGAAATAATCGGGGTGATTGAATAATGGCAAAGGCACCAGTTCGTGCACGTAAACGTGTAAGAAAACAAGTCTCTGATGGCGTGGCTCATGTCCATGCTTCTTTTAACAACACCATCGTTACCATTACCGATCGTCAGGGTAACGCGCTGGGTTGGGCAACAGCCGGTGGTTCCGGTTTCCGTGGTTCCCGCAAATCCACTCCGTTCGCAGCTCAGGTTGCAGCAGAGCGTTGCGCTGAAGCCGTAAAAGAATACGGCATCAAGAATCTGGAAGTTATGGTCAAAGGTCCGGGTCCAGGTCGCGAATCTACTATTCGTGCACTGAACGCCGCTGGTTTCCGCATCACTAACATTACTGATGTGACTCCGATCCCTCATAACGGTTGTCGTCCGCCGAAAAAACGTCGCGTATAACGCGTTCGTTTCCAGGTTTGTTGGAGAAAGAAAATGGCAAGATATTTGGGTCCTAAGCTCAAGCTGAGCCGTCGTGAAGGCACCGACTTATTCCTTAAGTCCGGCGTTCGCGCGATCGATACCAAGTGTAAAATTGAACAAGCTCCTGGCCAGCACGGTGCGCGTAAACCGCGTCTGTCTGACTATGGTGTGCAGTTGCGTGAAAAGCAAAAAGTTCGCCGTATGTACGGTGTGCTGGAGCGTCAGTTCCGTAACTATTATAAAGAAGCAGCACGTCTGAAAGGCAACACCGGTGAAAACCTGTTAGCTCTGCTGGAAGGTCGTCTGGACAACGTTGTATACCGTATGGGCTTCGGCGCGACTCGTGCTGAATCACGTCAACTGGTTAGCCACAAAGCTATCATGGTAAACGGTCGTGTTGTTAACATCGCTTCTTATCAGGTTAAAGCGAATGACGTTGTTAGCATTCGTGAGAAGGCGAAAAAGCAATCTCGCGTGAAAGCCGCTCTGGAGCTGGCTGAGCAGCGTGAAAAGCCAACCTGGCTGGAAGTTGATGCTGGCAAGATGGAAGGTACGTTTAAGCGTCAGCCTGAGCGTTCTGATCTGTCTGCGGACATTAACGAACACCTGATCGTCGAGCTTTACTCTAAGTAAAGCTTAGTACCAAAGAGAGGACACAATGCAGGGTTCTGTGACAGAGTTTCTAAAACCGCGCCTGGTCGATATCGAGCAAGTGAGTTCGACGCACGCCAAGGTGACCCTTGAACCTTTAGAGCGTGGCTTCGGCCATACTCTGGGTAACGCACTGCGCCGTATTCTGCTCTCATCGATGCCGGGTTGCGCGGTGACCGAGGTTGAGATTGATGGTGTACTTCATGAGTACAGCACCAAAGAAGGCGTTCAGGAAGATATCCTTGAAATCCTGCTCAACCTGAAAGGGCTGGCGGTGAGAGTTCAGGGTAAAGATGAAGTCATCCTTACTTTGAACAAATCTGGCATTGGCCCTGTGACCGCAGCCGACATTACCCATGACGGGGATGTCGAAATCGTCAAGCCGCAACATGTGATCTGCCACCTGACCGATGAGAACGCGTCTATTAGCATGCGTATCAAGGTTCAGCGCGGTCGCGGTTATGTGCCGGCTTCTGCCCGAATTCATTCGGAAGAAGATGAGCGCCCAATCGGCCGTCTGCTGGTCGACGCATGCTACAGCCCTGTAGAGCGTATTGCCTACAATGTTGAAGCAGCGCGTGTAGAACAGCGTACCGACCTGGACAAGCTGGTCATCGAAATGGAAACCAACGGCACAATCGATCCTGAAGAGGCGATTCGTCGTGCGGCAACCATCCTGGCAGAACAACTGGAAGCTTTCGTTGACTTACGTGATGTACGTCAGCCGGAAGTGAAAGAAGAGAAACCAGAATTCGATCCGATCCTGCTGCGCCCTGTTGACGATCTCGAATTGACTGTCCGCTCTGCTAACTGCCTCAAGGCAGAAGCTATCCACTATATCGGTGATCTGGTACAGCGTACCGAGGTTGAGTTGCTGAAAACGCCGAACCTGGGTAAAAAATCTCTTACTGAGATTAAAGACGTGCTGGCTTCTCGTGGTCTGTCACTGGGCATGCGCCTGGAAAACTGGCCACCGGCAAGCATTGCTGACGAGTAACCGGATCACAGGTTAAGGTTTTACTGAGAAGGATAAGGTCATGCGCCATCGTAAGAGTGGTCGTCAACTGAACCGCAACAGCAGCCATCGCCAGGCTATGTTCCGTAACATGGCTGGTTCGCTGGTTCGTCATGAAATCATCAAGACGACCCTGCCGAAAGCGAAAGAACTGCGTCGCGTAGTTGAGCCGCTGATTACTCTTGCCAAGACTGATAGCGTTGCTAATCGTCGTCTGGCATTCGCCCGTACTCGTGATAATGAGATCGTGGCAAAACTGTTTAACGAGCTGGGCCCGCGTTTCGCGAGCCGCGCCGGTGGTTACACTCGCATTCTGAAGTGTGGCTTCCGCGCAGGCGACAATGCACCGATGGCATACATCGAGCTGGTTGATCGCTCTGAATCGAAAGCAGAAGCTGCTGCAGAGTAATCTACAGTAACGTAAAAAAACCCGCTCCGGCGGGTTTTTTTATATCCACAGAAGCTGTGCTTCACTACAATACCTGTATTATTTTTGTTCATCCTCGGAGCCGTGTCATGTGGTTACTGGATCAGTGGGCAGAGCGCCATATCCTTGATGCTCAGAACAAAGGTGAATTTGATAATCTTGCTGGTTGCGGGGAACCGTTAACCCTGGATGATGATTCGCATGTCCCTCCTGAGCTGCGGGCTGGTTATCGCTTACTTAAAAACGCGGGATGTTTACCTCCTGAACTGGAGCAGAGAAAAGAAGCCGTTGAGCTTGCTGACTTACTTAAAACGGTTCAGGAAAACGATAGCCGATATACGGAATTGAGTCGCCGCTTGTTATTACTTGAGTTAAAGCTTCGCCAGGCTGGGCTGAACACTGATTTCTTGCGCGGTGATTATGCGGATCGATTGCTGGATAAAATTAACGAGAGGTAATGATGTATCGCATCGGTGAACTGGCAAAGCTGGCTGATGTTACGCCTGATACCATCCGTTACTATGAAAAGCAGCAGATGATGGATCATGATGTGCGTACAGAAGGGGGATTTCGCCTTTATTCAGACAATGATCTGCAAAGGCTTCGGTTTATTCGTTATGCCAGGCAGTTGGGCTTTACTCTGGAATCGATCCGCGAGCTACTTTCGATCCGTATTGATCCAGAGCATCATACCTGTCAGGAGTCAAAAGGGATCGTCCAGGCGCGTTTAAATGACGTTGAATCACGTATCGCAGAGTTGGAAACTATGCGTCGTTCACTGCAGCGTCTCAATGATGCCTGCTGTGGAACAGCCCACAGTAGTGTGTACTGTTCAATTCTCGAAGCGCTGGAACAAGGAGCAAACAGCCCACACAGAGAACGTTGATTTATGCCGTGTGGATCATAGTCGTATTAATCTGGAGAGTTTATGAGTCGTTATCAGCATACCAAAGGACAAATACAAAATAATGCCATCGAAGCGCTTCTTCATGACCCGTTATTCAGGCAGCGAGTTGAGAAGAATAAAAAGGGAAAAGGAAGCTATAAGCGTAAGGACAAACATGTGGGGCGTAATGACCGGGAGGCCAGTGGCAAGAGCGTGAATCACTTTTTTACCACTGGCCTTCTGCTTTTATCGTCTGATTAAGAACGATTGTTCTGTTCTTTTAGCAGGTCACGAATTTCGCTCAGTAGCACTTCTTCTTTTGACGGAGCTGGCGGTGTAGCCGGAGCCTCTTCTTTTTTCCGATTCAGTTTGTTCATCAGTTTGATTGCCATAAAAATTGCAAATGCCACAATGACAAAATCAAAGATGTTCTGGATAAATACTCCGTAATGCATCACGACAGCAGGAACATCCCCCTGCGCATCCCGAAGCGTAACGGCAAATTGTTTAAAATCGATCCCTCCAATCAGCAAGCCGAGCGGCGGCATAATAATATCGGCAACCAATGACGAGACGATTTTACCAAATGCGGCACCAATTATGACACCGACCGCCAGATCGACAACATTGCCGCGCATCGCAAATTCGCGAAATTCTTTCAAAAAACTCATTCTATTCTCCTTGAGCCAGCTAACACTAATAAGTTTACCAAATGTATCTCTATTTTCCATTCTCAAGAAATAATTGCCGAAAAATATTATCCATTAAGTAATAAGGGATAAAAGAACGCATCTGGCTGATGTCTGAAAACTATAGAAAGAAAGGAC
The DNA here is from genome assembly GCF_043832615.1 of Klebsiella sp. KE9456. Taxonomy (NCBI): domain Bacteria; kingdom Pseudomonadati; phylum Pseudomonadota; class Gammaproteobacteria; order Enterobacterales; family Enterobacteriaceae; genus Klebsiella; species Klebsiella sp. KE9456. The sequence goes on from NZ_JBDYQK010000039.1 coordinate 17,319, forward strand.
TAGGTTGGAAAAGCCTCTCAACGTCAGAAATGAATTTTTTGTCTGTCAGGAACATAATGACGTGATCACCCTGCTCAATACGCAGGTTGTTATTCGCGATCATGACATCATTGCCGCGTACTACCGCTCCAATAATTGTACCGGGGGGAAGCTTAATCTCATCGATAGAACGACCAACAACCCTTGAAGTACTTTCATCACCGTGTGCTACGGCTTCAATGGCTTCAGCGACGCCGCGGCGTAGCGAAGAAACGCCGACGATATCGGCTTTGCGCACATGGCTGAGCAGTGCGGAAATCGTGGCCTGCTGCGGTGAAATTGCAATGTCGATCACGCTCCCCTGAACCAGATCAACATAGGCCCGGCGTTGGATTAGCACCATGACTTTTTTGGCGCCCATGCGTTTAGCGAGCATTGCCGACATAATATTGGCTTCGTCATCATTGGTGACAGCAATAAACAGATCAACCTGATCAATATGCTCTTCAGCCAGTAGTTCCTGATCTGAGGCATCACCAAAAAAGACAATTGTATTCTGTAATTTTTCAGCAAGTTCCGCAGCACGTTGCTGATTTCGCTCAATAAGTTTGACGCTGTAATCTTTTTCCAACCGATGAGCAAGCCCTGCCCCGATATTTCCGCCACCAACCAGCATGATTCGCTTATAAGGCTTTTCGAGACGCTGAAGTTCGCTCATTACTGCACGGATATGCTGGGATGAAGCAATGAAAAAAACCTCATCTCCGGCTTCGACGATTGTTGAGCCTTGTGGCCTGATAGGCCGATCGTGACGGAATATCGCGGCAACGCGGGTATCAATATGCGGCATGTGTTCGCGCATCGTTGAAAGCGCATTTCCAACCAGAGGACCACCGTAGTAGGCTTTAACGACCGCCAGGCTGACTTTGCCCTCGGCAAAGTTAACCACCTGCAATGCGCCGGGATATTCGATCAGGCGATAAATGTTATCAATGACCAGCTGTTCAGGTGCGATTAGATGGTCAATCGGAACTGCTTCTGAATGAAAAAGCTTATCGGCATCGCGGACATAATCTGGCGAGCGGATACGGGCGATACGATTTGGCGTATTGAAGAGTGAATAGGCCACCTGGCAAGCCACCATGTTGGTTTCATCAGAGCTAGTCACGGCAACCAGCATATCCGCATCATCCGCGCCGGCTTCGCGCAGCACCCGGGGATGCGAACCATGCCCCTGAACGACACGCAGGTCGAATTTGTCCTGCAGACTGCGAAGACGGTCGCCATTAGTGTCAACCAGGGTAATGTCATTGTTCTCTCCGACCAGGTTTTCAGCCAGCGTGCCGCCGACCTGCCCGGCGCCCAGAATGATAATTTTCATCAGTCGCGACCCGTTATCTCATCACTTTTTGATTAGCTTAGCGTAAAAGAAGCCATCGCCTTCTTCCGCGCCTGGCAGATTTTGCACGCCCGGTTGAGCGAGGGTTCCGGTGCCGGTCAGGGTGGCGTCCGGGGTGCGCTGTAAAAAGGCCTGAATCTGTTGGCTATTCTCTTCCGGCAGGACGGAACAGGTTGCATAGACCAGTGTTCCTCCTGACTTTAAATGTGGCCATATGGCATCCAGAATTTCCGACTGTAATTTTGCCAGTTCAGCAATATCACGATCGCGGCGTAGCCATTTTATGTCCGGGTGACGACGAATGACGCCGGTGGCTGAGCAAGGAGCATCCAGCAGAATACGGTCAAATTTCTGCTCGCCACACCATTGCGCGGGATACCGACCATCGCCCTGTTTGACGGTTGCCTTCATCCCCAGACGTTTAAGGTTATCGTAAACGCGTGAAAGACGCTGTTCGTCGACATCGACAGCCAACACCTGCGCTTCTGGCGCGGCTTCGAGTATATGCGTTGTTTTCCCCCCCGGTGCGGCACACAAATCCAGGATTTGCTCGCCGTTTTGTGGGGCGAGGAAGCTAACACAGCCTTGCGCGGAAGCATCCTGAACCGTAACCCAACCCTTTTCAAAACCGGGTAAAGCGTGAACCGGCACCGGAGACTCAATACGCAGGGCGTCAGGATAGGCCGGGTGGGGAAAACCATTCATTCCCGCCTCCTGCAATAACGTGAGCCAGCCATCGCGTGAATGATGTGTACGGTTCACACGTAGCCACATTGGAGGACGTTGGTTGTTGGCTTCGACAATCGCTTCCCATTGGGTGGGCCAGGCGTTTTGCAGACGTTTTAGCAGCCAGGATGGATGCAGAAAACGCGCCTCGCTGGTTGCAAACTCAGCCAGCAACTCTTCCTGCTGGCGCTGAAACTGGCGCAAAACGCCATTGATCAGCCCTTTAAGCTGTGGGCGCTTAATAGCAACAGCGCCTTCAACCGTTTCCGCGAGGGCCGCATGTGGTGGAATTCGTGTGTGCAATAGCTGGTAAAACCCTACCATGATCAGGTAATGCACGGTACGTTGCTTACCGGTCATTGGGCGAGACATTAATTGATTAATCAGCCACTCCAGCTGCGAAAGGGTGCGCAACACGCCAAAGCACAGCTCCTGAAGTAGCGCTTTGTCTTTATCGGAGACTTTTTGCTGGAGTGGTGGCAGGACATTACTTAAGGATTGCCCTTGCTCAACGACCTGCTCAACGGCCTGTGCCGCCAGACTGCGTAAATTTTGTTTTTTCATAACCGCAAAAATAAAAATGCCCGGTAACACCGGGCGTAGTAAGACGTGACCGTCAGGCCAGACGGTTGCCAGGAATAAACCATTCCCGACGTGAATTTAAAAGATCCTGCGCGCTCATTGCCTTCTTACCTGCGGGTTGAAGGGAGAGCAGGTTCAGGATGCCGTTGCCGGTCGCAACCTGAATGCCTTGTTTAGTCGCGTCAAGAATGGTGCCCGGTTCCGCTTGCGTTACCCGCTCTATCACTGACGCCTGCCACACTTTTACCGGCTGACCGTCAATTTCCATCCAGCTCATCGGCCAGGGATTAAAGGCACGGATGCAGCGTTCAAGCTGTGCAGCAGAGAGAGACCAGTTCATACGCGCCTCTTCTTTGCTGAGTTTTTCAGCGTGAGTGGCCAGGGCGTTGTCCTGTACTTCTGGCTTCGTGGTACCGTTTTCTAACTGTTTCAGCGTTTCAATCAGCCCCTGCGGGCCAAGATCCGCCAGCTTGTCATACAGCGTGCCGCTGGTGTCTTCTGCGGTGATTGGACAGGCAAGTTTATAGAGCATATCGCCAGTATCCAGACCCACATCCATTTGCATGATGGTGACGCCCGTTTCGGCATCACCAGCCCAAAGTGAACGTTGGATCGGCGCTGCGCCACGCCAGCGCGGGAGCAGGGAACCGTGAACGTTGATGCAGCCGAGTCGGGGCATATCCAACACCGCTTTTGGCAGAATCAGGCCATACGCCACCACGACCATTACGTCAGCGTGTAAGTCTGCGACTAAATGCTGATTTTCTTGTGGACGCAGGGAGGCAGGCTGAAAAACCGCTAGTCCTTTCTCTTCCGCCAGCACTTTCACCGGGCTGGGCATCAGCTTTTTACCGCGTCCTGCCGGGCGGTCGGGTTGGGTAAACACGCCAACGACGTTGTGTCCAGAAGACAACAGCGCGTCAAGATGACGCGCTGCAAAGTCAGGTGTACCCGCAAAAATAATACGTAGTGAGTCTGACACGTGGGTTTCTGTCCTTAAGCTCGGGCTTTCAGTCGATCGAGTTTCTCAACTTTCTGACGAATACGCTGTTGCTTCAGCGGCGACAGATAATCGATAAACAGCTTACCGACCAGATGATCCATTTCGTGCTGAATACAGATAGCCAACAGACCGTCGGCCTCCAGCTCAAAAGATTTACCGTCGCGGTCGAGTGCGCGAATTTTTACTTTCTCTGCTCGCGGCACTAAAGCTCTCTGTTCCGGAATAGACAGGCAGCCTTCTTCAATCCCCGTTTCACCGCTTTTTTCCAGCAGTTCCGGGTTGATTAATACCAGACGTTCATCGCGGTTTTCCGAAACATCAATTACGATGATACGTTGATGAATATCGACCTGCGTCGCCGCCAGACCAATACCTTCTTCTGCGTACATCGTCTCGAACATATCATCGACGATGCGCTGAATTTCTGCATTTACTTTTTCTACCGGCTTTGCGACTTTGCGAAGACGCTCGTCCGGAATATGTAACACTTGCAAAACTGACATAGTTATCCAGAGTTGTGTTCAGGAGTTAGAAAGACTATGACTTCTATTCTAGACAAAACCCCCTCCAATTGACAGTCTCGCTGACCAATCGCAAAGATTGTCAGAGCCGCTTGTGGCAGGGGAATAGGGATGACGCCAAAGGAAATTTGGTTACGTTTGATGAGGGTGAGCAGCCTGTATGGCGAGGCTGCCATCATGGTTGCCCGCCAGTTGCGTTCAAGTTCAACATTAGATTATGAGAATCTGCGTGCCTGTGGTCTAAATTCTGTGCAGTCTCAGCATTTTCTCGGTGTTAGCCAGAGTGAGGTTGATGCAACGTTGCAATGGCTGGAACGACCAAATTGTCATCTACTCACTGCTGATGAGCCTCTTTATCCCCCCCAGTTGCGAGCCATTGTCGATTTTCCCGGTGCGGTTTTTGTATGTGGAGATCCTGCATTACTGAGTTGCCGACAGTTGGCGATCGTTGGAAGCAGGGCACATTCGTGGTATGGCGCTCGTTGGGGAAAGTTATTTAGCAAGGTTTTAGTTCGATATGGCGTCATTATCACTAGCGGATTGGCGTTAGGAATTGATGGTATTGCTCATCGTGGCGCGCTGGAAGGGAAAGGCAAAACGATTGCTGTTTTGGGGAATGGTCTAAGCAAGATCTATCCTCGCCGTCATCAGGCATTAGCAGATCAGATTATTCATACTGGCGGCACCATACTTTCTGAATTTCCGCTGTTTACTCCTCCATTACCCTGTAATTTCCCACGTCGTAACCGGATTATTAGTGGGTTAAGCGCTGGCGTACTGGTTGTCGAAGCAGCACTGAAAAGTGGCTCATTAGTGACAGTTCGTTGTGCTCTCGATCAGGGAAGAGACGTTTTTGCCATACCGGGACCGATTGGGAGCCCGGGCTCGGAAGGTCCCCACTGGCTCATCAAGCAGGGCGCAATTCCCGTGACGACACCGGAAGACATCGTTGAATATTGGCAGGATGAATGGTCATGTGTTCTCAATAAAGCGGATAGCGTAAATAATTGCGACGATCCGCCATTTGTGGCATTGCCATTTCCAGAGCTCCTGGCTAACGTAGGAGATGAGGTAACACCTGTTGACGTTGTCGCTGAACGTGCCGGCCAATCTGTGCCAGTAACCGTAGCCCAGCTACTTGAACTGGAGTTAGCAGGCTGGATCGCAGCTGTACCCGGCGGCTATGTCCGATTAAGGAGGGCAAGCCATGTTCGACGTACTGATGTATTTGTTTGAGACTTATATCCATAACGAAGCTGAAATGCACGTGGACCAGGATAAGCTGACTCGGGATCTTACCGATGCTGGTTTTGAACGAGAGGATATTTATAACGCGCTGATGTGGCTCGAAAAACTGGCTGATTACCAGGAAGGGCTTGTTGCGCCGATGCTATTGGCTTCTGACCCACTCTCGTTGCGGGTGTATACCGATGAGGAGTGCCAGCGTCTGGATGCGAGTTGCCGGGGTTTTTTACTCTTCCTTGAACAAATTCAGGTGCTGAATCTCGAAACGCGGGAAATGGTGATAGAGCGGGTGCTGGCGCTGGATACAGCAGAGTTTGATCTTGAGGATCTGAAGTGGGTCATCCTGATGGTGTTGTTCAATATTCCAGGCTGCGAAAATGCCTATCAGCAAATGGAAGAATTACTCTTTGAAGTAAATGAAGGTATGCTGCATTAATATTTTGCCGCGACATTAGAGTTGTTATGACCAAATCAGCACTGTTTTCGGTGCGTAAAAACGAGCCTTGCCCCCAGTGTGGTAGGGAACTGGTGATACGCTCCGGGAAACATGGCCCTTTTCTCGGCTGTTCACATTATCCAGATTGTGATTATGTCCGTCCTCTGAAAAATCAGGCGGACGGACATGTTGTAAAAGTCCTGGAGGGACAGTCTTGTCCGTTATGCGGAGCTGTACTGGTATTGCGCCATGGGCGCTTTGGTATGTTTATTAGTTGTAACCGCTATCCAGAGTGTGGGCATACTGAACTCATTGACAAACCGGATGAGACCGCAATAGTCTGCCCGGCGTGTCGTCAAGGGCATCTGGTCCAGCGGCGCTCGCGCTTCGGTAAAAATTTCTATTCTTGCGATCGTTATCCTGATTGCCAGTTTGTTATTAACTTCAAACCGGTAGTGGGCGAATGCCCTGAATGTCATTACCCGTTACTTATCGAAAAGAAAACGGCGCAGGGCGTTAAGCGTTTTTGTGCCAGTAAACAATGTGGAAAGCCGGTACCGGCGGAACAAAATCAGTGAATAATTACCAGCCTTCAGAAATCATCGCACATGCTTTGACGGTTCTTAATAATGAGCACGTCATTGCGTATCCTACGGAAGCCGTTTTTGGTATTGGTTGCGACCCCGATAGCGAAAATGCCGTCATGCGCCTGCTGGCGCTTAAACAGCGGCCTGTTGATAAAGGTCTCATTCTGATTGCCGCTGACTTTGAGCAACTGAAGCCGTATATTGACGATACGCGGCTTAGCGATGAGCGGCGTGCCGCTATTTTTTCCTGCTGGCCTGGACCGGTAACTTTTGTCTTCCCTGCCCGGCCTTCAACGCCGCGTTGGCTAACTGGACGCTTCGATTCGCTGGCGGTGAGGGTAACGGCTCATCCACTGGTGGTGGAATTATGTAAGGCTTATGGTAAACCACTGGTTTCTACCAGCGCGAATTTATCCGGCGAGCCGCCGTGCCGTACTACAGATGATGTTTATAAACAGTTTGGTGCTGGTTTTCCTGTCATTGAGGGGGCAACCGGTGGGCGTCAAAACCCTTCCGAAATTAGAGATGCCTTGACGGGCGAACTCTTCCGCCAGGGATAATCTATGAAAACCTATGCAGTATTTGGGCATCCGATTGCTCACAGCAAATCACCTGCTATTCATCAACTGTTTGCACAGCAACTGCGGATTACGCATCCTTATGGGCGCATCCTGGCGCCTCTCGACGGCTTTGTAGAGACTCTTGACGCTTTCTTTCATCAAGGGGGAAAGGGCGCGAATATTACAGTTCCTTTTAAAGAGGAAGCTTTTGCACGGGCTGATGAGCTTACCGAACGTGCGGCGCTGGCGGGAGCGGTAAATACCTTGAAACGGCTGAAAGATGGTCGTTTGCTGGGGGATAATACCGATGGCGTCGGGTTGCTGAGCGATTTGGAGCGGCTTAATTTTATCAGGCCTGGGTTTCGGGTTTTGCTCATTGGTGCAGGCGGTGCTTCACGGGGGGTATTGCTTCCTCTTTTGTCGATGGATTGCGCTGTCACTATTGTGAATCGTACTTTTTCTCGTGCACATGAGCTCGCAACGCTGTTTGCTCATACCGGAAGCGTCCGCGCTTTGGCTACAGATGCATTAAATGGGCAGGCGTTCGATCTCATTATTAATGCCACATCCAGCGGTATTGACGGAGATGTTCCTGCGATCCCCGTTACATTGATTAATGCCGATGTCTATTGTTATGACATGTTCTACCAGAAAGGCGATACACCATTTGTCGGATGGTGTCAGCAGCATGGTGCTAAAAATTGCGCCGATGGGTTGGGAATGTTGGTGGCGCAAGCTGCGCACTCGGTACTCTTGTGGCATGGCGTCCTGCCAGAAATTGATCCGGTTATTCAGGCTTTGCATAAGGAATTGAATGCGTGAATCAGGCTATTCAATTCCCCGACAGGGAAATGTGGGATGAAGAGCGCCAGTGTATCGCTTTTCCGGCGTTAGTTAACGGCATACAGTTAACTTGTGCCTTAACATTGACGACACTTCAGGAGCGTTTTGGTGGTGAAGCGCCAGAACAATGGTTGGCCGCCTTTCGTGAGCATCGCTGGGATCTGGAAGACGAAGCTCACGAGCTAATTTGCGACCAGCAAGAAGATGCTCAAGGATGGGTCTGGTTTTCCTGAGAAAGATAATCATCTTTCCATTTTACATAGTTATTTGCTGAATATATTAATCCGGCAACCTCCGCCTCCGTCAGGGGGCGTATTTGTTTTACTGGGTTGCCAAAGTAAAGATAGCCACTTTCAAGACGTTTGTTCTGCGGTACCAGGCTGCCAGCACCAATTATGACATCATCTTCCACAACTACACCGTCCAGCACAATTGACCCCATGCCGACCAGTACACGATTACCGATGGTACAGCCGTGCAACATCACTTTATGACCCACCGTAACATCTTCACCAACAACAAGTGGATTGCCCTGAGGATTATACGAAGACTGGTGGGTGACATGTAAAACGCTTCCATCCTGGATGTTGGTTCGAGCGCCAATTTCCACATAATTCACATCGCCGCGAATCGCGACCAGCGGCCAAATACTGACATCATCAGCAATTCTGACATCGCCGATGACGACGCTACTGGCGTCGATCATCACGTTTTGACCTGTTTTCGGGAATAATTCTTTGTAACGACGTAAATTGACGGACATGTTTACCTCAACAAACAACTAAGGGGGACGCAGAGACTTTGGTTGCTTTTGAGGCTGTCTGCAAGTCTTTATAGTGGTAAAAGTTGAGCGATTTGGCGAACAACACGGCGAAAAGGGTGAAAAAACAGCATCTGGGAAAAAAGATCGAAAAAAGGCTTGTGCAAAAGAATGGGATCCCTATAATGCGCTCCCACTGACACGGCAGAAGTGAATCACTTCACAAACAATCCGGTCGGTTGCAGAGAAAAATCCTTAAATAACGGGTTGACTCTGTAAGAGGAAAACGTATTATACGGGACCTCGCGACAGAGCGCTGAAGCGCGTCGCAACTGCTCTTTAACAATTTATCAGACAATCTGTGTGGGCACTCAAAGTGACATGGATTCTTAATGTCTTCGGACAA
>NZ_JBDYQK010000040.1:0-24497 GCF_043832615.1 Klebsiella sp. KE9456
CAGGCAACATGGGAGAAATTATCGCCCATGCATCATCAGGGAAATCGTAACGAGCCATGTTAAAGGTACTTTTGTGGTCAAAACAGGTGCCAGATTGTACAAAAAACAGTTACGGGACACACCCTAAAGCTATTACAGACCATACTGACCTTTTTCTCTATAAGAGTATTAGCAAGGGCCAGATCAAATGCCGTGTTAGCAAAAACATCCTGATTATGTTGATTAATCTGTGGAATGCAAAATGACAATCCTGCGGCCTGAAACTTACGAATATATTCCACACTCGAAAGGTAAAACTGTATTTCACGTTCGAAAACCTTTAGCACCACAGATTGGTAATTTTCATTAGATTTAATAAAGGTATCAAGTTCTTCAAATATAGTCGGAAAGAGTCTGGTGACACAATCCAGAATCCTCGCTTCAACATCATTCATGATGCCATCGTGACTTTTAAAGTCCACGTCTACGTTGACATTGCGCTGTTTGAATTTTGAGAAAACATTGAGAACTTGATCACTGTAATTTGTTTCATTCGTATAATGCTCAACCGATATCGTGTCACCTTTAATATTCAGATTGTACTGAATACCACTAAGCGAATGGCTAATTTTTCGCGCCGTCGCGTATAACTCGATGAAACTATTGCTAGTAGTGTATTGTTTAAGATAGTTTTTAAAATTTGTCATTCCACAAGAGTTCAACGAGGCTGTAGTCAGTTGTTCATCCAGCACCGCCACCGCCTTACAATAAAGCAAAACACACTCAAGTTCCCAGCGCCTCTGTTGAAAATGATAGTATTTATATTCCTTTTTACCTGCTATTTCTCTGATTTTCCTCATCATTCCAGAAAAAGCCATAAGGGCGTTATAAAGAGAGTTTTCGATCACATCCTGGATAATATCCTGACGGTAATAGATATCCTCCAGGTACTGTAGTGGGGTATAAAAATAGGGTGCTAAATCGTACTCATCTCGCCCATGAATGATAGCGCTGACTATTTGATCAAGATTGAGATCAATAAAATACTCAGGTGTATCATGAGCGAGTTGATGTTTTTGATTTCCACCAAGTGATGCATACAAAATGCTATAAAACTCCATAATTCTCTCTCCTGACAGATATCTGACGCATCTTAAGTAATTTACTACATACTATTGAACAAATAATACTTGCCGTGTGCTATACTTCTTTTTTCATTATTAATGATGGAGACAAACATGGGTTATGTCATTATAACGTTAATTCTTTGTATCCTCGGTATTATTTGTGTGTTTGCGTTTTCATTATGGTCGCAACACCGGATATCACGCAGGAAACATGTAAAGAAATAACAATCGATAAAACCTGTTTTTTTTCTGGTTGTCATTTTCTGATTACCGTCACAGGGCAGCATGCGTGATCGACAACCTGTCGGGCCACCGATCCCAATACCCAGTGAGCAAAATGTGTATTCCCCCTGTGCCCAACAACAATATGGTCAACACCATGTCCGTCAGCGTAACGAAGTATCTGTTCAGCCGGATGTCCTACTGCCACATGGTATTTGACCTCTTTTTTTAGCTCTGGATATTGTTTTTTCTGACGTCTCATCAACTGATTAAAATAAGACTGAGTCCGATTGATAAAATCCTGCATTTCCAGCGCACCAGCAAATTCAGATATTTGACAAACCGCAATAATATGCAGTTCACAGTTAAAATGGTGTACCAGCTCAAAAGCAAAATTCATTGCCTCTTTCGCAGATTCTGAACCATCGTAGGCGATTAAAATTTTATTAATCATAATGCAGCCCTCATCAAGCACAATGTCAATGTCAGGCTTCTACTGAAATGTCTTCATTTTCATGCCTATTCCATTTATTGCGGTATTGCCCACATTTTTTTCTGTAAACAGACAACATGGACCCAAAAATTGACAAGCACTCAACATTGGCATAACCGAGCGACCACTGCGCATGGCGACTTGTGTAAAATATTGCATTTTATCTATCCATGGATACGCGCGCCACACAGGTAAAGCAGCAGCCAGACTCTGTTTCGTCAGTGTGCGAATCGCTAGTACATCGTAGAAAAAGCTTGCCAATAAAGCGAGACCAGCGCCGAACAAACATTTGTCCTGAGAGGCATTCTTCTTCAGCATAGCCTCTCCTGTTCGAGGACCGACAGATTGCCGGTCGACACAGAAAACCATTGTTTCGAAGGGTCTGGCGGTTATAGATATACGCATAAACAACAGGGAAACGATAAACGCCGACTCCAGCCACCATGCTGGTTGAAACCAGATGTCAATCATATGCCTCCTGCTTACAGCGCCACAGGAAATGCGGATAACTTGATCAAAAACAGATACGGAAGAATATTGCGGCATAGTGACCTCCTACACAGATTCACGTTTTTCCCAATGAGGAAAAACCTGGATGTGTAGGCATCATCAGCCTGGAAGGCGGTTAACGGAGGAATGCCATCTCCTGATGAAAAATTTAGCAGTGAAAACGATAATTCACCAGTCAATATTAAACTTTCTATCTACTAATTACTTCAAAAACGACCTCCCAGGCTTACCAAAGCAATAAATTTGCACATCAGGTACGGAGAGGCTGTGTAACAGTAAAGCCCGCCGCACGAATCACCTCTCCGGCAGGGGAATCTGTTTGACTGGCGGCCATGGCCCTGTGACGACGACACAAAACGGCTCGGCTATACCAGACTAAAGCTAAAATCCGCTACCAGCAGGCAGGGGCAACGATGCGATCTCCACCGGCATACCAGAGCGGCGCTCAAGCGCCTGGCTGACGCGATCGATATCGACCCCTTCCCCTTTTATAAATGCCTGAATGGCTGGTGTTATGGGGAGCGGAACCTTCCTGCCGGACTCATACTCCGCACGATTACGCGACAATGGCTCGTGGACCTCAACCCAGCGGCTACCGTCCGGTTCAACCGTGTATTTCACCGGTTGATCGATGATTTGTACGCGCGTGCCCACCGGAACAGTATCAAATAGATATTTGATATCATCATTACGTAAGCGAATACAGCCCTGACTGACACGCAGGCCAATGCCGAAACTGGCGTTAGTACCATGGATAGCGTAGAGCCTGCCGATATAAATTGCATATAGCCCCATCGGATTATCTGGCCCGGCCGGAACAAAAGCGGGCAGACTTTCACCTCGTCTGGCATATTCACGGCGAGTATTGGCCGTCGGAGTCCAGGTCGGCGCTTCCTGCTTGCGCTCCACCGCGGTAACCCAGTTACGCGGCGTTTCACGCCCCGCCTGACCAATACCAATCGGCAGAACCTCTACCGTTGCGCCATCAGGTGGATAATAGTAGAGGCGCATTTCCGCAACGTTAATCACAATGCCGCTGCGTACCGTGGCGGGCAGAATAAGCTGTCGGGGCACCACCAGCGTGGAGCCCGGTTTCGGCAAAAAGACATCGACCCCAGGGTTGGCCTCCAGCATATTACTCAGTCCCTGGCCATACTGAGCAGAAAATGTTTCCAGGGGCTGAGTGTTGCTTTGCGGAATAGTGATGATCAAGGGAGTGCCAACCAGGCGACTTCCTTCCGGAGGTAACGGGTAGCTCACCGCCAGAACGCTCGGGCAGGTAAAGATCATAATAAGCACGTAAAACCGTTTCACTCGTCGCACTCTTTCCCTTCCTCTGTGGCGACAACCGTGAATAAATTATAGCTGCGTTTATTATTTCATTTCTGATTTAGCCCCTGATAACGCATTCCCGTCGCCAGATAAAACGGTTAATGATGTTGAATAGCACGGACACTGGACGCGAAAGGATGAGGACAAAGACCGGTTCATGCGACAGGCGGGCACCCAATTGGTCAACAACGAATTTGCTCAACCAGAGGCTGAGCCATGGTGAGAAACAGAAATTCGCTTATATACCTTCAATGAGCAGAGAAAAAAGATAACGGAAATCAACGACAAATCCGCCAAAAGCGGATTTGTACGCCTCTCGCAGCCGCGAAAACCGGAATAAGACCCGATATTATTACCAACGCATTGGCAACCAGCGGGCTGACGACTTCCGTCAGGCAATAATCCTGACGGGCCGCGGTACGAATAATATTGAATTTACCAGAAATAACCCTTTCACCTGCGCCACCAGGCCGCCTGTATCTTCTATTGTTGACAGTCTGTTATTCCTGCTGATCAACAATAAAAATTCCATCCCGAAATATGGCTTAGCTCACTAACAATAATTCACGATTTTCCAGCGATGGTCGGCTCACCAGCGACATCAAAATCTCTTTCACCGCCTGCGCCTGCGGCGACAAACTACCGCGAGCCGACATATTGAGGGACAGCGACAGACTCATGGAAGGCGTGCTGATTCGCGCCATCCAGCCATTAGCTGCACCGCACAGCGAACGGGCGGCAGACTCCGGCAGAACAGTGACCCCCATACCGCTGGCAATTGCCGCGGTTAAAGTGGTGATCGATTCAATTTCACCAATAATTTTTGCCGACAGCCGCCGTAGGGTGAAAGCTTCGGTAACCCGTGCGCGAACGGCACTATAATCGCGCGGCAGGAACAGATTCATCTCCGCCACCGCTGTCAGATCCACACTTTGCCCCGGGCAATTCCGCGTACCAACCAGGTAGAGGTCCTCTTTCAGCAATGGCTGACTGATGATCCCAGCGACAGGCGAACGTTCATAGAGCACCGCCATATCCAGCTGGCCGTCAATCAGCTTATCGTTGAGGATCGTGCCGCTGCTTTCCTGCAAATACACCATGACTTCAGGAAGTTCATTACGCACGGTTTGCAATAATGGCATAGTAATTGCTGACGCAGCCGTCCCCGGGGCCAGGCCAATAGACACCTGGCCGCTTAGTGTCTGACCAACGTTATTAACCGCCAGTTGCGCCTGCTCACACTGCCGCAGAATAGTGCGTGCGTGAGTATAGAGGATTTTACCTGCCTCGGTTGGCGTGACACCGCGTTTAGTTCGGATCAACAGTTGCTGGTCCAACTCACCTTCCAGGGTCGCAACCTGCTGGCTTAATGCCGGTTGTGCGATGTGCAAGACTTCAGCGGCCTGGGTCAGACTGCCGATATCGACGATTTTTACAAAATACTTCAGTCGTCTTAAGTTCATTTTGCCTCCTGTAAGGAACACCAGTACCATCACCAGTCGTTTAGATGCAGAAGGTTTTGCAATTTACTTGCCAGCTTTTAACTTATGATGCAAATACCTCTGCAAGCCGCATAATAAGGGATACTGATAGCAAACCGTGATTTTGTTGCCCGGTAAGCGGATTGTGGTATGCCCCATTAGAGGTATAAATGCACCATAGCGGTGCACAAAACCGCGCAATGATGAAAAAATAAACGTCCTGCTGAAATAGTCAGCAAACGAACCAGGTTCGCTTATTCAGCCTTTGACAAGGTTAGGCGCCATCGTTAATATGCGCCTCGTTCACACGATTCCTCTGTAGTTCAGTCGGTAGAACGGCGGACTGTTAATCCGTATGTCACTGGTTCGAGTCCAGTCAGAGGAGCCAAATTCCTGTTTTCATGCATCCTTACGAATCCCTATCTAATTAAGATTCAATGGGTTAGCGTGGAAAGTCTTCCCGATGCATTTTCAGTTTTCCCTCCGCATCGGGAGAATTTGGTGGTCAGATTTGGGGTCAGGTTAGTTCGATAATGGAGTGACCCCCAAATGTCCCTTACCGACTCAAAAATCCGCAACTTAAAACCATCCGCAAAACCCTTCAAAGTTTCTGATTCTCACGGTCTGTACCTGCTGGTTAATCCAGGCGGTTCACGTCTCTGGTATCTCAAATATCGTATTAATAGAAAAGAATCTCGTCTCGGCTTGGGTTCCTATCCCGCAGTATCTTTGGCCGATGCTCGACAGCAGCGTGAAGGTATCCGCAAGATGCTGGCGCTGAACATCAATCCCACAAAGCAACGTGCCGCTGAACGCGGAGCCTGCACACCGGAGAAGTTGTTTAAAGCCGTGGCGCTGGCGTGGCATAAAAGCAATAAGAAATGGTCGCAGAACACTGCCGACCGTCTGCTTGCCAGCCTGAACAGGCATATCTGCCCGTTACGGAGCTTAAACCCCGGCATTTCATTGACCTGCTGAAAGGGATTGAGGAAAAAGGCCTGCTTGAAGTTGCGTCCCGCACGCGGCAGCACCTCAGCAATATCATGCGTCATGCAGTTCATCAGGGGTTAATCGACAGCAACCCGGCGGCAAACCTTAACGGTGTGACGGCTCCTCCCGTCAGACGGCATTATCCTGCCCTGCCCCTGGAGCGGCTGCCTGAACTGATTGAACGCATTGAGGCATATCACCAGGGACGGGAACTCACCCGGCTGGCTGTCCTGCTGACGCTGCATCTGTTCATCCGTTCCAGTGAACTGCGCTTTGCCCGCTGCTCAGAGATTGATTTCAGACACCGGCTCTGGACCATACCCGCCACACGTGAAGCTATTACCGGTGTGCGTTATTCCGGGCGTGGTGCCAAAATGCGCACGCCGCATATTGTTCCCCTCTCAGAACAGGCCATCGCCATTCTGAAACGGATTAAGGAAATATCCGATGCTTATGAACTGGTCTTCCCCGGCGACCATAACCCGTACAGGCCGATGAGCGAAAACGCGGTCAATAAAGCACTGCGCCTGATGGGATACAACACGAAACAGGATATCTGCGGTCATGGCTTTCGGGCAATGGCATGCAGTGCCCTGATGGAATCCGGTTTATGGTCGCAGGATGCGGTGGAACGCCAGATGAGTCATCAGGAGCGCAACACCGTGCGTCTGGCTTACATTCATAAGGCTGAGCATCTGGAAGCCCGTAAGGCGATGATGCAGTGGTGGTCAGATTATCTGAATACGTGCTGTGAATATTACGTCCCGCCCTATATTCAGTGCCGGGAAAAGCGCGATACCGCCGCCTGAATTTGTTCTTCGGGATAGCGGTTCTTGTTCATCGGCACCATCTTCGTTCAGAAGAGTCATTATCATGCCGGAATTCTGTTTCTAAATGGAGCAGGATTTCGGGTAAGGGTCAAGCTTATTAGCCAGTTACAGGGAAAGGCTATGCCAGTCAGATGAGCCAAATTTAGAAGAACCTGCTTTTGTAGCAGGTTGCCGCGATGACCGTCTGAATGCGCTCCGCTGACCAGACAGGTGACTCATCTCTGCCCCGGACCAGTGCCGAAGCTTTGTTTCTGTGTATGAAAACCTCTCGTTGCGCCTGGCCGTTTCTGGTGCTATGTATTGAGGGGCAGTTGTTCAATGGGCACAGGACACAAACTAACCGGTATTTCGGTGGCACGGGTCTACTCAGGGCTGAATTCGTCTGATTACAGTCTGCTCCATCAGGCCCTGATATCACATGCAGCCACCCTGACTCCCGTTACAGGCAAATGCAGAATTACGAGGACAGGTATAATGATTAATCAGCTTCGTCTTTATACAATAAACCCGGATTTACGTGATAAATTTCTGGCAAGATTTGAAAAACACGCTGCCAGAATCATGAGAGATAAGTATGGTTTTAATATACTGGCTATGTGGTTATCCGGTGAAAGTGCCAGACTCCGGTTTATATACCTGCTTTCATGGACAGACAAAACAGCCATGAACAACTCATGGGCAGAATTTATGGCAGATGAAGAATGGCGCACGATTAAAAAACAATTCTGGGAAACCACGCCTGAACCCGTGTTATCTATAGAGGATATTGTGCTGGAAGCGGCTGGGTTTTCATCTCCATTATAAACATTAATGAAACAATCTGTACAGTATGAAAATTACTTTCAGACTGATTCAGAGAATGGAAACCCCCATACGTCCGATGAGAAACAGTAATAGTATCAGGAAAAAAACTCTGATAAACCCACTGCCATACCGCAAGGCTAAAAATACGCCCGTAATCGCCCCTGCAACATTACAAATACCGACTATACCTCCGGTTATCCACAACACATTTCCTGACGGCACAAAAAAAAGCAGTGCAGCAGTAAAAGTCCCAAGATTTATTAATTTGGCTGATGCAGAAGCATTCAGAAAATCAAAACCAAAATATTTAACAAAGGCAAACAATAAAAGACTTCCGCTGCCTGCTCCGAATATACCATCATAGAATCCGATAAAAGCGCCTAACACTATCCCCAACAGTATCTCTTTCAGACCAATCCTGATATCAGTATGTAGTCGTCCCAGATCTTTTTTTATGAACGTATAGACTGCCATAATAATAAGGACTACAAAAACCAGATATTCCATAAACTCTCGTGGTATAAGAGAGACAGTGTATGCGCCAGCGAATGAAAAAACAAATGCAGCGCCCATTGTCGGAATAATAAGCTTCCATATAATCTTTACCCTGCGGAGATAACCTGAGACAGAAAATGCGTTCCCGAGCAGAACTGCCAGTTTGTTGGTGCCAAAAATAGTTGCCAGACTGGAGCCAGGTAGCGCATGAATAAGCCCAGGAATTTGAACAAGCCCTCCACCACCAACAGCAGCATCGATCAGACCACCACAGAAAGCGAAGCCTCCCAGAGCAAAAAGAGAAATATCAACATTCATAACTTATTACAGTCCCCCGCAAAAGCAATAAAGACATATTTTAAACTTATTTCTCTTGTAACACCTGAGGCATCATTACCTGCCCCATAACAGGCAACGAACAATAGGATAGCCAGTTCCGTATTTCAGTGAGTCAGAACGTTTTGTAATGCAGAAAAAGCCACGCCAACTCTCCTGTTATAATCAAGCATGACATGTTTAAGTCGTTCTGTATCGAATGACAGCCCCGCGATACGGCCAAAGGCTTGTAACGCGGCCAGCGCATGCAAGCCATGCCTGTTTTCCACCTCCCCGGCATGGCCCATGACATAACCTTTGGCGTTACGCAGAGTTTTAGTGTCCTCATTTAACGACGCATTGAAGGACAATAATTTCCCCTCTATAAACTGAGCAAGAAAATTGTATTCGCGTCCGTTCCAGAGTTCAGAAGCGACAGAGACCATCATGGCATCCATGACAGACTGCAGATATTCAGGAGAACGCATTGCAGACTTATGTTTTGCAATGCCAGTATTGTAGAGGAAATCAGAGAATTCATTACACTCATTGATTTTATATTGATCATCAACCCAGGCTGCGGCCCTGAAAGCATTTGTCATATATTTATACATTCCGTCATGCCCCTTCTGGCCAAGTCCAAAGTCATCTTTTGTTACTTCATGCATATGAGCCAGAACGTTATGATAGATAGCCTGATCTTCATGTGAAATATAAAGTGCATCAGCGGACAGGCGCATGATTATTTTTCCGGATACCAGGCTTGTCGTTTTGTGCGTTTCATTCCAGCCGTTAAAGAAGCTGAGGACACCGGGATCAACTTTATCCTTTTGCAGAAAGGCAAAAGAAGTCCCTTCCGCATAAGCCTGTGCCTCCTGGGTTATCTCATGACAAAGAACTTCATACATCATATTCTGAATGTCTTTGACATGATCAATATACACGGGCACGGGTGACCTGCGAACATCTCCGGCTATCCAGCGACCAGGAATTTTTAACATTGCGATATGTTCAGGCAAACCATCGATGAATATCTCACCCAGTTCCTGCATAGAATAAGATTTTTTCGATATGTCATCACAGCCTTGCAAAGATAAGGAAGTCATATATTCACCTCTGTTATTCACGGACTGAAAGTATTTAAAGACTCCTGAACCATTCATTGGTAAATGAATGAAAAATTGACTATTTCCGGTTTTCATTACGGCGTTTAAAAAATAATGTCTGATTCCACCTGCTCCTGGCATTGTAGGATGATTGATTAACACACTACAACTGACTTATAGTGAGTTAATTATTCACTTTTAGTGAGGTGTGAAGGGATGGATTTATCTCAGCTGAAAATGTTTAAAACCGTCGCCGAGCAGGGTAGCATTGCCAGAGCATCCGAAATACTGCACTGCGTTCCTTCAAATATCACAAACAGAATCAAGCTCCTGGAAACGGAACTGGGTGTTTCTCTTTTCATCCGCAAGGGGCGCGGCCTGGTCATCACACCTTCGGGAGAAATACTGCTTGAGTACGCCAGCAAAATACTGACTTACTGCCAGGAAGCCCGCCGGGCACTTGAGCCCTCATCAGAACCTGCCGGGATCCTACGGATCGGAGCGATTGAATCTGCCGCAACAGGACGGCTACCAATGGTTCTCTCAAAATTCCACCAGAACTATCCTGCAGTCCAGGTGCAGTTCTGTACAGGGACATGGCAACAGTTAGTCAGTGATGTCGCCGGGCATAAACTCGATTGTGCTGTTATCGCGACAAAAGATGACCATCCGGATATCACTTATGTGAATGCTCACCAGGAATCACTGGTATTCATTGCCTCTCCTTTTACGGGAGAGATCTCTGCCCCTCAGGACCTGAAAGGTAAACGGATTTATATGTGGCCGCACGGGTGTCCTTACCGACAGGCCCTGGAGCGTTGGGTCAATCAGCATCAGGTCACGGTCGATATCACCAGCATTGCAAGCTACGGAACTATTCTTGGATGTGTCAGCTCCGGAGCCGGTGTCTCGCTGGTACCTGCTGGCTTTTTTGAGCAGTTCAAAAGAACAGGTAATATCAGGGGGTATACTTTTAACGAGTTATTTCCCGTACAAAATTACTTTATAAAAAATAGCAGAATAGACCTTCATCACTCACGTAATGCGTTTGAAACGTTATTGCGTGCTGAATTAAACGATGTATGACTTTTTTATGGCCATAATCAGCACATCACACCGCGAGAACGTGGCCGTAGCGTGTTTCGCAGCTCTAAAACACCTGATGGTGTAATACAATAAATTTTAACGAGGATCAATAATCACTGAATATGAACCAGTTAACGTGCCGTACCAGAATCATTTTTTTCCTCAATCAGTCGTCTGTAGTGCCTTATTGTCGCTCGGGAGAGGCTTGTCGCGGTATCCATGATGGCAAAGTTAAAAGAATTCCTCGATATCAGTGGGCTAAGATCTGTACATGCAATAAGAACAGCATCGGCCTGAGTGCTCCCCACCATCGACATTAAATTATGCCATCTGGCCTGAACCTCCGGGTCCCTGAAGCCTTTTGCTTTTACTAACCCAATTAACGATGTGGTTGTGGAACGAAGCTCCTGCGAATCAATCACCTCTCTGCCTGAATCTCTTATCCGTTGCTGATAAAAACCGGCTTCATGCGTTGGCCCGGTGGCAAGTATTGCGACTTTACCTGCTTCTGCTGGCAAGGATTCAAGCGCACTGTCAGTGAAGTGGTCAACAAAGCACATGTTACAGTATCATCGATTGTAAAAAATTCCTGTTTTAGATTTGGTTGCTCAGTTCTCAATTTGCTTCAGGAAAATCCAATTTCTCCGTCAGACAAATCGATAACAGGCTAGCGCTTTCGCTGCTTTCCCGTACAAAGGTGTGCGGCATGGTACTGTCAATGTAGGCGCTATCGCCTTTTTCCAGCGTCAGCGGTGTGTACAGTTGGGTATGCAGGCTGACTTTGCCAGATAACACATAGATAAACTCTTCACCCTCATGCTGCGACCATGCGCTCTGCGGTGGGATCTCTCGGGTGCCGATCTCCATCACCACCGGTGTCATGCCCTTCATCAGCAGCTCAGCTGAATGCACCTCATAATCAAACCAAGGGTTGCTGAACTTCAACCCTTTTCCAGACAGGGTCGAGGTTCGTCGGCCATGGATGGTCGGAATCATCACCGCCTGCCGCTGCGGCGGTAACTCTTCAGCAAACAGCTCCGCCAGAGAATAGTCAAAGGCTCCGGCGATTTTTGCGATGGTATCGAATGAGGCCGATACCTGTCCCTTTTCGATTTTGGAGAGCGTGGAAATCGACACGCTACTCAGCTCTGCTACCTGCTCCAGGGTTAACTCGCGCGTCAGACGTAACGTTTTTATGCGCTGACCAAAATCCATCTCACTAGTCTGGGCCGCCCCTAGCCCGGTTTTTTCATGTTGTCTTGGCGTTTTCATCAGCGTCTTTTCCCTATTCGCGTGACCTTGAGATGTAGTTTCTCACATACGATAAAAATTTTCACATAAGAAAAAAATATTAGCGAAAAGCTCTCCTTCATCGCAGTTTAAGAAAAAAGTCGGAGGAATTATGAGCCAGATCACAATCGCCAGCATAACCTTACCCGCTTATTATGATAAAGCCCGCAACCTCAGCAATCTGCTGAAGTGGATGAAACGCGCTGCTGATAGCAGTGCGGATCTGGTGGTATTTCCTGAACAGGTGTTGCAAGGCTATCTGCCCGACACGCTGAGCTGGAATGGTGATGTGGTCAGTTGGCAGATGGCGCAGGCAGAAGTCATCCCTCACGGCGAAAGCGTCCGGGCGCTACTGACAAAGGCACACAGCCTGAATATTCATGTTGTGTTCGGCATGACGGAACATCACCCACAGCATGACGAGGTGCTGTTCAACAGCGCGGTGCTGGCGGGGCCGGATGGTCTGATCGGTGTCTATCGCAAGGTGCATCAGCCAGGGGACGAAAAGCATGTTTATTATCCCGGCAGTGATTTCCCGGTATTTGACACCGCGCTCGGTCGTATCGGCATGCTAATTTGCTACGATAAAGTTTTCCCTGAGAGCACCCGTGAGCTGGCGCTGAAAGGGGCAGACATCATGATTATGCCTACGGCCTGGGGTTATAGCGGCGATGGTAGCCTCGGCGATGCCGATCCCATGGTCGACAGTTACACCCTGTTTGGCCGCATACGTGCACTGGAAAATCAATGCTGGATGATCGAATCCAATCTGTGCGGTCAGCACGGCAATCTGCATTACCATGGTCACAGCCGTATCATCAATCCTCGCGGCAACATCATTGCCGACAGCGGTAGCGAAGAAGGAATGGCCCTCGCCACTGTTGATGTGCGTGCCGACATTCGTGCCGCGCGCAGCACTGATTATCTCGGTTACTTCTTCCTGAAAGATTACGTTCCGGTCAGCGCACCCGCATCGCCGCTGACCGTTTTTAACCGTCACGCTCAGCCTTTGGGAGAGAGCTATGAGTAAAGTGCTGGAAGCGGTGGGAATACATAAAAACTATCCCGCGCCGAACGGGGATGTCACTGTGCTTCGTAACCTCAATTTCCACGCTAATCGTGAAGAGTTTGTGTCCTTTGTCGGGCCGAGCGGCTGCGGCAAGTCGACACTGTTCAATATCATCACCGGACTATTGATGCCAGACAGTGGCAGCATCCTACTGAAAAACCGCGAAACTACCGGTACACCATCGCCGGAATTGGGTTACGTGCTGCAAAAGGATCTGCTATTTCCCTGGCGTACCGTGGTGGACAACGTGATCCTCGGTCTGGAAGTACGTGGCACGCCAAAGGCCCAGGCCCGTGAACGCGCCCGGGTGCTGTTTGACCTTTATCATATGCAAGGTTACGAACAAAAGTACCCGTCTCAGCTCTCCGGCGGCATGCGCCAGCGCGTCGCACTGATGCGCACTATGGTTACCAACCCGGAAATCATCCTGATGGATGAAGCCTACAAAGCGCTCGATTATCCGTTGAAGATCTCGCTGGAGAGTGAACTGCTCGCGGTGGTGAAGCAGCAACATAAGACGGTAATTTTCATTACCCACGATATTGAAGAGGCGGTCACGCTCTCTGACCGGGTATATGTGATGAAAGCCCGTCCAGGCGAGATTGTGCAGGAGATTGAGGTCGATCTTGGTACTGACAGCCTCTCCATTCCTGAGCGCCGACTGTCGCCACGCTTTAACGATTATTACGAGCAGATCTGGCGCAGTATCGGCGCACAACCAACCACTGCAGGAGCAGCATCATGAGCGCCCTCTCCTCTCGTCCTGCGGTCGCCAGCCACGGTGGTCGCACGCCACACGAAGCCTTTTTCCGCACCCTCAATGCGCGGCGCTATACCTTGCTGGCTTTGCAAGTGCTGATTGTTGTTTGTCTGCTGGGTGGCTGGGAACTCGGCGTGCACAGCGGCGGTATCAACCCTTTCCTGTTCTCCAGCCCGTCACGGGTGTGGGAGGTGCTGGTCACACGTTTCCAGTCGGGTGAAATGCTGACCGACATCCGTGTTACCGCCAGTGAAACGCTGATTGGTTTCGTGGTCGGGGCGGTAGGGGGTTCCGTACTTGGCCTGCTGCTGTGGTATTCGCGTTTTATCTCCGATCTCGCCGCGCCCTTTATCGCCGCCATTGGGGCCATCCCGGTTCTGGCGATTGCACCGATCACCATCATCTGGTTCGGTACCGACATGCTGTCCAAAGTGGTTATCGTCGCGTTCTCCTGCGTGGTGGTTTCGCTGACCACCTCCTATAAAGGCGCGTTGCGTACCGATCCGGATCTGATCAACCTGCTGCGTTCGTTCAACGCTGGTCGCGGCACCATTTTTATCAAGCTGGTGGTGCCCTCTGCAATGCTGTGGGTTCTGTCGGGTTTACGCCTCAACGTTGGCTTTGCGCTGGTAGGCGCGATTGTCGGCGAGTACATCTCTTCGGATAACGGTGTGGGTCATATGATCCTGCTGGGCAGTTCCAACTTCGGTATGAACACTGTACTGGCTGGCATCGTGCTGGTCATGCTGATGATGCTCTGTTTTAACGCTCTGGTTGCTTTTATTGAACGCCTCATTCTCTCCTGGGACAGGAAATAATCATGAAAACTTTTCGTCTTCGCCGTGTATGTGTCGCTCTCTCGTTGTTCACTCTGGCATCATCAGCTTTCGCTGCTGAAACGCCGGTCCGTATCAACCAGGCCTTTCAGTCATTACTTTACCTGCCGCTGTATGTCGCGCAGGAGCAGGGATTCTTTAAAAAGCAGGGTGTAAATGTGAAGATCAGCACCGGCGGTGGTGGTGCGCAGTCATGGGCTGCGGTAATTGGCGGCTCGGCAGATTTTTCCATTCAGGATCCGGTGTTTGTGCCGAAATCACGGGAGAATGGTGGTAACGGCGTGGTCGTGGCCGGGGTGCAGAATGCCCCCACAATCTTTGTCTTCGGCAAAGACAGCACCCCGCTCCAGAACAATCTCGCGCATCTGTCAGGAAAACGCGTGGTGACCAGCCCGCAACCTGATACCACCTGGGCGTTTATGAGTTATCTGATCAAACAGCAGAACCTGAAAGACGTGAAGCTGGTACATGTGGCGATTGGTAACGAGATCCCGGCGGTGGCTGCAGGTCGTGCCGATTATGCGCTGGCGGCAGAACCGCAGGTCACTATGGCCGAGCAACAGAACGGCTTGCACGTTGTGTACTCCTTCTCGGCCGCGCAATCCTGGTATCCGTTCGCCTTCTCCAGCCTGACCACCACCCAAGCCTATATCGACAAAAACCCGCAATCAGCGCAAGCGGTAGTGACCGCATTTGAGCAAGCATCTCGCTTTATTTACAAGCATCCAGAAGAAGCGGTGACTATCGCCCATAAATACTTCCCGTCATTGCCAGTTGAAGTGGTGCAGAAAGCGGTACAACGCGAGATTGATGCCAAAGGGTATCCGGAAAACGTTCTGGTTTCTCAGCAGGCATGGGACAACAACATGAACATCGCGCTGTACGCGAAAAACATTAAAGCCTATCCCTCCGATGCCACCTCGTACCAGAACAACGTCAATACGGTGCTGGCAACCAAAGCCAAAGCGGTGGTTGACGCCATGGGCGATCAATAAGGAGCTGGTATGAATGATCCTGTCGCCCTGCGCCTCGCGTTAATTCAACATGCCTGCCCGGTGGAAGCCGGGTCCCTAACCTCATTACTGGAGGATAGTGAAAGGCGAGCGGCGAGTGTTTCGGCATTTGCTACCCGGCATTTTACGCCGACCCTGCTGCCCGCAACGGCCTGGGTGTCTCCTCTGCATGCACCTGTCGCCACACTGATAAAAACGGAGGCGCAATGAATCTGCTTGATAACTCGATGCTGATGATCGGTCAACAATTACGTACCCGTCAGCTCAGTGTTCCCGAACTGGTCACCGCCTGCCTGACACGCGAGCGTGCCACCCGGGATCTGAATGCCTTTACCGAGGTGTATGAAGACAAAGCGCTTGCCCTGGCGGAAGCCAGCCAGAAGTTGCTGGATCAAGGATACGATATGGGGCCGTTGCATGGTATTCCGTTGGCAATCAAAGCGAATATTGACCTTGCGGGTGAAGAAATGCACGCCGGCAGCAAAATTCTGAGCGGGTCGATTGCCCAACAGGACGCTGAAGTCGTGGGCCGCCTGAAACAGGCTGGTGCCATCATCATTGGCAGCACCAATATGCATGAATTTGCCTGGGGTGGCACCACTGCAAATCCGCATTACGGTGCGTGCAGTAATCCATGGGATGAATCACGTATTCCGGCAGGCTCCAGCGGCGGATCGGGGGTTGCCGCCGCGGTGCGCAGTGCCATTGGCACGCTCGGAACGGATACTGGCGGCTCGATTCGCCTGCCCTCATCAATGAACGGCATTACCGGACTTCGGCCAGGTGTGGGGCGCCTCTCCACCCAAGGAATATTTCCGTTGGCTACCAGCCTCGACACCGTCGGACCACTGGCACGTTACGCCGAAGAGTGTGAGCTGATGTTTAATGTGATGCTTGGCGTATCGGCCTCCACGTTGGCACCGCTGCCGCAGTTACGTGGTTTGCGTATTGGACTGTTACCGGAGGGCGAGATTGAAGTTCAACCCGGAGTCGACAGAGCCTACCAGTCGATGATCCGCTGGCTGACGGAAGCGGGTGCCGAGTGCAAAACCATCAATCTGATGGGCCTGGAACAAGCGGTAAATGCGCTGATGCTGATCAACCTTGCGGAACCCGCCGCGTTGCACACCGCCTGGTTGCAGGAGCGTCCGCAGGACTACGGCGATGATGTGCGCAAGCTGTTGCAGGCCGGGCTGGGCATCACGGCAGTAGAGTATCTTCAGGCGCAGCGTTTCCGTACCGGTATCCGACTGCAACTGATGCAACAACTTCAGTATGTTGACATGATTATGGTGCCGACGCTGCCCTTTACGGCACCGCCCAAAGATGTACATGAGGTACAGATTGGCGATCGTCACGACAACGTGCTTACCGGGAATATGCGCTACAACGCGCTCGCCAGTCTCTCCGCGCTGCCTGCCGTCAGTTTACCTGCCGGTTTTGACGAAAGCGGATTGCCGACAGGGATGCAGTTTATCGGCGCTGATGGCAGCGAAACACGTCTGCTGGCGCTGGCACGGCTGTTCCAGCAGCAGCATGACTATCATCTGCAGAAGCCAGCCCGGCTGGCGGAGTGATGGCACCCGGAACACGCGATGTGCTGATCCTGCTGTTGATCGTCTGTGGCTGGGCGTTTAATGTGATAGCCATGAAGTTTGGCCTGATGGAGCTGCCGCCATTGTTTATGCTGGCGCTGCGTTTTCTGTTAGTGGCGCTGTTGCTGGTGCCGTTTCATCCCGTGACGCGGCAGCAACTGCCCTGGCTGGTATTGTTGGCATTCACTTTTGGTTTTATTCACTTCGGATTAATGGTGCTCGGCATGCGCAGCACTGATGCAGGCAGCACCGCCGTGTTGATCCAGATGGGCACACCGTTTGCCATGATTCTTGCTGCGGTGTGGCTAAAAGAAACCCTGACACTGCGGCGCATCTTTGGAGTGTTGCTGGCACTGAGCGGGGTTATTGTCCTTGCAGGTAGTCCTTCTCTGGCATCCTGGCGGAGTGTGTTTCTGCTGCTTATCAGCGCCTCCGGCTGGTCCGTCACCACCATGCTAGTAAAGCTTGCGCCACCAATTAAGCCGATGGCGATGACCGGCTGGTTGTCGCTGTTTGCTTTACCGATGGTGGCACTGGCATCCGCGTTGCTTGAGACCAATCAGTTACCCTTGCTGTTGGCTGCGGGTTGGCGTGGCTGGCTCGGCGTGATTTATAGTGTGCTGGGATCTTCGCTGCTGGCCTATTCCTTATGGTATGGCTTACTGAAACGCTACCCCGCCAGCCAATTGTTGCCGTGGTCACTGCTTAGTCCTGCACTGGCGATGATGATGGGGGTATGGGTATTTAGTGAGCGACTTGATCACGCCAAGCTCGGTGGGGCTGCGCTGATTGTGGGTGGGATATTGTTTGCTATTCTGCCTCAAAGGGCTTTGCGGATTAGGTTGTCTGATAAGCAGCGAGTTTAAATCTGCGCAAACCAACAGTTACTTCCGCTCCCTTGTTCAGATAAATAAAAGCCAATGCGCCAGTGGGTGCGATGTTTGTCGAGGAAAATGTAAAATGACTCAGGTCGTTACCTTATTTTTCCGCCAACGGTGACACGAAGACACAATGCCCCCCTATTTCACCTCAGCCGAGCTTAAAAAGACCTACCGCTTGATAAATCATGGGCCAGCCACACTGGTATCTGCCATCCATGATGGCATTGAAAACGTTATGGCTACATCCTGGTTTTGTGGTCTGGATTTCACACCTGCCAAACTGACAGTAGTGCTGGATAAATCCTCCCATAGCAGTGTGGACAACTTTGCCCGCCATATTCGCCAACATCTTGACCAGCAAGGTTTTCACGATGTAGCAGTGGTGGCGCCGATAAACTGTTTTAAAGCCACGCGTATTGATCCTGACGATCCCCGGGTCGGCTGGAGTCTCGTCTCCATTCGGCGTTCAACTGGAAAGGAAGCCGCAGTGCTGCCAAATTTCGGTGGCAGCTTACCCAATGCCTGCTTTCTTGATACGTTTGATGTGCCCATATTGTGACTACCCCACTCGTATCCGACACGTTCCCAGCATTCACCCGATGAGCATCTGCTCGCCGATATCGCCTGCGAAGCGCTGCAAATCATGACTGGTCTGTATTGGGATCTGGCTGAGCAGGGCCGGAAGGTCATGATCGATCGGCAAGGCTGACATCATGGAGGCCCTGTGCACAACACTGAGATTCACTACTTTATGGCTGTGACCACCAGCTCGTTCAGCGCCGCCAACCAGCAACTGTTTGTCGCCAGTGCCATCTATTACGAAACGGTAAATTTCAGTGCAAACACTTACGCCGGACCTTTTATACGAGGCAATACAGTTTATTACATTTGATGGCGTGTTGTTACACATGCTGTTGCAAAGAAACAGTAATTGGTTTGATAATGATTTCTCTTTTCATTTAAATGCTATTTATCCATTTGCAGCACGGTATATCCGGCAATGAAAATACAGTTAACCAGAGTAGTCCTGTCCGCCTGCTTATTATTTGCAGGAACAACGGAGGCTGCAGATCGTGTGATTCTGACGTTAATGTTAACCAATAATGGCTTTTCCCCCGCGACATTAACGGCAAAACCAGGGCAACGACTCATGATACGGATGACGAATCAAACACAACGTGTAGCTGAACTGGAAAGCTATGACATGAAGTTTGAAAAAATAGCGACCCCAGGCAATACCATCACTGTTTTCGCCGGGCCACTTCAGAGCGGTAAATATAAATTTTTCGATGACTACAGCACCACAGGTGTGAGCGGTTGGTTAACTGTTAGCGGGAATTAATCTTATGCTGGCGACACTTTTAATCGTTTTTCGGGAAGTGCTGGAAGCAGGTTTAGTTATTTCTATTATTCTCGCCGCCTGTAAAGGGGTGACAATTAAAATGCAGGTGATAACCGGTATTCTGGCCGGGATCTGCGGAGCTGTGTTGCTGGCATTATTTACTAACCAACTGGAAAACATGCTCTATGGTATTGGGCAGGAAGTTTTTAATGCGGTTATCCTTCTCCTTGCCGTTGTGATGCTTTCCTGGCAAGTATTGTGGATGTCAATTAAAGGGAAGCAACTGGCAAACGAGAGTCGCAGCGAAGCGGAGAAAATTCTGGCGCGCGGAGGCCGTTATTTTGCTATCACGGTTATTGTCGCAATAGCAGTATTACGGGAAGGTTCAGAGATTGTGTTATTTCTTTATAGCCTGTCACTGTCCTCTGGTATTTCTCACACCAGTATGCTGGCGGGTGGCATTGCAGGTATTGTCTGCGGCGCGCTGGTATCATGGGCGCTGTATTCTGGCCTGATACTGATCCCGTTACGTTATATTTTTATGGTGAGTAATTTTGTTCTGGTGATTATTGCCGCAGGCCTCGCCAGCCAGGCCGTGGGAATACTGGCCAGTGTTGACATATTGCCTGATCTGGGCGCTCAGGTCTGGAATAGCGCATTTCTGTTGTCTGATAACAGTTGGGCGGGGAACCTTGCGCGCACTATTTTTGGCTACACTGCCACTCCGATGGGGATCCAGATTTGTTCGTGGGTATTGGTTTTTGTCGTGGTTTACACACTACGTTTTTATTTAAAACGCAAATATTCAGTCACTCAATAAACAGGAGTTAGCGCTATGCAGAAGAAAATTATCGGCTGTGTGATGATAGCCGGGGGCATGATGGCAGGCAGTGCTTATGCAAAAGAGTACCCTGTCGGAGGACCTGTGTATAAAGATGGAATGGAAATAGCTTCCTCTTATCTGCTGAATATTGAAACATCGCCCATGCCGACTTCAATGGTGATGGGGAAAGATGTCGTGCATCTGGAAACAGATGTTCATGCGACTCAGGATAATAAATGGGGATATCCGCCTGATGCATGGATACCTTATTTGACCATCGATTATGTTGTTCAGAAAGTCGGAGACAGTAATTATATGGAATTTGGCCAGATGCTGCCGATGTCTGCTAAAGATGGCTCTCATTATGCGCATTCAGTACAAATGGCTGGTCCAGGGACATATAAAGTCTTTATTAAATACACGCCGCCAGATGAAAAAGGATATGCCCGGCATATTGATAAAGAGACGGGCCTGGGTCCCTGGTTTAAACCCTTTGTTGAGACATTTACTTTTAAATATCCCCAGGCGTAATAACACGGTGTGATTCAGGAGAAAGGTATTCCTGTCAGGCGTCTGCTGCATTAGTCCTGTTTCATATCCTGTATCGGAAGTATTCGGTATCTGATTATCTACCGTTCATACTTCAGCTTGCAGATGTGTTGGTTTTTCTCGCCCCCCCGGCCGCTGACGACAATCGGCTCCCGGGGATTTCTGCATTGCATACGTCCTGCAAGACGCATTATTTGGGGTATATAACGATATTTTCTCTCGAATGAACATACAAATTATGCCTGTTGTGGCAAGGTCTGAAATAAAATGCGCAATAAGAACCTCATTATTTTCATTGTGTCAATTACACCCGCATTGTTAAGTGGGTTTATTAATCTTTTTTTAATACAGGCGCAACATGGGGAGCCTCCTGTTCATTACCTGGTCACGTCTGTATTACCTTTTCTTGGCGCAATCGTCTCCGGCGCATTGCTATTTATCCTGGCCACGCACTGTTTTAACAGCTCTCACCCGCCGCAGACGCTGATCTATTGTGTTTTTATTATCGCGGCAATAACGCCGTTGACAACGCCACCCTGGCTGGTGTTGCTGGCAACCTTCGCCGGGTTTATTTTATCGTGTAAATCAGTCAACATCGGTGGGCTGACGCATTCGATTAATGCGGCAATTGCTGCCCGTTTTATTGTCTTTCTCTGCCATCTGCCACAGACCGATAATACGCTTTGGCAGCAGCATATTGAGGGTTATTCAGGTGCGACGCCGCTCCAGATGCAGCGTATATGTGCATTCTCACACCATCTCTGTCCTGCTGTGTCGCTCAAAACAGTACTACTGGGGACATGGAATGGCGCGCCCGGCGAAACGTCGAAAATTGCGATTCTGGCTGGCGCGCTGTTGTTGTTGTGGTGCGGGTCGCTACGGTTGCGCCCGATTATCTTCGGCCTGCTGGGGTTTACGATGACCTGGTCATTCTTCCGCGCCGATACAAATTTCTGGCAGGTTATCGGCCAACAGATGCTGATGGGAAGTTTTCTGTTTGCATTAATCTTTATGCTGCGCAACCGTTTTCTGAATCAACTGAGTCCTGGGTATCAATATGCGCATGCGTTCATTTTTGGTGTATTGTGCGTGTTGTTCAGACGGTATGGCCCGTTTGCCGAGGGAACCTTGCTGTCATTGATTGCTGCTCAGATAATTATCGCGGTGTGTTATGGTTTGCACCGTCAGTTGCCGGGTCGCAGGGTATCAATTTAGTTCTCAGCATGAGGGAGAATGGCCTCTTGCTTGTTGATCTGCCAGCAGGGTTCTACCTGTCGGGATATCAACTTTCTGGACTGATTAAAATCAATTCGTTATTTAGCCATATACTCTGTTTTCCGGTTTATACCCGTCATACTTCACGTTGCTTATGTGCTGGCAATAACGGGCGCCATTCCCGGACCGCCCCCTTCGTGAACAGCGCAATCGCTGTACAAAACGGTTAACAGTTTTGTTCTGCAACGCGAATTATTTAGGGTATATACTCTTGACGAACCGCAGCAACCGGAGTGAAAGCACGATGCGTAAGCTCATTTTTGCCCTGACCTTTGCGATGGTCATGCCCGTTATGGCGGGGCAGCCGCCAGAAATTGTGGTAGGCTTTTCACCCTCCACTTCTCATGATGCGCAGAATAACGTTTTAAGCATCATTAACAGCGCCCGACACAGCCTTGACGTGGCAGCCTACCTGTTCACCAGCAAACCAATCGCGATAGCACTGCTAAATGCCAGGCAGCGCGGTGTGTCGGTACGAGTTGTGGCGGATAAAAAAGCCAACAGCGATCGGTATACGGCAGCAACATTTCTGGCCAATCACCATATCCCGGTACGTCTTGACGGACATTACGCCACCATGCATAACAAATTTATTGTCGCCGACCGCCGGTCGGTAGAAACCGGCTCCTTTAACTACACCATCAGTGCAGACAAACACAACGCTGAAAATGCTTTGTTGATCCGCAATGCCCCCGAACTGGCGGCAAAATATCAGCAGGAATTTAACCGCCTCTGGAACGAATCCAGACCACTTAACCATCATGACTGATCTTCCCTCAGGGGCGCATTGGCTTGCGGCCATTTATCATCTGCTCATGCCTTTTCCCCGCATCGGGTGGGTTGTTGAATCATCTCTCACGGATGTCTGGTCTGCTTAATGAGGTCCTCAGCAGAAGCTCGCCGTATCAAGATGGAGACGTGGAAGAGCGATATTCACGAAGGAACGGAAGCTGCCCCTGATTCATCGTCCGAAATAGACCTTCGCCAATGGAAGCAGAAACAGGCGATCGTGTAATTGATTGTTTATCGTACAGGTGGGCCTGCCATGACTAAATGTTTATCACTGCGCAAAACGGTACTTACACCGGCCGTGAATCTCTCCTCCTCACCACTGTAAAAAGCTATTTATCTCACGATAAGCATCTGTGGTTTTCATGGCTGACGGTCCAGGTATCAAGCGATAAGAAACCCAACGAGCGGCGACACAATTACAAGCGCGTAGGCGACCATCCCTTTTTCACAAAAACGCCAGCCACTGACAATTTTTGTCATAAATCTTCAAATCACAATGACGTCATTCACAGAGCACGCAGCAGGCGGATTACAGCCGACTCCCTCTCCCTATACTCGCTACTGTTATTACTTACCTGAGCCCTGAAACTTAATGCGGAGTAGTTATGAATAGCAGCACAGCATCATTACAAAAAATAAGGCAATTCGATCTTCCGGTCGCCATACTGCTGGTATTATTGGGTTGCGTACTTTTCTTTTTTTCTTTTGACAGACAAATCGTTTCGATACTGAAAACCACCCTGATGCATCAAATGAATGTCAGCAATACCGATTATTCATTACTGATCACCGCATTTATGATACCTTATACCATCATGTATTTCTTCTCCGGTGTGCTGGTCGACAGATATGGCAGTCGATTTGTTATTACGGGGTTGATGGTATTAATGGCGACCGCCACATTAATTACCGGACTTGCAACTTCACTGACTGGTTTGTTAGCCGGACGGGTATTATTAGGTATTGCTGAATCCGGTGTCGTACCGGCATTAACCCTGGCGGTATTTACCTGGTTTAAAGCAGAACAGCGGGCCTTTGCCTTTCAGTTAACAAATATTATCCAGTCCCTTGGGCTTATTATTGCACCGCCCTTTGTCGCCTGGGTCACCCTTTCTACCGGTTGGCGTTGGGCGTTCTTTATTCCGGCCATCGCCGGGGTGGTTATTGGATTCTTGTGGTTTATGGCCAGTCGTCGCTCACCGGTTGCCGTAGACAATGCACCGGTTAGGCCTGACGAGACCCACATCACAATGGCTCAACGCTACAGGCTGGTACTCACTTCTAAACCTATCTGGGTACTGATTTTCGCCCGTCTGTTGACCGATCCATTCTGGTTTTTCTATCAGTACTGGCAGGTTGGATTTATGCAAGAAAAGCTAAATAACTGATCCTAATACCGCTACACTTTAGCCAGCCCATGCTTTCCACCGGGGAATGGGCTGACGGTATCCATAAAGTGACGAACCTTTTTCAACAGTTGCCACATTGAACGGCACTGGTGA
>NZ_JBDYQK010000041.1:0-23279 GCF_043832615.1 Klebsiella sp. KE9456
GGACGCCAATAGAAACGTTACTTGATGGAAAACGCATCTGGGCTGAGAAAAATTTAAGCCAGATGTAATCTGACAGATACCTGTATAAATAACCGGTAACTGTCAGATCAGGTCTGAGCTAATACAGTTTAACACTGGCAATCGGTGAGATGCTCAGGAGGCTTGAATGACGCTTTATCCGTGTAATCCTCTGAAGTCTCAAGGGGATGCAATTCCGTTAACTCAAAATCTCGCCCTGAATATTCCTGTCCCAATGCTACAGAAGCTGGACAGAGTAGGTTATGAACTTGCGGGACATTACAAATTGGGCGGATTATCAGAGCAGCGCTTGAGATTGCTGGCATTGGCTCACCTGATAGAGCGGGCTTAGTGCTTGTAATGTGAATGAAAACCAGATACTTTCAAAACCCGAATAGCCTATATTCAAGGGTCATTGCGCTCATAATTGTTTCTGTTGAAAAATGATGTTCCGATTTTAAATGCAAATAGTAATCATATTCAACCAGGGTTGCTAACTTGCGTTAAAATTTGCCCGCTTTTCTGAAAAAATCCCCAGAACATGGCATTCTGAGGCATACGCGTATCTTTGCATTGCAGTCAACGCCGGTTTAACTTAACGTAACTCGCCAATTTATTGATAAGGAGCCATGCCGTGCTTTACGTTATCTACGCTGAAGATATTGCCGACTCTCTGGAAAAAAGAACATCGGTACGCCCCGCCCACCTGGCGCGTTTGCAACTGTTACATGATGAGGGGCGTTTGCTGACCGCTGGCCCAATGCCTGCTGTAGACAGTAATGAGCCCGGTGCGGCTGGCTTTACCGGTTCAACCGTGATCGCGGAGTTTGAATCACTGGAGGCGGCGCAATCCTGGGCCAATGACGACCCGTATATCGCCGCCGGTGTTTATCAGAAAGTCTCTGTTAAGCCTTACAAAAAGGTATTTTGATAATCCAGGAAAACAATAACGATCAGAGACCTGGCGCAGATTTCATCTACGCATGCAATTGAAAGGGCGCGTTTAGATACATGTCACACTGCGCCCACTTCTTTTTCTGACGCACATCACCGGGCAAGCATCGTGCCGCATCATGTTGTGGTTATGTCACGCGAGTTTAGCACTCTGTCCCGACGGATTGACGACCCGGCCTGTCGACCATGAGGCTGCCTGTCAGCGCAAAAGCGCCAGTCAGAAATTCCCGGCCACTCTAAATCCATTCCTGAGTTTTGCAGCCCGCCCCGCGATTACCCTGGTTATCGTTGCTGGTGCCTTTCCCGGTCAGTTTTATCACGGATTAGTCCTATTAGATGCACCTGACGCGAGATAATTATGGCTTCTCCATAAAATATTCACATTTATGATTTGGAATTAATATCCCTGATTAAGGAGTTTTTATGAAAAAAATTGTGCTGTTAGTTTTTGTGCTTTGCGGAGCGGTGTCGCTTTCCGGGTGTATTCTCCCTCCAGGAGGACCTGGCGGCGGTCACTCCCAGGGACCCGGTCCTCGGTAATACAGTAAGGCCCATTTTCAGTCAGGGCCTTTCTGACCATTATCTGGTCAATAATCTACCGATGCAGGCACCGCAAGCGGTGCCTTTTGTTTCGCCTTTCAAAACTCAGAGAAGGTGAACAGCAAAGAGTGACGCTGCCGTTTAACCAGCTCTTTTCTGATGGCGAGGATACGCATATTCCGGCGCGATTGGCCTTCCAGCCAGCGTGTTTTACGGCGACTCACCTGTCTTAGCATGCGCCAGCGCCCTACTTCCGTTCTACTACGCTTCATTGCTACTACTCTACGAGTGAAAAACAGCCTGCATTATAGACCCATGAATCCGGGTGACCAACGCTTTCGCTGCGTTTTTATTTGCCAGATGGATGCTGATGCGTAAACTCATGACATAAAGTCATTCAAAAGGATTTTTCATCTATGACAACCTTTTACACGGTGGTTAACTGGCTGGTCATACTCGGATACTGGCTACTGATCGCTGGTGTAACATTACGTATATTAATGAAAAGACGCGCAGTCCCGTCAGCAATGGCGTGGCTACTTATCATCTATATTCTACCTCTGGTGGGGATTATTGCTTATCTGTCGTTTGGCGAACTGCATCTGGGCAAGCGCCGGGCCGAACGCGCAAGCGCAATGTGGCCGTCGACGGCGAAATGGTTAAAGGATCTCAAAGCCTGTAAACATATCTTTGCTGATGAGAATAGCCCGGTCGCCGAATCATTATTTAAGCTCTGCGAACACCGCCAGGGAATTGCCGGTGTTAAGGGCAATCAGCTCCAGCTACTCACCGAATCCGATGATGTCATGCAGGCCTTAATTCGCGACATTCAGCTCGCGCGTCACAATATTGAGATGGTGTTCTATATCTGGCAGCCTGGCGGTATGGCCGATAAAGTCGCGGAGTCATTAATGGCGGCGGCAAGACGCGGCGTACACTGCCGGTTAATGCTCGACTCTGCCGGGAGCGTTGCCTTTTTCCGCAGTCCCTGGGCCGCTATGATGCGTAATGCGGGAATCGACGTTGTTGAGGCGCTGAAAGTTAATCTGATGCGTGTCTTTCTGCGTCGTATGGATCTGCGTCAGCATCGCAAGATGGTTATGATCGACAATTATATTGCCTATACCGGCAGTATGAATCTGGTTGATCCACGCTTCTTTAAACAGGACTCCGGCGTCGGCCAGTGGATTGATCTGATGGCGAGAATGGAAGGCCCGGTAGCGACAGCCATGGGAATTGTCTATTCCTGCGACTGGGAAATTGAAACCGGAAAGCGCATTTTACCGCCGCCGCCAGATGTTAATATCATGCCGTTCGAAGAGGCCAGCGGGCATACTATTCACACCATCGCCTCAGGGCCCGGCTTCCCTGAAGACTTGATCCACCAGGCACTGCTCACCGCCGCTTATGCGGCTAAAGAGCACTTGATCATGACAACCCCCTACTTTGTGCCCAGCGACGATCTGCTGCATGCCATCTGCACCGCAGCCCAACGCGGCGTTGATGTCAGCATCATTTTGCCGCGTAAGAACGATTCGTTGCTTGTGGGTTGGGCCAGCCGCGCCTTCTTTACCGAACTGCTGGCTGCCGGCGTGAAAATCTATCAATTTGAAGGCGGCCTGTTGCATACCAAAAGTGTGCTGGTTGACGGCGAGCTCAGTCTGGTTGGAACCGTTAACCTTGATATGCGTAGCCTGTGGCTTAACTTCGAAATTACGCTGGTGATTGATGATGTCGGGTTTGGTGGCGACCTGGCCGCGGTACAGGACGATTATATCTCCCGCTCGCGCCTGCTTGACGCCAGATTGTGGTTAAAACGTCCTCTCTGGCAGCGGATCGCCGAGCGACTGTTTTACTTCTTCAGTCCGTTACTGTAAAACATGCCAATCAGATGTTTATTGGGTAGCAATCATGGATATGGATTTAAACAACCGCCTGACCGAAGACGAAACACTTGAACAGGCTTACGACATCTTCCTTGAGCTGGCTGTCGACAACCTCGATCCGGCAGATGTCATTCTGTTTAATTTACAGTTTGAAGAACGCGGCGGCGCTGAACTGTTTGACCCGGCACCCGACTGGGAAGAACACGTTGATTTTGATCTCAATCCTGACTTTTTTGCTGAAGTGGTTATTGGGCTGGCAGATGAAGATGGTGGAGAGATTAACGATATTTTTGCCCGGGTGCTGCTGTGCCGCGAAAAAAACCACAAGCTTTGCCATATTCTATGGCGCGAATAAACTGGCGTGAATACGTTCTTTCACCAGCCAGTAGCCATATATAATGCGTGGGGGTGAGTGAAACCACCCCCTGCCCTCCACCTGCAGCAGGTCGTTTACGTAGATATGCTGGTTTGCCTGTCTACTTCGGCAGTTC
The DNA here is from genome assembly GCF_043832615.1 of Klebsiella sp. KE9456. Taxonomy (NCBI): domain Bacteria; kingdom Pseudomonadati; phylum Pseudomonadota; class Gammaproteobacteria; order Enterobacterales; family Enterobacteriaceae; genus Klebsiella; species Klebsiella sp. KE9456. The sequence continues at coordinate 3,890 of NZ_JBDYQK010000041.1, forward strand.
ACTTCCGCAGGCGTTACAGTAACGCGCGCTTTTATCGTGCATATTATGCTGGCAATTCGAACACCGACGCTGAGTTCGACGATTCTGAAACGCCAGTGTCATATGCGTTGTAATCAGGCCGGTCGGAATCGCAATAATCGAGTAGCCAATTAAAATAAGTATTGAGGCCAGAATGCGCCCCAGCGGGGTATGCGGCGTAATATCGCCATACCCCACCGTGGTTATTGTCACAATCGCCCAATAAACTGACGCATTTAGTGTAGTAAAACCGTACTGCGGTCCCTCAATCAGGTACATTAGCGCACCAAAAATCACCATTACGATGGCAATAAATGAGTAAAACAGGATCAGCTGATGACGAGCACTAACAATCGCGGCCCAGAAAATATTCAACGACGGCATAAAACGCAGTAGTTTAAGAATACGCAACGCACGAATCGCGCGCATCGCCCGCCAGGCAAAAACATATTCAAGACTAATCTCTGGCCATAGCCACATAACGTACAGCGGCAAAATCGTCGCTAAATCAATTATTCCCCAGAAGCTGCAAACATATTTCACTGGATTCGGCCAAGTGATCAGGCGCAGCAGATATTCAAGGGTAAAAACCACAGTAACGATAATCTCAAGCCAGACGAAAATATGCCATTCATCTGACGTCAGATGATATTGCGTCCCCAGTCCGGACTCGATAAATATCACCAGCACGCTAAGCAGTGCAAAAACACCGCATAACCCCTCAAAATGCCGGCCGGAACGCCGATTTTGATCGAAGAGTAGATGATACAGCCGCAGACGAGCGGTACAGATGTTCAACGCCACGTTCACCTCGCAAAAGAAAAGGGCTGACTCACGCCAGCCCCGGAGATTATAGCGGGTCTACCTTCAGGCAGGAAACGGCGTGTCGGAAACTTCCCTCCAGAACCGGTCGCGTTTTTGCGCACTCTGGTCCGGCCAGTGGACAACGCGTACGAAATACGCATCCCGATGGCGGGTTTATCGGCGAGGGCAATTCTCCTTCCAGCAGTTGAATCGTTTTATTCCTTTCGATATCCGGGTCCGGAACCGGCACTGCCGACATTAACGCTTTTGTATAAGGATGCAGTGGATTATGGTACACCTCGTCGTAGGTTCCCAGTTCTACAGCATGCCCCAGATACATGACCAGTACCCGGTCAGAGATATGTTTGACCACCGCCAGATCATGGGCAATAAAAATCAGCGATAATCCCATCTCCCGCTGCAACTGCTGCAACAGGTTCACCACCTGTGCCTGAATCGATACATCCAGCGCCGAAACCGGTTCATCGCAGATAATCAACTTCGGCTCAAGGATCAGGGCACGTGCAATACCGATACGCTGGCACTGGCCACCAGAAAATTCGTGCGGATAGCGGTTAATCAGGTTCGGTAGCAAACCCACTTTCATCATCATCGCTTTAACGCGATCACGAACTTCCTGACGTGGCATTCTGGGATGGTAGGTACGCAACGGCTCGGCAATAATTTCCCCGATCGTCATACGCGGATTCAATGACGCCAGCGGATCCTGGAATATCATCTGAATATCGCTGCGCACAGCACGTAATTCTTCCGCTTTTAATCCCAATAAATCTTTACCCAGCCAGGCGACTTTGCCGCCAGTAGCCTTTACAAGACCAATAATCGCCCGCGCAAAGGTTGATTTCCCACAGCCAGACTCCCCGACGACGCCGAGCGTTTCACCTTCATAAAGGCGCAGGGTGACACCATCGACCGCTTTCAGCGTTTTCGACGGTTGCCAGAACCACTGTTTGCCGTCTTTAATATCAAAATGCACTTTCAGATCGGCAATTTCGAGCAGGACTTTTCTTTGTTCCGTCACGGCGTTCATAGCAAATCCCCCACCGGTTGAAAGCAGGCACGCAAGCGGCCTGGTGCAAACGCCTCCAGAGGCGGAGCGTTATTACAAATCTCCGTCGCATGCGGGCAACGCGGCTGGAACGGGCAGCCCTTCGGTAAACGCAGCAGGTTTGGCGGGTTGCCCGGAATCGTTAACAAGGCATCGCCTTCCGCATCCAGTCGCGGAGCCGCATTGAGCAGACCAATAGAGTATGGATGCGACGGGTGATAAAAGACGTCTCGCGCCAGACCATATTCCATAGTTCGTCCGGCATACATCACCAGTACCTTGTCGCAGATCCCGGCAACAACGCCGAGATCGTGGGTAATCATGATGATTGCGGTATTGAACTCGTGCTTAAGCTCATTCAGAAGCGTCATTATTTGCGCCTGTACGGTCACGTCCAGCGCGGTTGTCGGTTCATCCGCAATCAGCAGTTTAGGCCGACACAACAGCGCCATCGCGATCATGACGCGCTGACGCATCCCACCGGAGAATTCATGCGGATACATTTTCATCCGTTTGCGCGCCTCCGGCATTTTTACCGCATCCAGCATTTTCACCGACTCTTCAAATGCTTCGGCTTTACTCATCGCGTTATGCAGCATCAGGACTTCCATCAACTGTTCGCCGACCCGCATATACGGATTGAGTGATGTCATCGGATCCTGGAAAATCATTGAAATGTGCTTCGCGCGCAGTTTATTCAGTTCGTGCTCAGGAAGATTCAGGATCTGCTCGCCGTTAAAGGTTGCTGAACCGCCGATGCGACCGTTTGCCGCCAGCAGTCCCATCAGCGCAAAAGCCGTTTGCGACTTACCGGAACCAGACTCGCCGACAATGCCTAAGGTTTCCCCAGCTTGCAGCGTAAAGTTGAGGTCGTTGACAGCGGTCACATCGCCATCGGGCGTGCCAAAGGTGACGCGCAGATCTTTCACATCCAGCAGCAGCCCGGATTGTGATGCTGCCTGCGGCGTTTTTGCCGTTTCAATCATGCTCATGACGGCGCTCCTTAGCGGTCTTTCGGGTCGAGGGCATCACGCAGGCCATCGCCGATAAAGTTAAAACAAAACAACGTTACCACCAGGAAACCGGCAGGAAACAGTAGCAGCCACGGCGAGACTTCCATTGAGTTCGCACCATCGCTGAGCAGAGCGCCCCAGCTACTTAGCGGTTCCTGAGTACCCAGACCGAGGAAGCTTAAAAATGACTCAAACAGAATCATGCTCGGAACCAGCAACGAGGCATACACCACCACCACGCCAAGAACGTTAGGTACAATATGGCGGATCACAATATTGCCCGTTGACACCCCGCCAACCTGCGCGGCTTCAATAAACTCTTTGCGCTTCAGGCTCAGGGTCTGGCCGCGAACGATACGCGCCATATCCAGCCAGGACACCATGCCAATGGCGACGAAAATCAGCAGGATATTCTGGCCAAAGAAGGTCACCAGCAAAATAACGAAGAACATAAACGGGAAGGAGTTGAGGATTTCCAGCAGGCGCATCATCACCGAATCCACTTTCCCGCCCAGATAACCGGAAAGCGAACCGTACAGCGTCCCCAGAATTACCGCCACCAGCGCAGCAGCAACGCCGACCATTAATGAAATACGTCCACCGATCGCCACCCGCACCAGCAGGTCGCGGCCGGACGAATCGGTGCCAAAGTAGTGGCCCGATGCGATATCAGGCGCACTGGACATCATGCCCCAGTCGGTATCGTAATAGGAAAATGGCGATACCATCGGCGCAATGATGACAAACAACGCAATGAGCACCAGCACAATCAGGCTGGCGACTGCTGCGCGGTTATGCATAAAGCGGCGGCGAGCATCCTGCCAGAGGCTACGTCCCTCAACTTCCAGTTTTTCACTGAAGTTTTCCAGCGCCTCGCTGTTTTTCTTACTTAACATTATGGCGAACCCCAGCGTCAGTAACGAATTTTCGGATCGATAACGGCATACAGCACATCAACGATCGCGTTAAACAGAATGGTCAATGCGCCAACCAGAATGGTCAGGCTGAGTACCAGCGAGTAATCGCGGTTCAGCGCGCCGTTGACGAACAGTTGACCGATTCCCGGCAGGCCATAAATGGTTTCGATAACCATCGAGCCGGTAATAATGCCGACGAAAGCGGGTCCCATATAAGAAAGCACCGGCAGTAGCGCAGGCTTTAATGCGTGGCGCAAGACGATCGTGCGCATCGGCAAGCCTTTCGCCCGTGCGGTACGAATAAAGTTAGAGTGCAGAACCTCAATCATGGAGCCGCGGGTGATACGTGCGATGCTGGCAATATAGGCCAGTGAAAGCGCGACCATCGGCAGGATCATATATTGTATGGCTCCCCCGTTCCAGCCGCCGCCCGGCAGCCAGTGCAGCGTAATAGCGAATATCATTACCAATAACGGCGCGACTACAAAACTGGGTATCACCACCCCGGTCATCGCGATGCCCATCACAGCAAAATCCCATTTCGTATTTTGCTTCAGGGCGGCAATAACCCCGGCAGTGACGCCAAGCAGAACCGCCAGAGCAAACGCGGCGAAGCCTAACTTAGCCGATACCGGGAAACTGGCAGCGACCAGATCGTTTACCGAATAATCTTTATATTTAAACGAAGGACCGAAATCGCCATGCGCCAGTTGCTTCAGATAATTGAAGTACTGGGTCATGATAGGGTCGTTTAAATGATATTTTGCTTCAATATTCGCCATCACTTCCGGCGGTAACGTGCGTTCACCGGTAAACGGACTACCCGGTGCGAGACGCATCATGAAGAACGAGATTGTAATTAGAATAAAAAGCGTCGGAATCGCTTCAAGACAGCGACGTAAGATAAATTTCAACATTGCCCATACCTTCTGGCGAGTGTGCCTTCAATAGTGCGATCAAATAAGACACCGCGGGGCGGGCAAAAATACCCGCCCCACGTATTGCCATTAGTGCTTCACAATGTACATGTTTCTTGTATACGTATTATCCAGCGGATCTTTGCCGGTATACCCCCCTACCCACGGCTTAACCAGGCGAGCGTTAACGTAATAGAAGACCGGTACGATGACAGAGTCTTTATCCAGCTGTTGCTCAGCCCTGGCATAGAGATCTGCGCGTTGTGCTTCATCGTTGGTTTGCAGCGTTTCAGCAATAATCTTGTCGAAAGCAGGGCTCTTATAATGCGAGGTGTTATTTGAGCTGTCGCTTAACATGGTATTGAGGAAAGAAGTCGGTTCATTGTAGTCCGCACACCAGCCAGCGCGCGCAACATCAAAGGTTCCCTGGTGGCGATTATCAAGGAAGGTTTTCCATTCCTGATTCTCCAGCTTCACATTTGCGCCAATGTTTTTCTTCCAGATAGACGCCACGGCGATCGCCAGTTTTTTATGCAGATCGGAAGTGTTGTATAGCAGGTTGAAAGTCAGCGGTTTACTGGCGGAATAACCGGCTTCAGCCAGTAATTTTTTGGCTTCTTCGTTACGTTTTTCCTGCGACCACTTGAACCACTCCGGCTTAATCAGTTTCATGCCATCAGTGTACGGTGGCGTGTAGCTATAGGCCGGCAGGTCGCCCTGGTTTTTCACTTTGTTGACAATAATGTCGCGGTCCAGCGCCAGTTTCAGCGCGGTACGTACGCGAACATCGGTAAACGGCGCTTTCTGGTTGTTAATTTCATAGTAATAGGTGCACAGATAGGGATCGACGTGAACTTCTTTCGGGATCTCTTTTTTCAGTTTCTGGAACAATTCAATCGGCATGTTGTTATAGGTCATATCGATTTCACCGCTGCGATAGCGGTTGACGTCGGTGACTTCTGAAGAGATCGGCAGATAAGTGACCTGATTAATAACGGTTTTGGCGTTATTCCAGTAATTCGTATTACGCACCAGCACAATACGTTCGTTAACCACCCAATCTTTTAATTTATATGCGCCGTTACTGACAATATTAGCCGGTTGAGTCCACTTCTCACCAAATTTATCAATAACGGATTTCGGTACGGGTGAAAGAGACGAGTGAACCAGAAGTTTATAAAAGTATGGTACCGGCTCGCTGAGCGTCACTTGAAAAGTGTGATCGTCCAGCGCTTTTACGCCCAGATCAGTAATCGGTTTTTTGCCGCTGATAATGTCATCAACGTTGGCCACATGACCATACTGCAGATAGCTTGCATAAGGCGAAGCGGTTTTCGGATCGACCAGACGCTGCCAGCTATAAACGAAATCTTGCGCGGTTACCGGTGAACCATCTGACCACTTCGCATCTTTACGTAGATGGAAGGTCCAGACTTTAAAATCCTTATTTTCCCATTTTTCCGCAACGCCTGCGACCGGATGACCATCAAGGTCACTCACCAATAACCCTTCGAATAAATCACGGCTAATATTAGACTCCGGCACACCTTCAATTTTGTGCGGGTCAAGGGACTGAACTTCCGAGCCATTGTTACGCACCAGCGTTTGTTGTTCCGCCAGTTGAACCCCTGCTGGCACATCTGCTGCCATGGCAGCGTTGGCGGTAATTAACGCAGAGAAGACCGCTGCGGCTACCAGGCTTTTTTTCGTGATGATGGTCATTGTGTTATTACTCCACTCATTATAATTACTGGCTATTTAACCAGCCTGTTTTCTCTTTCTGGATTCTGAACAGTGCAGGAGTTTATGCTGCTGTCAGAGAGTACTGCTTGCTATCACCGGCTTATTTATTACGGCAGCTCAAATGGCAACCTTAACGTCGATTCTTCCCCTGTCCGGGGTAATGTTAATTTGCAACGATCTATTTAATAAAAATTCTCATTCTCATATCGGTTCAGTTAACGATCACGGCGGAAAGTATCAAAACCCGTTATTGTCCGCCAATGGAATTTGCAAATATGTTACCGAATTCTCTTTTATCGTCTTCCCGTGGATAAAACCGCCAACTCGTCGGGCAAACAACAGAGATATAAATCGACATTTATCATATAGATACAATAAGATGCCTATTTTTTATACTAAATATCGCTAAAAAGGCCATTTTTTACACAAAGCATTAACAATCGCTCATTATTTAGCACATTCATCTACTTCATTAGCGAAATTACTAATATCATTTCAATTAACTGACGGCAAGCATCAGAGAATGATGTGAAGAAAATAACGCTGTTTAATGTGAGTAACGGGACAGGATTATACGCCAAATAAATATAACTAATTGATAATAAATAAGAATATCAAATCATTGCAAAATAATATCACAGACCGGCAAATCAGGCTTTGTAATATGTTTTTCACATGATGAGCAAATACTGAACGATGTTCCCGCGCCTGGAGGCGCGAGTTAATTCACCAGTCCGGGAAACAATGCCTTTATCCCGGTGACAATAAATTCGATCCCTAACGCCATCAGCAGCAACCCCATAATACGGGTAATCACGTTAATCCCCGTTTGCCCGAGCAAACGCACCAGCCAGGGCGCCATACGAAAAATCCCCCAGCAGCACAGCGCAAAAAGCGCAATGGCAATCGAAAAACCCAAAAAATGAGCGATGGTATGATAACGCGTTCCCCAGACAATAGTTGAGCTGATGGCGCCAGGCCCTGCCATCAGAGGCAATGCTAACGGTACTACGCCAATACTCTCGCGAATTGCCGTTTCTGATTTTTCTTGTTTGTTCTGTTTATCCTCACCAAGTTTGCCGCTAATCATAGACATGGCAATAGTGACGACCAGAATCCCACCGGCAATACGAAAGGAATCAATGGAAATGCCGAAGACCTGCAAAATCGCGTCGCCGAGAAACAGCGAGGTCAACAGAATAATGGCCACAGAGAGGTTAGCTGTCAGATTGGTTTTGTTACGTGCCGCCGCCGTCTGGTAACTGGTCATACTAATGAAGACCGGAATAATGCCAACCGGGTTTACCAGCGCAAATAAGCCAATGAAAAATTTAAAATAAGCTGAAAAATCAAACAACGGTTGAATCACAATGAACTCCGCAGCATCATTAAAAATGGCTGTTTCCAGTTACCAGCATGAAATATCCGCGAGAAGATACGCCTTTTAATAGCATAATTCATCTAAATTATGCATAAAGTCACAATAAAGCTCGGACATTGTTTATTTATTATTTAGCGCGGGCCTGCCTGGCGTAATTCGCGTAGCCATCCTCCGGATACGGATAACGCGTACAGCGCGAAGCGTAGACATTGCTCGTGACAATTATTCGCTTACCTTGCGGGGCAAAATGGCAGGCGACATCGTCCTGACGGGATAGATCTTAATACTATTTATTCATTTAATTAGCATAATAAATCATTACTCTTGATCAAAAAGGTCAAAAATCGGCCTGCTGAAAGGTATCAGCTTTGACAATTATTGATTTAGATCACATAAATTGTACCCAGAAGTGAGTAATCTTTGTGACACACAGCAAGGAGGGAAAGCAGCGATACCTGAGAGGAAAAATAACAGCTTTTTTAGTCAATCGGTGGAGCCAGCAGCACAAAATTCTTTTTGTTAACATTAAAATGCAGCCTGTTAACACTCTGTCTATACTGTCGGATTGAGCTACTGATTTACTAAAAAAGTTTAACATTATCAGGAGAGCATTTATGGCTGTTACTAATATCGCTGAACTGAACGCACTCGTCGAGCGCGTGAAAAAAGCCCAGCGTGAATATGCCAGTTTCACTCAAGAACAAGTCGACAAAATCTTCCGTGCCGCCGCTCTGGCCGCAGCTGATGCCCGAATCCCTCTCGCGAAGATGGCCGTTGCCGAATCCGGTATGGGTATCATCGAAGATAAAGTGATTAAAAACCACTTCGCTTCCGAATACATCTATAACGCCTATAAAGATGAAAAAACCTGTGGTGTGCTGTCTGAAGACGACACTTTCGGCACTATCACCATTGCTGAACCAATTGGCATCATCTGCGGTATCGTCCCGACAACTAACCCAACCTCAACCGCTATTTTTAAATCTCTGATCAGCCTGAAAACCCGTAACGCCATCATTTTCTCTCCACATCCGCGCGCCAAAGACGCCACCAACAAGGCGGCTGATATCGTTCTGCAGGCGGCGATCGCTGCGGGCGCGCCAAAAGACCTGATTGGCTGGATCGATCAACCTTCCGTTGAACTGTCTAACGCGCTGATGCACCACCCTGACATCAACCTGATCCTGGCGACAGGCGGCCCTGGCATGGTGAAAGCCGCATACAGTTCCGGTAAACCAGCTATCGGCGTTGGTGCGGGTAACACGCCGGTTGTTATCGATGAAACAGCCGATATCAAACGTGCGGTGGCTTCCGTACTGATGTCCAAAACCTTCGATAACGGCGTAATCTGTGCATCTGAACAGTCCGTTGTTGTTGTTGACTCCGTTTATGATGCCGTTCGCGAACGTTTCGCCAGCCACGGCGGCTATCTGCTGCAGGGCAAAGAGCTGAAAGCCGTTCAGGATGTTATTCTGAAAAATGGCGCGCTGAACGCGGCTATTGTGGGTCAACCGGCCTATAAAATTGCTGAACTGGCAGGCTTCACCGTACCAGAAACCACTAAGATTCTGATCGGCGAAGTGACGGTTGTTGATGACAGCGAACCGTTTGCTCATGAAAAACTGTCTCCGACGCTGGCAATGTATCGCGCGAAAGACTTCGAAGACGCGGTTGATAAAGCTGAAAAACTGGTAGCAATGGGCGGTATCGGCCACACCTCCTGCCTGTACACCGACCAGGACAACCAGCCAGCACGCGTTGCTTACTTCGGTCAAATGATGAAAACCGCGCGTATCCTGATTAACACCCCGGCTTCTCAGGGTGGTATCGGTGACCTGTATAACTTCAAACTCGCACCTTCCCTGACTCTGGGTTGTGGTTCCTGGGGTGGTAACTCCATCTCTGAAAACGTTGGTCCGAAACACCTGATCAACAAGAAAACCGTTGCTAAGCGAGCTGAAAACATGTTGTGGCACAAACTTCCGAAATCTATCTACTTCCGCCGTGGCTCTCTGCCCATCGCGCTGGATGAAGTGATTACCGATGGCCACAAACGTGCGCTCATCGTGACTGACCGTTTCCTGTTCAACAATGGCTATGCTGACCAGATCACCTCCGTGCTGAAAGCGGCTGGCGTTGAAACTGAAGTTTTCTTTGAAGTTGAAGCAGACCCGACGCTGACTATCGTGCGTAAAGGCGCAGAGCTGGCGAACTCCTTCAAACCAGACGTGATCATCGCGCTGGGCGGCGGCTCCCCGATGGATGCGGCGAAAATCATGTGGGTTATGTACGAACATCCAGAAACCCACTTCGAAGAACTGGCGCTGCGCTTTATGGACATCCGTAAACGTATCTACAAGTTCCCGAAAATGGGCGTAAAAGCGAAAATGATCGCCATCACTACCACTTCCGGTACCGGTTCTGAAGTAACGCCGTTTGCTGTTGTTACCGACGATGCGACCGGTCAGAAATATCCGCTGGCGGACTATGCGCTGACGCCGGATATGGCGATTGTCGATGCGAATCTGGTAATGGACATGCCGAAGTCCCTGTGTGCTTTCGGTGGTCTGGATGCCGTCACGCACGCGCTGGAAGCCTACGTTTCCGTACTGGCATCTGAGTTCTCCGATGGCCAGGCGCTGCAGGCACTGAAACTGCTGAAAGAGTATCTGCCGGCTTCTTATCATGAAGGGTCGAAAAACCCGGTAGCGCGCGAACGCGTTCACAGTGCAGCGACTATCGCTGGTATCGCCTTTGCCAACGCCTTCCTGGGTGTGTGCCACTCTATGGCGCATAAACTGGGTTCTCAGTTCCATATTCCGCACGGTCTGGCAAACGCCCTGCTGATTTGTAACGTTATCCGTTATAACGCGAACGACAACCCGACCAAGCAGACGGCGTTCAGCCAGTATGACCGTCCTCAGGCTCGCCGTCGCTATGCAGAAATCGCTGACCATCTGGGTCTGAGCGCACCGGGCGACCGTACTGCCGCTAAGATCGAGAAACTGCTGGCATGGCTGGAAAGCGTGAAAGCGGAACTGGGTATTCCTAAGTCTATCCGTGAAGCTGGCGTACAGGAAGCGGACTTCCTGGCACATGTAGACAAGCTGTCTGAAGACGCATTCGATGACCAGTGTACCGGCGCTAACCCGCGTTACCCGCTGATCTCCGAGCTGAAACAGATTCTGCTGGATACCTACTACGGCCGTGAATTCACTGAAGGTGAAGTTGCTGCGAAAAAAGACGCTGCCGCGCCAAAAGCTGACAAGAAAGCGAAGAAATCTGCTTAATTTGAACGCAGCCTGCTTAATTTGAACGCAGCAAAAAAAGCGAATATAAGCCCCATTTTGGGGCTTTTTTATATCTGCCGCGCAAGTCTCTGGCAGACCGTCGCAGCGAGTTATAATGTCCCTTGTGAGGGCCAATAAGGCGCTGCAAACGCGCCAGAGGAAGAATGCGCGGCAAATATATTAGCCTGCGTGTTGTTTGCTCTGCACAAAGGTCAAAGAGCCTTCCTTCAGGGCCTCTTTATAATGCTTACGACAAACGGAGACATACCGTTCATTGCCGCCTATCACAACCTGTTCCCCTTCATTGTAAGGTCGCCCTTCCTGATCGAGACGCAAAACCATACTCGCCTTACGGCCACAGAAACAGATAGTTTTTAATTCAACCAGCTTATCGGCCCACGCCAGTAAATATTGACTGCCAGTAAACAGTTCACCGCGAAAATCAGTACGCAGCCCATAACACAGCACGGGAATATCAAGCTGGTCCACCACTTCAGATAGCGCGAGCACCTGCTCACGCGTCAAAAACTGGCTCTCATCAACTAATACACAATGAACTGGCTGACGGGTATGCTCGTCTGCGATATCCGAGAATAAGTCAGTTTGCGTATTATACAGTCGAGCTGGCGATGAGAGACCAATCCTTGAACTCACCTTTCCGGAGCCAAAACGGTCATCGATCTCCGCCGTATAAACTACCGTACGCATCCCGCGCTCCTGGTAATTGTAAGAGGACTGTAACAGAGCGGTCGACTTACCCGCGTTCATTGCAGAGTAATAGAAATAAAGTTGTGCCATTGGCTGCGTAACCCCAATCAATGTGTTTTATCGCCGCAAAATTGTATCATATATTTTCTTCAACTATCGGCCCTGCAGCGTGCGTATTACGGGGAATGCTCAGTCTGCGAAGACCTGGGTGCAAAATCATTCCAGATATCCCGTGAGAGCTGACAAGGGAAAAAGCATCAGCCTCGCCCCAGACGACGCGAGATGCTGAACTGTTAGTGCAAAGCCTACAAGCGGGCTGAATTATTGCCCGTCCGCCTGTAATCAGCGGTATGACGGGTAAAAAATATTAAATAACTTATTGAATGGAGTTGGCTGCAATTCGTACACTCTGGCGCCGGACGCTTACGCCGCTATTGTCCGGTTACGCTTCAACGGACATTTTTCTGCCGCTATAACCGCACCGGACAAGGGTTTTATATTAACCATCATCACCGCTACCGGGCTAATACAGGCAAAGATATTTATCCATGCAAAGTATAATTTTTCTCTCTGTGCATCAGAAAAAGCATATGCTCTCAGAGTGTTAGCTTATGTTGTCCGCCGAACTATAAGCGGGAAAGATGTGAACCCACACATAAAATTTAAGTTAAATGAATTAATTTCCGCGACAAATAACAAGTTATTTTGACTTCCTTACATTCTCCCCTATTGCACATCTGAATTTATCGCTCTATTATTAGACCAACAAACCACCCCACAATATAAGTTTGAGATTACTACAATGAGCGAAGCACTTAAAATTTTGAACAACATCCGTACTCTTCGTGCGCAGGCAAGAGAATGCACCCTTGAAACGCTCGAAGAAATGCTGGAAAAATTAGAAGTTGTCGTTAACGAACGTCGTGAAGAAGAAAGCGCGGCTGCGGCAGAAATTGAAGAGCGTACTCGCAAACTGCAACAATATCGTGAAATGCTGATTGCTGACGGTATTGACCCAAATGAACTGCTGAGCAGCATGACTTCCGTTAAATCGGGAACGAAAACCAAACGCGCTGCGCGTCCGGCTAAATATAGCTACGTTGACGAAAATGGCGAAACTAAAACATGGACTGGTCAGGGGCGTACGCCAGCCGTCATCAAAAAAGCGATGGATGAGCAAGGTAAAACTCTGGACGATTTCCTGCTGTAATAAGCTATCGCATCCCGCGCAGAAATCCCGCTTCGGCGGGATTATTTTTATTCCTGCATTAACACCGCTCCCGGTGGCTTAAAAAAACCCTGAAAGGCGTTGCCTGCCCCGCACGATTCAAATCCTGAGACATTAAGGTGCCGTTGCTATTCCCCACGGAATGCGATCAATACCTTCGTCCAGGCAAGTTTTTTCAATAAACCAGACCTGAGCGACGCGGACATAAAAAAACCGGGAAACGAATCTCGCCCCCGGCCCGTCATCCTGTAGTAACCGATTACTTCGCTACTGCTTTTTCCAGCCAGGCTTTAAATTCCGCGCCCAGTGATTTGTGGCGTATGCCATATTCAACAAAAGCCTGCATATAGCCCAATTTATTACCGCAATCATGGCTTTTGCCTTTCATATGATAGGCTTCAACTGTTTCTTTTTCGATCAGCATATCAATGGCGTCTGTCAGTTGAATTTCATCCCCGGCTCCCGGAGGGGTTTTTGCCAGCAGAGGCCAGATATCCGCGCTCAGCACATATCGCCCTACGACCGCAAGATTGGATGGCGCAACGTCTGCTTTAGGCTTCTCAACTACGCCAACCATAGGTACGCTTTCTCCCGGCGCCAGAGACTGGCCTTTACAATCAACAACGCCATATGCGGTGACATCCGCAACCGGTTCAACCATTATCTGGCTGGCGCCCGTCTCATCAAAACGCGCGATCATTTCCGCAAGATTATCGAGGGACAGATCGGATTCATATTCATCCAGGATAACGTCCGGTAAAATAACCGCAACCGGCTCATCACCGACAACCGGGTGCGCGCAAAGCACTGCATGTCCCAAACCTTTAGCCAGCCCCTGACGAACCTGCATAATAGTCACATGCGGCGGACAAATAGATTGCACCTCTTCCAGCAACTGGCGTTTTACACGTTTTTCGAGCATCGCCTCCAGCTCAAAACTGGTATCAAAATGGTTTTCGATAGAATTTTTTGAAGAGTGCGTAACCAGAACAATTTCAGTAATCCCGGCGGCGATACATTCGTTAACAACATATTGAATTAAAGGCTTATCTACCAACGGCAACATTTCTTTAGGGATAGCCTTGGTAGCAGGCAACATCCTGGTGCCTAATCCCGCAACCGGGATGACAGCTTTTCTCACTTTTGAATTAAAGGCAGCCATTGAAATCTCCTGGACTGTTCGTTTTTTAAACTTTCCGTTAATAATTATGCTATCGAGTATATCAGCCTGCTCAGGCAAATCTCGTCCGAAAAGGTTTAGATATCTTCGAATTAGGATTTTTACCTATTAAACACAGTGATAGTACCACCGCAAAAGAATGCGCGATAATCCCACCTGTGTAAAAATAAACACAACTGCTTATACCGCAGACAACATAAGGCGTAAACGCCCGCCAGCCCCCCAAATTTGGCACTGCCATGATGTACAGCGCTGGCTAATTTGGTTGAGATAAGCATTGCCCAATGTCCCTAACGGAACGCCATTACTAATCTGAATCTGGTGTTCCCCTGTATTCAATGTGCCATTCAACCCAGCGGAGACTAAAATTAAATTTTTCAAACCGCTGTGGTAATACCCTACCAGTAATGGGAATTGCCCCGGTAAGTTAGCCTGGCGCAGCAATTGATTAACCTGCTTTAGCAGGTTTCCCATCTCTGGCAGGCGTTGTCCCTGATGTGCAAGCTGCTCCTGCAACAACCCATTGAACAGCGCGCGTAATAATAAGGCGGCGAGGACCCCATTATCGCCGGCACGCGTAACATCCAGACAATAAAACGCCAGATCGTTTTCTGATAATGGCGCAATATCAAGCACTAATCCGGACTTATCAGCCGAAACCAGTTGACGATAATGAATACGGCAACGGGACATCTCCTGTTGAACCGGCGGCTGAAGCTCCTGCAATAGCCTTGACGCGGCTTTGGGATCGCTGACCAGCGCATCCCAGTCTTCAAACAAGCGCTCTTCCTCCTCAACTCGCGAATTAAACATATTCGGATAGAGGCAGGCATAGACTGTTTCTCGCAGACGGTCGAAATCTTTTACCGGCTTTAGCAAAATATCCTGCACGCCAAGACGCAGCGCTTTGGCGATATCCGCCATATTTTCCGTCGCTGAAATCATCAGAATCGGCAACTGCTGACCTTGATTGCGCACATGTTCTACCAGTTGCAGGCCGTTCATGCGCGGCATCGAAATATCACAAATCATCAAATCCGGTGTTGACTCAGACATTTTTTGCAGGGCATCCACGCCATCTTCCGCCTGCACGATAGTCGCACCTAGCGACGTTAACCAACTGTGCATAAGAGAGCGGAAAACGGGCTCGTCTTCAACTATCAGAATCTGTTTTCCCGCCAATGGCTGCGTCATGATCTCTCCCCTGGCTGACGATAACTTAATAGTGGCATGCTATTCGCGCTATCGCCTGTCAGAAATTTATTTAAGTCTTTGCCAAATGCACTACGCGGAAGTGCGCACCAAAGGTAATAGCTCGTCCGTTTTCTTTTCAACCGCCAGATGTCCAGCCGCGATGGCTTCACCGGCCCGATGAAAATCAAGAGTGGAGATTTGCGGGCAAAAGGGTTGTATCAGGATATCAGGCGGATCGCCCGCCATACGGTTTCGCTTAAGACGATTTTCCAGAACCTGAATCGAAGTGGACATAATCTCCATAGCCGTTGGCGCTACCGCCGCCCGACGCGAAGTCATTCGCGCCAGACGGGAACGCAGCCGGGAATGCCACGAGTAATTTTCCCCGGCCTCCGGTCGCGGCACCTCAAGGGATAACAAATCCTGCTGCATCAGATGTGCATCGTGCTGTAAGTCAACGGCAATCACAATATCGGCTCCCATTGCGCGAGCCAGAGACACAGGAACCGGATTAACTACCGCGCCATCCACCAGCCAGTAACCGTTATGCCTCACCGGCGACATCAGACCTGGCATACTGCAAGACGCGCGGATCGCCATATGCAGATCCCCTTCCATAAACCACAATTCACGACCGGTGCTTAAATTGGTTGTGACCGCCGCAAAGCGCCGCTCGCAAGATTCAATTTCCGTGATGGGCATAATCCGCCGATAGTGGCTGAACACCCGTTCTCCGCGCAATAAACCTCCACGCTGCCAGGAGAGGTCCATTAACTTCAGAACGTCCCAGTTGCTAAAGGAACAGACCCATTTCTCCAGCGCCGGAAGTCGATTGCAGGCATAGGCAGCGCCCACCAGCGAGCCGATGGAACAGCCGGCGATAACATCAACATCGATACCCGCCTTTTGTAGTGCGTTAATCACACCAATATGTGACCATCCGCGTGCCGCGCCTGCCCCCAGAGCCAGGCCGATCTTAAGTTTTCTCATTATTACTGAACAATATCCTTCCATTCGAGGCATAGCATCATTGCCGCACCTCAGTTAACATAATGCGCTTTGGCGTTGCTGCGCCGTCTTTCTTAATCTTCATGGAGGCCATTTTGTCGCCATTATGCCCCTGTGGCAGCGCTCTGGAGTATAGCTCATGTTGTCAGCGTTATCTGTCTGGCGCGCAGCATGCGCCAGATCCGTCACAACTGATGCGGTCGCGCTACAGCGCATTTGTCATGAAGGATGCCGAGTATCTGATTAAAACCTGGCACTCTTCTTGTCAGGCACAACAGTTTCGTGCTGACCTTGAAAGCGGTTTTACTCGCACTCTATGGCGAGGCTTAACCGTTTTTGCTAGCGAGGAGGGTCGCAGCCCAGATGAGGGTTTTGTCAGTTTTATCGCGCGTTTTAGCGACGATAGCCACTCCGGCGTTATTATTGAACGATCCAGATTCTTAAAAGAAAACGGACAGTGGTACTATATCGACGGTACACGACCGCTTATCGGCCGTAACGACCTCTGCCCTTGTGGTTCAGGTAAAAAATTTAAAAAATGCTGCGGCCAGTAAGCCAGCAGCAGAAATAGCAAACACTACAGGATTTTCCCCGCGATGCATTCACTACAACGTAAAGTACTACGCACCATTTGCCCTGATCAGAAAGGCCTCATCGCGCGTATCACTAATATCTGCTACAAGCACGAACTGAACATCGTGCAGAACAACGAGTTCGTCGATCATCGAACCGGCCGTTTCTTTATGCGCACCGAGCTCGAAGGCATTTTCAATGATTCCATTCTACTGGCCGATCTCGACAGCGCACTGCCGGATGGCTCAATTCGCGAACTGACCCCGGCTGGTCGTCGCCGAATAGTGATCCTGGTCACCAAAGAGGCGCACTGTCTTGGCGATCTGCTGATGAAAGCCAACTATGGCGGACTGGATGTAGAAATTGCTGCCGTTATCGGCAACCATGACACATTACGTCCGCTGGTGGAACGGTTTGATATCCCTTTCCAGTTGGTAAGCCATGAGGGATTAACCCGTGAAGAACACGATATGCAGATGGGTGACGCCATTGCCGCGTTTGAGCCGGATTATGTTGTGCTGGCGAAATATATGCGCGTCCTGACGCCGGAATTCGTTTCCCGCTTCCCGAATAAGATTATCAATATTCACCATTCGTTCCTGCCAGCGTTTATCGGCGCACGTCCTTACCATCAGGCTTATGAGCGCGGCGTGAAAATTATCGGTGCGACCGCGCACTACGTGAACGATAATCTGGACGAAGGCCCAATCATTATGCAGGACGTGATTCATGTTGATCACACCTACACGGCTGAGGATATGATGCGTGCAGGCCGTGATGTTGAAAAAAATGTGTTAAGCCGGGCATTGTATAAGGTACTGGCCCAGCGCGTATTTGTTTACGGGAATCGCACTATCATTCTGTAAGCATCAACGATATGAATTGATTAGCTTTACTTCGTTACGGATGAAAAGTACGCAAACGGTTCATTTTAAGTAAAGGAATACTTTACAGGGGCGCATCATTTGGTATGATGCGCCCCGCTTCCCAACAGGAAGCAGGCCAGTACAAAGCATTACCCCGTGCTGGGGTTCCCGAGCGTTCATAAGGGAGCTGACTGTAAATCTACGGTCATCGACTTCAAGGTTCGACTCGAGCGATAGTAAGAGAACGTTGCCTACGGCAACGGCCCGAAGGGTGAGGAGCTTTAGCTCCGAATAATCCTTCCCTGCTATTGAATGCCTGCAGCATATTGAATTACCCCGTGGTGGGGTTCCCGAGCGGCCAAAGGGAGCAGACTGTAAATCTGCCGTCATCGACTTCGAAGGTTCGAATCCTTCCCCCACCACCATTTTTGACCACAGTGATGATGTGGTCACACCGATGAGCGTTAGCAAAGTTTGCACTCGTCGGGAAGGGTGAGAACCTTCGACCAGGGTTCGAGTCGAGCGCAAGCGAGACAACGTTGCCACAGGCAACGGCCCGAAGGGTGAGGAGCTTTAGCTCCGAATAATCCTTCCCTGCTATTGAATACTTGCAGCATATTGAATTACCCCTGGTGGGGTTCCCGAGCGGCCAAAGGGAGCAGACTGTAAATCTGCCGTCATCGACTTCGAAGGTTCGAATCCTTCCCCCACCACCATTACTTGTCTGTTGCACCCCAGCCAAATTAAATTCCTCTACTCCCATATTCTGCCCTCACGGGGAAGGATGAGAAGCTTCGACTAAGGTTCGATTCGAGCGCAAGCGAGAAAGCGTTGCCGAAGGCAACGACCCGAAGGGCGAGGCGCAACGCGCCGAGTAATCCTTCCCCCACCACCATTACTTGTCTGTTGCACCCCAGCCAAATTAAATTCCTCTACTCCCATATTCTGCCCTCACGGGGAAGGATGAGAAACTTCGACTAAGGTTCGATTCGAGCGCAAGCGAGAAAGCGTTGCCGAAGGCAACGACCCGAAGGGCGAGGCGCAACGCGCTGAGTCATCCTTCCCCCACCACCATTACTTGTCTGTTGCACCCCAGCCAAATTAAATTCCTCTACTCCCATATTCTGCCCTCACGGGGAAGGATGAGAAGCTTCGACTAAGGTTCGATTCGAGCGGAAGCGAGAAAGCGTTGCCGCAGGCAACGACCCGAAGGGCGAGGCGCAACGCGCCGAGTCATCCTTCCCCCACCACCATTATTTCCTGAAAGCACACAAACTACTTTTAATAACCTTGCCCCATATTCTGCCCTCACGGGGAAGGATGAGAAGCTTCGACTAAGGTTCGATTCGAGCGGAAGCGAGAAAGCGTTGCCGAAGGCAACGACCCGAAGGGCGAGGCGCAACGCGCCGAGTAATCCTTCCCCCACCACCATTACTTGTCTGTTGCACCCCAGCCAAATTAAATTCCTCTACTCCCATATT
>NZ_JBDYQK010000042.1:0-18792 GCF_043832615.1 Klebsiella sp. KE9456
TTGGAGGTACTCAGGCGGCCTGATTATCAAATCACGGAGAAAGAATTGCTGGCGGCCTGGGTATTATTCGCCAATCAGTTGCTCAAATATGGCTATGCTATGGCTGATTTATGAGGGGATCCTTCAGTGCTGAACGTCTTCCGTTCGAGGTACAACTGGACGATGTGGCTGGGCGCGCTGATAACGTCTTTGCTGTTTGCCGCCGTGCATATGCAGTATCAGAACCTGCTGACCCTGGCAGAAATGTTCCTGGTGGGGCTGATTACATCAGCTGCCCGGATCAGAAGTGGCGGCCTGCTGCTGCCGGTATTGCTGCATATGGAAGCTACCGCGCTGGGTTTACTGTTGGGCTGAAAGTTATATTTTTATTAAATATTGTGCGTTAAAGGCTGGTATGTTTTTTTGTGAATGTTATATTTAAATATAACTTTTATGGAGGTGAAAAATGCATACCACTCGACTGAAGAAGGTTGGCGGCTCAGTCATGCTGACCGTCCCACCGGCACTGCTGAATGCGCTGTCGCTGGGTACAGATAATGAAGTTGGCATGGTCATTGATAATGGCCGGCTGATTGTGGAGCCGCACAGACGCCCGCAGTATTCACTGGCTGAGCTGTTGGCACAGTGCGATCCGAACGCTGAAATCTCGGCAGAAGAACGTGAATGGCTGGATGCGCCGGCGGCTGGTCAGGAGGAAATCTGACATGGAAAGAGGGGAAATCTGGCTTGTCTCGCTTGACCCTACCGCAGGTCATGAGCAGCAGGGAACGCGGCCGGTACTGATTGTCACGCCGGCTGCTTTTAACCGCGTGACCCGCCTGCCTGTTGTTGTGCCCGTGACCAGCGGAGGCAATTTTGCCCGCACAGCAGGCTTTGCTGTGTCGCTTGACGGCGCCGGCATACGTACCACCGGCGTTGTGCGTTGCGATCAACCCCGGACGATCGATATGAAAGCCCGCGGCGGCAAACGACTCGAACGGGTGCCAGAGACTATCATGGACGACGTTCTTGGCCGTCTGGCCACCATCCTGACCTGACCCCAGCGTGCCGGCATGAAATATGCCGGCATTGCCTGTTTCCTGAAGCCTGCAATATGTCGCGGTAGGGATACCCGTTACCGGATACCCCCCGCACAGATCCCGGCGTGCGCGATTTACGCACCGGGCTCCTGCCTCGGGTGTCTGGCGGTGAACCGCTCCACAGGCCATGGATGAAGAACCCGAACCCTTGGTAGCCATGCGGCTGCCAGTTTGTTTGCTTTCGTCCAGGTCGTATCATCCTTCTGGCTCCTGCGCCTGAGCGCCCGGCGCCAGAGGTTTGTTACGTGTGTCCTGAACTTCTGCATGGTGGGGAAGTTGCCCGGTACCGAGTGATAGTTCAGGTATCCCTGAACCACTCTCCTGAGCCATTTTCCCTGTTCGGGGATTGAGTAATGCCAGCGCCTTCGCAGACCGTCTTTGATGGCTTTCAGAGTTGCCGTCATCCGATCCCGGCGGGTCTTTCGTATCAGCATGAACCTGCCGTTGCGATCTTTCCCGCTGATGTGCGTGAACCCGAGGAAGTTGAACGTTTCTGGTTTGCCTTTTCCCCTGATGGCACGGTTTTCGGCAGCGAAGCGGCCGAACTCCATCAGACGGGTTTTCTCCGGGTGAACCGTGAGTCCGAACTCCCTCAGTCTGCGCTGCATGGCTATACGGAAGCGCCGGGCATCGTATCGTTTGTCGAACCCGATGACGATGTCATCGGCGTATCTGACCATTACCACATTGCCTGTGGCATAGCGACGTCGCCACTGATGCGCCCACAGATCGAAGACGTAGTGGAGGTATATGTTTGCCAGCAGCGGTGAGATGACCGCACCCTGTGGGGTGCCTTCCTCCGTTGCTCGCCATTGACCCTCCTCCGACGTCCCGGCTGTGAGCCACTTACGTATGAGCCTGATTACCCTCCGGTCGCCGATCCGATGCTCTGTGAACCTGATCAGCCATTCGTGGCTCACCCTGTCAAAGAACTGACTGATGTCGGCATCCAGTACCCAGTTTACGTTAGTGCGTACCAGCCCTGTGGCCAGTGCGTCCAGTGCATCGTGCTGGCTTCGCCCGGGTCTGAACCCGTATGAGAACCCCATAAAGTCGTTTTCATAGACTGCGTTCAGGATTTTCACCAGCGCATACTGGACGATCTTGTCCTCCAGCGAGGCGATGCCGAGCGGGCGTTGTTTTCCATCCGCTTTTGGGATGTAGTGACGCCTGCCGGGCTGCGCCCTGTAGCTGCCCTGATGTAGCCTCCGGTGCAGATCTGTTATGTTGTTCTTCATGTTTCCGGCGTAGTCCATCCACCTGATGCCATCCACTCCGGCGGCCGCTTTCCTGCTCAGGGAGAGGAATGCGGCTTCCAGTGCTTCGACTGTCAGCAGGTGGAACAATGCTGTAAACCGTTCTTTCTTCCGCTGCTTCGCAGCTTCCCGCACGCGTGACAGCCTCTGTGACATGCTTTCCCGGCTCTGTGTCCGGCGCATGTGTGGCTGTTCCGCGTTCCCCTTGGCCCCGCTCCTTCGCTCCACTGACTCCGCTCCTTTCGGGTTGTTCGCCTGCTTCGCCGCTACTATGAGCGAGTCCGACTTCTCCTCTCCGTACATCACCGGCTATGATTCCTCGTCTTCCCGGTGCGGGCCATCTCCGACACTGGCAGATGGTCAGAGGGGAGATCTCCCGGTTCCCGCGTAGAGATCGTATTGACATGCCAGGGTCTCAGACCCCGCCGGGTCCATGTGGCACTCGCAGTATCGCACCCTATGATGTTGCCTTCCGTTAACAGTACAACGTCGGCACCCGGTAATTTAATATACATTTCGTGGCTCAATGGCTGGCCTGTCAACACCCCTGTCAACGCTTCGCCCCATACCTCGCGGTATGCAACGCATGACTCGGGGACCTTGTGGATTGCTGGTCCTTCAATGGTCGGGGACTTTCACCCCTTGATCTCTACCGGTCTCCCGGCGCACACTGTATGTATAAACAGTTATTGGAGGCTAAATTATGGCGCTGGATCTCGTTTATCCCCGGCCTTCAGTGGAAGGTGACGCACTCCCTTTTTTTGCCGAGCCCGTTGCGGCCGGCTTTCCCAGCCCGGCCGCAGGCTATGAGGCCAATGAACTTAACCTGCATGATTACTGCGTGCGGCGTCCGGCCGCAACGTACTTCTTGCGTGTGTCCGGCGATTCTATGCGTGATGCCCGCATTCATGATGGCGATGTGCTGGTCGTCGATCGGGCAGAAGAGCCCCGGCACGGCAGCATCGTGATTGCCAGCATCGATAATGAATTTACGGTCAAGCAGCTGCAGCTCCGCCCTTACCCCTGCCTGATGCCGCTGAATCCGGCTTTTCCGCCAATCAGGTTTGATCCGGAGGCGCTGCAGATATGGGGTGTGGTTACGTTCACTGTCATGAGACACCGCCCGTGTACGCCTTAATCGATGTCAATTCGATGTACTGCAGCTGCGAAGAAGCGTTCCGCCCTGATTTACGAGGTCGCCCTGTGGTCGTTCTCAGCAACAACGACGGGGCGCTTGTTGCGGTCAATCGCGCGGCGAAAGCGCTTGGCGTGCGCCGCGGGGAGCCCTATTTCCGCTGCCGCCGCCTGCTGGAACAGCATAACGTTGCCGTATTCAGTTCCAACTACACCCTTTACGCCTCATTCTCCGCCAGATTTGCAACCGTGGTGGAGAGTCTGGCGCCGCGGACATTTGTTTACTCAATTGATGAGCTCTTTGCGGATGCCTCTCATATGGAGGGAGTGATGACGCCGCAGGCGTTTGGCCAGCTTTTGCGGGCTGAAGTGCTGCGCCAGACAACGCTCACCTGTGGAGTCGGCGTCGCGCCAACGAAGACGCTGGCCAAACTGTGCAACCACGCCGCGAAGACGTGGCCTGCCACCGGGGGGGTTGTGGCGCTCAGTGATCCTGTAAGACTGAAAAGGCTGATGAGCCTGGTGTCGGCCGGCGATGTGTGGGGGGTTGGCCATCGTACCGAAAAAGGGCTGGCGACAATGGGGATCAAAACGGCGCTGGCGCTCGCAGAGATGGATATCCGACTGGCACGCCGGCTGTACGGTGTGACGCTGGAACGCACCATCCGTGAGCTGCGTGGCGAGGCCTGCTTTGCCCTGGAAGAAGGTACCGGCGCGAAACAGCAGCTTGTTGTATCCCGTTCGTTTGGATCGCGGGTCACGCAACTGGCGCAGATGCAGCAGGCGGTGACTAAATATGCCACACGGGCAGGAGAAAAGTTGCGCCAGGAAAACCGTCTGGCGAAGGTGGTAACGGTCTTTATCCGCAGCAGTGCTTATGACGCCGGCGGTGTGCCCTACAGTAACCAGGCTACGGAAGTGCTTCCCGTGCCAAGCCAGGATACCCGCGACATCATCGCCGCGGCGCAGCTGGGACTGTCGCGTATCTGGCGTGAGGGCGTGCGGTATGCAAAAGCCGGCGTGATGCTCAGCGATCTGCAGGGATATGAAACCCAGCTGGATCTGTTTTCGCCGGCTGCTGTGCGGCCGGGCAGCGAAAAACTGATGGCCACCATCGACAAAATAAACAGGGAAGGAAGGTCAAGGATCTTCTTCGCCGGAGAAGGTATTGATCCGGAATATGCCATGCGCCGTGAAATGTTGTCCCCGGCCTACACCACGCAGTGGAAGGATATTCCCGCGGCGTTTATGCGATAACAGCGATGTGCAGCCGCTCTTGACGGCGGCTTGTTTTCCCTGGTGTCGGGAACATTAAAACCTCTCCTTACTGCCCGCGTGATAGGGCCGTATTTCCGGCTAATTCCAGATAGTCCCGGCCCTTATCGTGGTGCATAGCCCTCTTCAGCCAGTGCTTTCATGATCTGGTTGATTCCATCCATCATCAGATATGCCTCAATATCTGACGTCGCCAGGCCGCGGCAGTCACTGAATCCCAGACGCTTAACCAGTTGCGCCAGAGCCTGCGCTTCTCTGTGTGTCAGCTGTATATTCACTTCAACGGGTTTTTCGTGGCGAATTTCATCTTTCATGGTCAGAGTCCTTTTTTGATGTTTCGTGAAATGTACCAGGCTTCTTTTGCCTGAGCTACAGCCCAGATCCAGACGAGAGTTGACACAATGCACAGCCCCGTCATGTTCCAGAAATGACCTGTCGTATATTCATGGCTATGAAGCAGGAGGCCGGCGCCGGCCGCCAGGCTCATGACCAGGAAAAGGACGGCTGCGCCGGCGTGATAAATGATGCTGAACATGTAAAACCCCCTTCTGGCGACGGTAGCGCCAGTCTCTGTCTGTATTAAATGGTTGCCGCCTGCCGGGCGTCTGCCTGCATCATGGCGTCAATCAGGGCGCCGGCGCAGGCAATATTCAGGCACGTCATGTTCGATTTCAGGGTCGCCATCATGTCCGCGCGGCTTCTTTTAAGAAACGGCTGCAGCGGACCACGATAGCCCTGTGAGGTCACGATAATCAGCTGAGCGGCCGCATCATGCAGTGCCGGCACGCCGGCCAGAATATCCTGCTCAGCCGCGCTGATATACACGGGTGAACCGGCGATCACAAAGCGATCGTCCGGGCAGCGTTGCATCAGCTCAGCCAGGGAGGCGCAGCGGCCCGCCAGCGGGGGGCGTGCCGTCAGTGAGCCCCAGACGGTCGCCGGCGCGAAGGGCATGGCGTGAAACGTTGCCTCATACGCGACCGCCGGATCGGTATGGTGGCGCAGCCCCAGACCGGCCGACATGGCCCACAGCTCGATGCCCGGCCACCGCGCCGCGATACCGCGGGCACGCAGCCAGTGTGCGCCCCGGTAAAGCTCTCCCGTTTCCAGCACCCTGCCAGGACGGCGGGCGGCCTGGGCGATCAGCCTGTACCAGCCGTCAAAGGCGTCATCAAGGGAAGTGTCGCCCGGAAAAACGGTATCCTCCACGCTGCCCGCCTTGCGCCGGGTACAGGTGGTGATGAGGTGAAGACGTTTGTTCATTCAGGGCCTCCCGGCTCTGGTGCGTCTGTGCCTGCCGCGCGCGGTTCGCCGGGCCGCCGGGCACGCATATCGGGCAGACCCCGGCAGGCATCGTTCCAGTGCGTGCCCCGATCGGGGTTATTGGCCAGCTTACTGATCCAGGTTTCTGACACATTCCAGCGGCGGGCCAGATCCTTCTGCTTCCAGCCTTTCGCCCTGAGCAGTGCCCGCCACTCCTGCGGGGAAAGTGGCGCCGCCGTGATGCCGTCCGCATAACAGGTCGTTTTCATCGCGTGAGGCTCCCGGCCCTAATCCTGCCCCGGCCGTGCCGGCTGGATTTGACGCAGTATTGTTGTTGCCTGCCATCCCGTAAACCCGAAGGTATCGGCCAGTTCGCCGGGCAGTGACGCGGCCAGGCGCGGCAGTTCGTCCGGGGATTCATTGTGAAAGACAAAACAGACCCCCTCATCCCTGATGCGCGACATCAACATCGCAATAAGCCGGTGCAGCCCCTCATGGCTGGCGTGTTCAGTGACCTTTTCAGTAAACCGCCGGGGATTGCTGCAGCTGATGCCCCGGTCGGCCAGGAACGCCAGAAAGCGCTGCAGGAAACCGGGGAGATCCCTGGCGGCCAGGGCGGGTTTCAGCACCGCTTCTGCCTGGGCCTGTGTGAAGCCAAACGCCGCCGCCAGCTCAGGGGAAAAGTCCGGCGTGTCAGCGCTGGCCTCAAAAATGACGCCATCGTTTATGGCCTGCTGCATGTCCGGGGGCATATTCCCGATCATATTTTCACGCACGCCCCATGCACGGCCGGCGCTTTCGGTCAGTCTCTGCGGATCGCTGCAGCTGACGCCCCGCTCCGCCAGGAACGTCAGGAAACGCTGCAGGACGGCGGCGCCGGACCCGGTGCTTTTTCCGCTCCGCCAGGCCGTATTATTTCGACTGACGATGGCAGGATCGACATGTTCGCTGTCTACGATGCTGTTAATGAACGTCACTGACTGTTCTTCGCTGAAATCAAAGTCGCGCTGTAACAGGGACAGCAGCCTGTCATGCCAGTCATCTTTCACGCGACTGGCGGCATTAACCATGAACGTGACGTTCAGTACACCGGCCAGTAAACAGGCAGCCTGGTCGGCCACATACAGGCTGAAGTACTCCAGTACCGCCTGTTCAAATGCAGCGGGATCGCAGCAGACCACTTCCACAGCTCCCAGCGACTGCAGAAACCGCCGGGTGTTTTCGGTCACAGCGTCGGCGGGATTGAGGGCGATGGCGCGGCCGCGCTGTGACTGGATGTCAAATGTGACGATACGCTCCGTGACGGGCATCCGGCCGTGATCGGCGATGAAGCGGTAAAGCTGCTCCACCGCTTCCGTGGCGGTCATCCCCATTGCCTCCAGACGCAGTTCGGCGCGTTTCTTCAGCTGCTCATCGAGACGCACGGTCAGCTGGGCGTTTTTGGCCCGCTTTTTACGTTCAAAAAAACCGGTCATGCTCCTTCCTTTTTGTACAGTCATCTGGCTTTACATAATGTACAGCCATTTGTACCGCACTTTTGCGCGCGGGACCACATTTTTTCGCCGTTGCGGTTTAGCGGTATTCTCCGCAGCGCCGCCACTTATCCACCGTTTCTGTGGATAACGCTATATGTAGTGGCTCCGTCAGCCGGAAACGGCACAAGATATGGTGTCCGCGCCGGCAGCCGCGCGACCGTTCCCCTGCCTTCCTCTCCCTGTTGATTTCGTTTTTTCCGGTATTTACGTTTTTTCCGCAATGGCGGCACCGGCCAAAAGGTATTTTCCGGTGGTTGCGGGCGTAAAAGTCACAGGGTGAAAAGATAAGGGCGCAAATCATCCGGCGGGGTAAATCGTGCGGTCGTCACGCAGCGTGATGATTACCGGTGTGTTGCTTTATTAAATTAGCTTTTAGTGCTAAATCTAAATATTTATAATATACGAATGAAACCTAATTTATTAGAGTGTGGTTATTCAGTAAACAACGGCAAGCGGAGTGAATGGTATGGAATATGAAGCGTACAAGGTTCGCGGCTACGGCTTCGGACTGAAGAAAGAGATCACCGGCGTGCTGGGTCGTTACCCCACGCAGGAAGAGGCGCAGAAGGTCGCGGACGACTACACGCAGGCCTGCCTGCCGGATAACCTGCCGGACAGCTACGATATGGGCATGGTCCGGCCGGTCGCTGCCGGCGAACCTGCCGCCCTCGATACGGACGTTTTTCGCGGTCCGGGCGCGCCGTTCATGATGGATGCCGGCCAGCTAAGCACAGGTCAAACCGTATGCCTGGGCAAAGCGGCGGATGGAAAACGGTTTTATGTCGGCGGGGAGCATTCCGGTGGCCAGTGAACAATGTTTAACAGAGAGGGGGTTATGATGCGTCAGGGGGTGATTTCTGCCGTTATATATTTACTGCTGGCAATGCTGGTCATGATCTACATGCCGGAGGGTTACTCCGCGATTAGCTGGGCCATAGGCGCGGTTGTGGTTGTGACGCTGATTTATATTCGTGCCCGTAAAGGAGAGGATTGATGGCCACCAAGCATATTAATGACGAGCTCTGGCATCGTATTGAAGTTCTGACCGTCCGGGCAAATGCCAGGCAAAACCTGATCCGCCCGGTCAAAGAAGCGGACGTGCTTCATCTGGTTCTGCAGCGTGGCCTGGAGCTGCTTACAGACGACGATCTGCTGCAGCTGGGCAAGTACCGCCGGCCCATAGGATTTGTGCTGCGTCGGCCGGGCATGGAGATGCTGAAGCTGGACACACTGAGTATGGCTGACGCTGCTACTATCCTCATGCGCAGCGGACCGGCAACGCTGTGCATCTGGAGTCGTGACGATATCCTGCGGCAGGCCAGTGAAGCGGTGATCCGCGAACGGCTACCGGAAATGGCCCTGCTGTCGGAGGGGGATGACCGGGCCCGGTTCCAGACGCTGCTGCCTGGCGTCTGGAATGCCGCGAACCGGGGCGAAACGGCCGTGATTTCCCTGCGTGCTGACAATGCGGATCTCGCTATTGCACGCATCACTGACCTGATGTGCGAATCCCTGCTGGGTTATAAGGGGCAGCGGGCATACCGGGCAGGTGAAAACGAACAGGGAGAAGAGTCATGAACATGCGAGGCATTCTTTTTGTACTACTTCTGGGAGGTCCGGAGCAAAAACGTGCAGCAGCTGGACAGTCGTGCTGAGCTGACCGGAGATGAGATCAGTGCAATTCAGAAACTGGCCGCGGACAGTTCTCGGACCGACATTTGATGAAATGAATAAGGATATACAAAAGGAGCCCAACTGGTGAGGAAGGGCTCCTTTTAATTACTAGACGTTTTTACTACTTAACTTTCTGTCGGAGTAAACGGAAAATTAATTTGTTAATCACTGTCAGTATAAGTACCCGATAAACGTGGTGCAACTCCGTATCAGAAATTACCGCCAGTGCTTGAATCCAGCGCCCTGAACAGGGCTTCATGAGCGGCATCCAGAAGGCGTCCAGGCAGAAGGACATCATTCACGCGGTAACTCTGACCGTTCTGTGTGGTCACGGTGAGGTAATATTGATCGTCAAACTGCCTATCGGCACCGATATGCACAATGTTGGACGTGTCGATCCAGCACAGGTTTGTGCCTTCCACAGGATGAAGAGGTTTGATTCGGCCTTTCAGCCATTTCTGCGGGCGTCCCGGCCAGGATTTAATGGTAATGCCGTGCTTATAGTCGCGGGTTCTGGCCACAAAGGCCGCTACTTTATCTTCATCCATCTCTTTTGCTGAGGTGTTCTCCTTGAAGTAGTACGGATTGAGGTTGTATTGCAGCTCTTCAAATAGCTTCATATACGTCACCTGATCATCCAGGCTTTCCCCCTGATTTTTCAGGCTGCTGCCCCAAACTTCTTCCAGATTGGCTTTCAGCGCCAGCGTGACCGCCTCAAATTCTTCCTGATGTTTATCGTAGTAGTTGATATCCATCGCGTCTCCTGTTGTGTTTATGGCGAATTTGCGGAAATAATATACATAAAAAATGTTCAAATATGAACATTTTCAGGCTATAAATACAGGCAGATTATAACAGGCCAGTCCACCAGGATTCGGCCAGGAGCTGAGTACGCATGATAAAGAAACCACTTATTGCCGGCATCATGCTGGTTGTGGCGCACACCGCCGGCGCTGCGCAGGTTGATGATACCAATCTGCAGCAGATTTATACCGAGGCGGGCATTCAGGGTATATGCAGCGCCGGGATGCTGGCTGTGCCGGAAGGGGCCAGAGATGAAGTTGTCCCGCAGAACGTCAGACACCTCCTGGTTCAGTGTGCCTATTTCGACGAGCAGCAGTTGCGCCGGCGTGCCGGCCTTCCGGCTCAGACATTTAGCCACTGGCGTGACCGCAATGCGGTCCTTAATCTGTCGTCTGACCAGGTATCTGATGCGCTCTGGCTGTCAGCGTGGCGTGATTTCCGGGCACAACTGGCCTCGGCCTACCCGGCCCCGGCGGAAAAAAAGGCACAGGGGAAAGAGGCCGTACCCGCCGGCACGAAGCCCGGCACTGAGCATGGGAGTGCGGCGGATTGACCGGCTTTGACTTGATCCTGTGGCGACGGGGCCTGAACTGGACCCAGGAACGCGCCGCGGCTGAGCTCGGTATCAGCCGTACCAGCCTGGTAAAATATGAGGACGGTGAGACAGTACCCCGGACCATACAACTTGCCACCGTCGCGCTGACGCTGAAAGCGGAATGGCCCACCCTGAAAACCATGAGCAAAGACAGGCTGCTGCGGCAGCTGAAGTATGAAGTGCTGAGGATCGATAATGAATGAGTCCATCCATGTTGTCGGCTCTTTTATCCTTGCGGGTATCCTGCTGTATGGCCTCTGGCAGGGTACACGGCGACGCCGGCGCCGGCACGAACGGAAACAGGCCAGCGCGGTACGTGTGATCGATAAAATTAATACGTTTCCGCATTTCGGGCAGAAAATTGCCTATCTGCGCAAGATTGACCCGTTTGTGTTCGAAGAGCTGCTGCTTGAAGGCTTTGAACGCCGGGGCTTTGAAGTGATCCGTAACCGCCGGTATACCGGTGACGGCGGGATTGATGGCCGTGTGAAGATTGATGGCCAGACCTGGCTTATCCAGGCCAAACGCTATACCAGCTATATTGCCGTTGGCCACGTCCGTGACTTCAGCGACCTGCTGAACGCCACCGGTGCCCGCGGTTTTTTCTGCCATACCGGCAAAACGCGCGAAGGCACCAAATCGCTCATTCGCGGAGACAGCCGCATGATCCTGGTCAGTGGCCAGAAGCTGCTAGACCTTATTGCCACCGATGCGCCGTTTATCCCGTATCCGGGATACCGGCCACCGACCGAAATGGTTCATCCTGAACAGGAGACAACATGAAATTCAAAGGATACGTCGCCGCCCTGCCGGCACTGCTGCTGACAGGGTGCGCCATGCTCCCCGGACAGCCCACCGATTATGACCGCTTCTGTAACGTCTCAGGCATCGCCAGCCACGGCGAAACCTACCGTGTCAGTGACAGCCAGGATTTCTGGTTAACCCCGAACGGCCGCTATCTCAGCCAGGCTGAGTACAGCAGTCCGGCAGATACGCTTCAGAAACTGACGGGCGTGGTCAGTGGTGAAGATCCTGACCAGGTGCGGAAGAACGCCGTCAGGGTAAGGGTGTTCCGCGTCGAGAGTGAAAACAGCCATAAAGGTGCGTGCCTGCCTGTGCGTTATGACGATAATGGCGCACAGCGTAAAATGGATTCACTGACTAACGGCCGCCGTATGGTGGTATTCAGTGAAGATGAAGGTCAGTCTGGTCAGCAGATTTACAACAAAAGTCGTGGTACAGGATTCAGTTACAGGTTGTTATGAGTGGATTGAAAGGCCGCCGAATCAGCGCGGATATGTTTGCTATGATGTTAAAAGTATCTGCCGGGCAGCTGGTTTTTGCAGCCCGGCATGACAAGCCTTTACGCGGACTGACCCTACCCCCTTACAGAATCGAAGGCGGGAAAAGCTGGAGCTCGACCGCCTCCACCCGCAGTATGACGTTTGATATGCAGGATGCGGTCGAATTCAGCGAGAAATTTCATAAAATTCAGTCGCCTGACGGCTGATTAGCGGATTTTAAAAAATTGAACACTTTCCCCCTGCAAATTTCCCAGAATTCACGTAGCGACGCCATCGGGACCGGGCGCGTGACATATGCCTACTTCGATTATGCCGATGCGCTGGCGCTGCGGGAGATGGCCAGCCAGGCTGATTTACCCAAATACCTGCTGGCCCCGGAGGTGTCGGTGTTTCTGCGGTATGTGCCAGACCTGCGCCAGCAGGTCCTTTTCGATACCCTCTGGAACACGGGCGCGCGTATTAATGAGGCGCTGGCGCTGACCGGCGCCAGCTTTCAGCTTGACGGTTCCCGGCCGTTTGTCCGGCTGAAGACGCTTAAACAGCGTCAGCGTGGCCGCGGCAGGCCGGGCAAGGATGAAGAGGTGTTCCGTCTTGTTCCTCTGACCGATCCTCAATATGTCAGGAAGGTGCGTGAATTTCTGACCACCCTGCGTATTGGTAAACAGCAGCTGCTCTGGCCGGTGCAGAGTGATAACACGCCGCGTAACTGGATCAGGAAGGCACTGGACCTCGCAAAACGTGACTCTGTCACTTTTAGTATCCCTGTTACCTGCCACACGTTCCGTCACAGCTTCTGTATGCACCTGATCCAGCATGGGGTTCCGCTGAAAGTTGTACAGGCTTATGCCGGGCATTCCCGGCTGGAAACCACAGAAACCTACACGCGCGTGTTTGCGCTCGATGTTGGTCGTCAGTATGGCGTCCGATTCAGCCTGCCAGACAGTCATTTAACGCTCCCGGAATAATCTGTATCCCTCCCTGATATTTCCGTATAAATCTAAATAAATCCCTTTTCTTTCTATGTCAGACCGTTTTCAGGACGGTCTGACCGTCTTTTGTTGATTTTTATTCGGTATTTTTCTGTATTTTTCTATATTGGTGCATCTTTTTGTCTTTACACGTCAGCAGAGATGCGTAATAATCCATTTGAAAGCTGTATTTTTCCTGATTTCTACGGTTTTTTTCTAAATAATGTGAGGTTCAAAATGCGTATTTTTGTTGATGACGGTTCCACCAACATCAAACTGGCCTGGATGGAAGAAGGCGCAGTGAAAACGTTGATCAGTCCGAACAGCTTCAAGCCCGAATGGTCCATGACATTGCTGACAGATTCATCGGTGCCGGCTTCCGCCAACTATGAAATTGACGGGGAAAAGTACAGCTTTGACCAGCTGAGCCCGGATGCCGTGCGCACCACGGAAACACGCTATCAGTACAGTGATGTGAATGTCGT
The DNA here is from genome assembly GCF_043832615.1 of Klebsiella sp. KE9456. NCBI lineage: Bacteria > Pseudomonadati > Pseudomonadota > Gammaproteobacteria > Enterobacterales > Enterobacteriaceae > Klebsiella > Klebsiella sp. KE9456. Next base: position 13,373 of record NZ_JBDYQK010000042.1, read on the forward strand.
CGCTATCCACCATGCCCTGATGCAGTCTGGCATTGAACCGCAGCCGGTTGATGTTGTGGTGACGCTGCCGCTGGGCGAGTACCTGGATGAAAACGATCAGCCTAATATGGCCAACATCGAGCGGAAAAAAGCGAACGTGAAGCGCGCGGTGGCCGTTCAGGGGCGTGAGAGCTTTACCGTGCGTAAAGTCAGCGTACTGCCAGAGTCGGTCCCTGCAGGCTTCAGTGTGCTGAAGGATCTGGACGATCTGGACTCCCTGCTGATTGTGGATATCGGTGGAACCACGCTGGATATCGCGCACGTTCGCAGCAAAATGTCCGGATTCACCAAGACGCATTGCGATCCTAAAACCGGCGTATCCATCATCACCGAAGCCGTAAAACATGCACTGGATACCAGTGTGAGCACCCGTACCAGTTCGTATTTTGCCGACCGTCTGATCCAGGCGCGAAATGACGAAACGTTTCTTTCCCGTTACCTCCAGAATGCTGACCAGCGGGCCCAGGTGATGAAGGTACTGCATGAGCGGGAAAAAGCCCTGACGCACCGTGTCACCGATTCAGTTGGCCGCTTTGCCGGCTTCACGCACGTCATGGTTGTCGGTGGCGGTGCCAGCCTGGTCGCCGGCGCAGTGAAGCAGGCCACGGGGGTGAGTGACGATCGTTTCTTCGTCAGTGATAACCCGCAATTCGATCTGGTTCTGGGTATGGTGGCAATGAAGGGCTGAGTATGACTGATAACCGTAAGTGCTCGTTTTATATCTACCCGGAGCGCAATGCGGCGGACCGGGTAGCCGACGGCTTTCTTGAGAAACTGCCTCAGAAAGAGCGTGGCCGCGCGATGCGCGCCATGATGCTCTGTGGTGCCGCGTTGATGAAGCAGGACGAACGCCTGCCGTTCCTGATCGCTGAATTCCTGACGGAGAGCACCACGATGCAGGATATTCAGCGGATCATCAGCAGTACGCTGCCGCAGCAGGATACAGGAGAAATGGCGCGTCTGGTTGAGGCGTTTCTGCAGGCCACCGGCGGTGGCAGCAATACGGTGTCGCCGGCAGGCGGCGCTGCGCCGGAAAACAGTCCCGCCGTGGCTCCCGAACCGGCAGCACCGGAGGATAAGAATCTGGAAGAAACCCGTAAGAACGTCCAGCATCTGTTCCCGGATGATGATTAAGGGGGCTGCGTGAAAAAATATGTGCTGTTAACCCTGACCCTCATCGCCGGCGCCGTGGCAGCAAACCCGGTAACAGCGGCCGGCAATATTGCCGGCGATGTCCAGGCGCAAGCTGCGACTGAAGTGAAAACCGGGTTTTCACCCGGCGGGACCGCATTAAATCTGGTTCTGGATTCAATCGACCACGCGCAGCATGAGATTCTGGTTGCCGCGTACAGCCTGACCAGTCGTCCTGTTGCCGGCGCGTTGCGTGCCGCAAAAAAACGGGGCGTATCGGTGGTGGTGGTGGCCGATCGCAAAGCGAACGACAACCGGTACACCGAAGTGAACTTTCTGGCCAATAACCGCGTGGCGGTGCGGATCAACGATAACTACGAGGCCATGCATGATAAATTCATGGTCTTTGACCGCCGCGCCGTATTGACCGGCTCGTTTAACTTCAGCGCCAGCGCAGACAGTCGTAATGCGGAAAATGTGGTGCTGATCAGCGGCGCGCCTGCAGTAACTGAAGCCTACGTGAACGAGTTTTCCCGTTTATGGGACGAAGGAAAGGACGTGGCTCCACGGTACTGACCTACAGCAGCGGCAGAAACTCTGCCGCCTGATTTTTAACTTGATTTATATGGCTCATTCGTCGTATTATCAAGGCTCATTTTTCGGTAGCGCCCCGACTGGCGAAGGAGTAAAACCATGCAATCATTCCCCCTGTTCGTTTCCCGTGTCGTTCCTGTGATCACCCTGAGCCATTGTCTGCGGCAGCGGCGCTGGTCCCTGCACAACACGCCATGCCAGATTGACCTGAGATCAGGTTGTCACCTGCGCTCACAGCCTTTCGGCACGCTATCCAGACGGGAAATAAGCGACCGGCCACCGGCTATGCCCCGCGGTTACTGGTTCAGGCAATGCAGCCGGGATGTCATGTTTACGGGGCGCATCGATCAGGCAGATCCTATGAAACAGGTCTATTACAACGAAGGCTGGAGCGGTCCGAACAAGTATACGTTTGAAGTTTATCAGCTGGAGAACGGGAGTTACCGGGCGCTGGCCCGCAAATGGAATGGCAAAATCAACAAGGTGCAGCAGGAAACGCAGTACCTGTCTGACACGCGGGAGGGGCTGAAGCACCAGGACTATCCCCGCACGCGCCAGGTGAAAATTTTTCTGAATTCAGACTTCTGGGAGAAGGGTAATGATTAAGATGGTTAGCGTCGTTCCGCAGCCGGAAACAGTGAAGACGCTCCGGGAAAAAATGGGCATGACTGAAACCGCATTAGGGGCTGTCATGGGGTACGAACTGCGCGCCTGGCAGCGTAAGGAAGCTATCAGCGACGATCTCAGCCAGTACAACAAGACCAGTCTTCGCCCAGGCGAATATAACATGCTGATGCTGATCGCCGGCGTGCATCCTGATTACCGCCTGAACAGGGCATTCAGTCCTGATGATATGGTCAAAGATCCCGCCACGGCCGAAGACGTTCGCCGCCTGCGTCTGGCGCTGGGGCTGAAGCACGCTGAAATTGCAGCGCTGTTTGGCTATAAACCGGCGTCATGGCAGACCAAAGAAAAGGCTGCTCAGCGCGGCGTAAAGCTCAAGACCGGGGAATTCAATTTCCTGTTACTTCTGGCCGGTGAGCATCCGTCACTGCAGCTGGTTGAGAAGGCGAAATAAGGCCCGCGGCGACCAGAGAGGACCCTTTATGATCACCACACGCCGAATGTTAATGCTGTATGCCTGCCTTGTGCCCGTAGCCCTGACAGGGTGTGATCTGGCTGATTATTTCCCGAATGTGCCACAGCCCGTGCCCGTGATTTCGCCCGGCTATCAGGTTGATATCGATGGCCACCCGGTCCGAATATCAGGATTTGATGACTGTCCGCGGGAAAAAGATGAAGCCCGGCACGCAGCTGCACAAGATGAGAAAGGCTGCATTGTGCTGTCTGCAGAGCGTTCCGAGGTGAAGGTCAGACTGTATCAGCCAGCCGGCGCCGTCACCGAAACCTGGCGGATCATCCGGGAAAAAGACGCTCGCCAGAACGATATTATTCGCCTGCAGCGCCCGAACGGTGCGCTTGTGATGCAAAATTTACAGGGGAAAGAGTCTCCTTAAACCAGGGAAATAACAAAATTAACTTGATTTATATGGCTCATTAGACGTATAATAATTACATCGAAAGGCAATCCGGTCTTTCGACGGTAGCGCCCCGACCGGCGCAGGAGTCACCTTATGACTGCTCTCAATTCTCAGCAACAGGCTGATGTTGCCCGCTATATCCGGGAACATGGCAATAAAACCGTTATTTCCCCTGAATGGTCACTTATTTATTTCTCGCTGTGTCAGTGTGAATTACATCAATCGCATGAAGCCATTATTTTTCATAATGGCCGACCTGCAGGGCTATTTATTCTGAATGAAACAGGCGAGCTCACCGAATTATATCTGCTGGGGTCGCTTTCTGACATTCTCACCGCCGCTGCGGTCAACAAATAGCTTTCAGGGAGTAAATACACTATGACCATGCAATCAGAACTTGTTTTTACTGATCCTATGCTCAACGTCGTTATTGCTGAAGTTAAGCGTTTTAATTGCCCGCTTCTTTTTGTCAAAGATCATGGCGTGTATGTGATGGCGGCGAAAGGTGAGAAAAACAGTAATGGGATGCACAATGTCTGTTACGCCAATGGTTTTAATCCGGATACAACGGATTTTGACGAGCTCTGGGACCGGATGCGTGATGCCTGTGGCGGAGATGATTTTTGCGAATCCCTGGAGCTCGATCCGAGGTCGATTGAACTTCTCAGCCGTACCAAACCCTGCCTGAAAATTATGCTTTCAGAGACGGAACTGGAAGTTATTGCAGGGGGACAGAAATAGACCATAAAAGCCCGTTAAATCGGGCTTTTTTATATTTCACTGTATTTACATCTAGGACAAAATGTCCTATTATATATTTGTGGCCGGGCATGGTGCTCAGGTCCCCTAACGAGGGAAATATATGAAATTTTCAGCAGAAGAACTCAACATTATCCGCCAGGCGGACGCCATTATTGCCGGTAAAATTACCACAACGGATTTTATCACCGGCGCCGACGCCGCGCGTTCCTTACTGCGGTTTCGTCTTGCTGCAGAACCACGCGAATCATTCTGCGCGTTCTTTCTTAACTGCCACAACGGCGTGATTGCGTTTGAAGAACTGTTTAAGGGAACTATCAGCAGCGTCACCGTTCATCCGCGTATCGTCCTGCAACGCGCCCTGCATCATAATGCCGCCGCCGTGGTACTGGCGCATAACCATCCTTCCGCTAACACTACACCCAGCCAGGCTGACAAGCTGATCACCGAGCGTCTGGCGCAGGTGCTGGGGATGGTTGATGTCAAAGTCCTCGATCACCTGATTGTGGGCGGCAGCGATATTTACTCTTTTGCTGAACATGGTCTGATTTGATAACCGCGGCCGCACAGTGGTGCGGCCGGCTCTGGAGGCTTGCTATGGGCAATAAATATACCGTGCCGCTTAACGTGGGCGCGATCCGCGAAAGCTGTTTCCGTCCCGCTGATAAATGGACCCCGCCGACGGGGGATGAACTCCGCTATCTGCTGGAAAATGTGCTCAACCTGAGTCAGGAGGGACTGGCGCGACATGTCGGCGTGAACGGCAGAACGGTGCGCCGCTGGGTGAACGGAGAAAGTGACATCGCGTATTCCGTCTGGTGCGTCCTTTGCATCGATGCCGGCTTACCGCCGATCTGGAAATAGCAGCGCAAAACACCGACGCGCAAACGTGCTTCCTGAACGTATCGGATATACGAAGGAAATATTATGAATACTGATAACTATTTTTTCAGAGTCCCGGCCACACGCGGAATACAGGGCGGCATAGAACAATACATGCTGACGGTTCCTATGGTCGTGTTACGTCGTATTCTTGCAATGGACAATGATGGCGATGTTATGGATCGCAGCCAGCGAGAAGCGAACAAAACGCGGGCCAAAAAAATACGGAATTATGTTGCCGGCGCAACATCAAAACGAGCTCCCTATATTTTGCCGTCAATTACCGGAAATATTGATAGTCATGTTGAATTCCTTCCCAGCGAACTCTCGCCGGCAGTGGGGATTCTGGTAATGACTCCAACTTATTGATAGTGTTTTATGTTCAGATAATGCCCGATGACTTTGTCATGCAGCTCCACCGATTTTGAGAACGACAGCGACTTCCGTCCCAGCCGTGCCAGGTGCTGCCTCAGA
>NZ_JBDYQK010000043.1:0-17763 GCF_043832615.1 Klebsiella sp. KE9456
GGATTGGTAGTATGAAGCATGAGAGTTACCTCGTGTTTTGTATAAGGATTCGACACCCATATCAAAACCGGTAACTCTCAACCTTTCAAGGCCATGTGTCAGATCAAGTCGCGACTAATACACCTTACGGGCGGGCATAGCTGTGATCTCATTAGTTTATTAGTACAATCAAAGAGATCATCAAAATCTATGCCTGTCCTGCGTTCCGGGCATAACAAGTGGCCGGGTTAAAGCCACTTGTTATGCTGGTGGGGCGTTGACTGAGTCAGCCGTTTTACTGACCTTCCATAACGGCTTTTTGCGCGACTACTGCTGCCTTCTGCTGCATACGGTTTTGCATCTGATCGATAATCACTGCGACGATAATTACGATGCCTTTAATCACCATTTGCCAGAATTCGCTGACGCCCATCATCACCAGCCCGTCGGCGAGAAAGCCGATAACAAAGGCACCGATTAGGGTACCCAGAATGGTCCCGCGTCCTCCTGCCAGAGATGTCCCGCCGAGGACAACGGCAGCAATGGCGTTCATTTCAAAGGCTGTACCATTAGCTGGATGACTGGCCAGAAGCTGAGCGGAAACGACAATCCCGGCGATAGCGGCGCAAAAACCGGAGAGAGTATAAACCAGCACTTTAACCTGTTTGACTTTTACCCCTGAGAGTTCTGCGGCTCTCTCGTTATCGCCAATAGCATAAACATGGCGACCAAATGGTAACCGGCGTGCGATATAGGCAATAACTAACGCCAGTACGATCATCATCCAGATCGCCCACGGAATACCAAATAGCGAACCTGAGCCAATTTCATCAAAGCCTGTATTTCCGAGCTGGGGATTGCCCGCCAGACCGGGAAAAGTCTGACCATCTGATGTCAACATCGCCGCGCCGCGCAGAACATACATGGTGCCGAGAGTGCAGATAAAAGGGGCCACATTATAGCGGGTGATAATCCAGCCATTCACGGCGCCAATGAATGCCCCAATAAGTAACACGACAGGAACAATCAACCACACGCTGGGGAAAATGGCGATACCGAACATCGGCAATACGATCCCTTTAGTAATCAACCATCCGGCGATCATCCCGCATAAACCCAGCGTTGCGCCGATTGAAAGGTCGATACCTGCGGTAATGATGACGAAAGTAATCCCTAGTGCCAGGAAAGCATTAATGGCGATATGTTTAATCATGATAACCATACTACCCGCGGATAAAAATCCGGGAACCGTCATGGTAAAGAAACCCACAATTAAAAACAGTGCGATAAAGGTACGCAGTTTAAGTAAAAGCAGGAAAATGTTTTCGCGGGACAGTGAAGCCCCGCGGCGCGGAGCTAAGGCCGCGGTTTGTGTCGTTTTCATCTCAAAACCCCTGAGCGCTAGCTGTAACCAGTGCGGATTCTTCTGCCCGTTCGCGGGCAATATCGGCGGTTAACTTGCCGCCGGACATCACCAGAATACGGTCAGAAACCGCCATAATTTCTTTGAGATCGGAAGTAGAGAAGACAACTGCTATGCCTTGTTGTGAAAGCTGCACCATCATGCGAAATACGTCTGCTTTCGCACCGATATCAATGCCGCGAGTCGGTTCGTCGAGGAACAGGACTTTGGGGTTTGTTAACAGTGAGCGACCAATAACCACTTTCTGCTGGTTACCGCCGCTCAGCGCCTGAATTTCCACTTCCGGTGAAGAAACTTTAATCGACAGGTTGCCGATGGTGCTGGCTACGACGGTTTCTTCTTCTTTATTTGCGATGGTTAGTCCCCGCCGCAGCCGTCGCCACAAGCTGGCAATTGTCAAATTATTGGCGACGGAGGAAACTGGGAAGATGCCGGTACGCTTACGATCTTCCGGTACCAGGCTCATTCCCATACGTATACGATCGGCGGGAGTTAAGCGTTGTGGCACCGGTTTACTGTCTAACCATAATTTGCCGAAATAGTTACGTTCGGTGCCAAGCATGCATTCAAATAACTCGGTTCGGCCCGCGCCCATGAGGCCATAAATACCGACAATTTCGCCTGTGTGAACTTTAAAGCTAACATCATTCACCACTTTATTTCCGGCCGCATTAACACAGGTAATATGCTCAGCTTCGAGTAAAGGCGCGCCAAAAGTCCGTCCATGTTCGAGGAAATTACTGACAGGATCGCTGCCTAACATTTCACGAACAATCCATGGGACGTCAATATCAGAGACTTTTGCTTCTGACTGGAATTTGCCGTCTCGCAGAATAGTGATGACGTCGCCGATAGTCATCAGTTCCTCCAGACGGTGCGAAATATAAATAATTGTCACCCCCTGGCGGGTTAGTTCACGGATCACGCGAAACAGAATGTCGACTTCGGTCTTACTCAGTGCAGATGTCGGCTCATCCAGAATCAGTATGTCTGCATCTTCTGCCAGTGCTTTGGCTATCTCTATCAACTGTTGCTGACCGACTTTGAGATTTCCGACCAGTTCTTTGGGAGAGATGGGTTGATCGAGGCGTTTTAATAGCTCGACGGCACGCTTTTCCTGCTCTGCTTCGTTAATTGGCGCAATACCTTTTTGCAGTTCACGACCAAGAAAAATATTCTCGGCTACGCTCAGATTTTCAAACAGGTTTAATTCCTGATGCACCATGCCGATACCGTGAAGCGCGGCTTCACGGGTACTGGAAAAATGTACCGATTTTCCATTGAGCACTATTTCCCCCAGGCTCGGCTGTTGTACGCCAGCAAGGATTTTCATCAGCGTTGATTTTCCGGCACCATTTTCACCGATAATAACGTTAACCTTGCCGCGCCAAACGTTGTAGTCAACATTGTCCAGCGCCACCGTACCGGGAAACAGCATTGAAATGCCTTTTGTATGCAAAATTATATCTTCAGCAGGAATATCGCTCATTACGGTGTCTCCTGTTTCAGTGCAAGCGCAGCGGCATCCTGAGCTGTTCCATTGCTTAATGTCACCGCGAATAGCACACTGATCTTCTTGCCGACCCATTCAGAATCAATTTTAGGTAATTGTTTAACCGCCTCCCGGTTATAGGCCCGTGAAAGCTGGGCAAACTGAACCTGGTTAGTGAAATCTTCAAATTTGAAGCCAGTGGCATCACGAATAGCATTACCCCGTATTACCGGTCCAACCTGAATGGCGAGGGGACGTCCGTTAATGTTGAAAATAAGTTTTTGTTCACGCGTGTTGCTAATATCAACGTCGAGAACAGTAGCGTTCAGACGCACAAAAAAACTGGCTGGCGTACTTCTTGATGACGCCAGTTGATTCTCCAGTGCATTCATGTCCAGGGAATGCTGACTTGCGGTATCAATAACTCGTGTTTTCCAGGTTTGTTGTGCGATCTGCTGTGGTGACAGATTATCGAAGCTTTGTTTCGCATTAGGATCGGCAGGCAAGATCGGTTTGCCATTGTCATCCAGATCAACCACAGTGCAGGCCGTCAGCAACAGAGCGGCGCACCCTAACAGTGCGGCCCCCCATTGTTTAAAAGACATAGCGTTTCACCTTACTCGCTGAGGTTAAACTTATTCAGTTTGCTGGCATTGGAATCATCAATAAGAATGCAGTCCATTAACTGTTTTTCTTCTTTTTGCGCTTTGCCGTTTTTCAGAAAAAAGTCGGCCTGTTCAACGGCCATCTGTGCCTGCTTCCAGCCGGGTTGCAATACGGTAGCTTTGATATTGCCCTTATTGATAATGGAATCACGGGTATAATCACTGCCGTCAAAGCCAACAATAATGACATCTTTCTTGCCGGCGGCTTTCAGTGCGGCCTCCGCGCCCAGCGCCATTGTGTCGTTGCCGGAAATCACGCCAACGATGTCTGGATTGGTTTGTAATATGGCTTCCATTCGAGTAAAAGCTTCCGTCTGGCTCCAGTTAGCTGTTTGTTGCGCCACCATTTTCATATCCGGATAGTCATCAAGTATGTCGTGATAGCCCTGAGAGCGAACGCTGGCATTGGTGTCCGATTGACGGCCAAGCAGCTCGACATATTTACCTTTACCGTTGAGCAACGCGGCGAATTTTTCCGCGCCAATTTGCGCACCTTGATAGTTGTTCGAAACGATTTGTGCCACCGCGATACCCGTTTTATTGATTTCGCGATCGATAAGAAATGCCGGAACGCCAGCCTCCTTTGCTTTTTCCAGTGGCCCAACGGTGGCATCAGCGCCGGCATTATCAAGAATAATGGCCTTTGCTTTGCGGGCGATGGCGGTTTCAATTAATTGGTTTTGTTTATTCACATCATCGTCATGGGAGGCAATGAGTGTGCTGTAACCCAACTCTTTCGCTTTTTCCGCTGCGCCATCAGCCTCAGCTTTAAAGAATGGGTTGTCATGAGAGGGGGTAATAATGGCAATCAGGCCGTTGTCGGCGGCACACAGTGAACTGGATGCGGCAATCATTGAAGCGAACAGGACGGATTTAACAAAGGTAACTTTCATCGTTTTTCTCCACATTGAATATTTATTCAATAATGATTTATTATTCATAGTAACGATAAAGCTGAGTTGTGGAAGTGTCTATGGTTTAAACCGTTAATTTTTTAAAAGGAGAAAGAGATCACGATTTATAACGGGGTAAAGTACAGGTAATGATATGGTGGTCTATTTTTAAGTAATTAATTTTTATAGTAAATTTATTTAATAAAGGAGAGAAGTCAGTATTTAGCTGCAAATGGAGTGTCGCTGGAGAGGCTGATATTACCTGGGCGCTATGAAAACCCGGGAAGGACAGAGCATGAGATGACCACGCCTTAAACCCACTTTCTTTCGCCGAAAACGCCAGCGTCAGCGCCAGTTCTGGCGGCAGGCCGCTGGCTTCCAGCACTTTTTTTTCCGCCGTATTGATGATGCTGCTTTCCAGTTCGGCTGCCAGAGAGGGCGAGAGTATCCGTTCGATATCAATACCGACCGGTTGATCTGAGACCACCGCCAGCGCGCTATGTTCGCAGTGGCTGATGCTTCCGTACCACGGCGCTGGCCACAGCGGCTGACGCCGGTCGCCAATCGCCGGGACACATTTTTCCCCCACTTCCCGCAGCGCATAAACTGCGGCAATGCGCCCGGCAAGATGCTCGGTCTGACGTTTACGGGCGCAGTCGGTTAACCGGGCGTGATGAGGCAACCACAGTAAATCCGCTGGCTGAAAGGTCGCCGGGTCGAAATCTACCCGCTGAAGCGAGTGACCGGCAAGTTGAATGATCGAGTGATTGATTTGCATTGCGTGATGTTAGCAGATTCTCCCTTCCGCCCTCTATGGGAAGAGGGCGGGGGATTCAGACAAGCAATCAGAAGTGGGTATTGACACTCATATACCAGGTACGGCCAGGTTCGTTATAGGTGTACGCGCCTGCGCCATACATATAACCCTTGTTACCGCCTGTGGTTTGCGCGTTACCGGCACGCCAGTGGCGCTTATCGAAGACGTTATCCACGCCGCCGGTCAGGCTGACGTTTTTCGTAACATCCCAGGTCGCGCTCAGGCCGAGAATGCTGTATGGGCTAACCACGTCTTTCTCGCTACCTGTGACGGGTTGACCTTTGTAGTTATATTTCTTCGGCTGCTGCTTACCATACCAGGTAAAGGTCGACTGCAGAGAAACATCCTGATGTACTTGCCAGCTCAGGGTTGAGTTCAGCGTGTATTCGGGAATAATCGACAGACGATCGCCGGTAGTTTTATTCTTACTCTTTAACATGTAAGTGATGTTGTTGGTCCAGTTAACCGTTTCGCTCACAGGAACGTTCAGGGTGCCTTCCAGACCTTCAACCACTGCTTTCGGCACGTTTTCCCACTTGTAGAGATCGGTACCGTTACTGTTGGTATAAACAGGCGCATAACCTGCTTCAATCTTGTCACGATAGTCGTTGCGGAACCAGGTCACGCCTGCCAGCCAGCCGTCGCGTTTAAATTCGAGGCCGATCTCTTTGTTGATGCTGGTTTCGGCTTTCAGATTATCATTACCCTGTAGGTAGCAGCCACCCTGGCTCGCATAGCAGCCCTGGCCTTTACTGTACAGAATGTAGTTGGGGTTGGTTTGAAACAGGCTTGGCGCTTTATAGGCGCGGGCGATACCCATTTTTAACGTGAAGTCATCCCAAAGTCCCTGGGACAAGTTCAGCGATGGGCTCCAGTTATTGCCGACGATACTGTGGTGATCGAAGCGCAGTGCCGGGGTCAACATGGTAGTGTCGGTTAACTCCATGTTGTTCTCAGCAAACAGAGAGAAAATTTTTGCTTTTGAGTATGGACTGCGACCAGCGCTATCGTAGCCTGGGATATCTCCGCCCAAAAAGGTTTGGGTATTAGAGGATTTATCCTTCATCCGTTGCTGGTTCCACTCAGTACCCAGAGTCAGGTTCTGGTTCACCAGCAGATCGAACGGTATGCTCACTTCACTGTGCAGCGTGACATCGTTCAGATCGGCATCAATATATTTTTGCGTGGAATTCGGGTCAAAGATCCCTTCAGTACCGCCCGCCAGACCTTCAGGCGTCCGCGAGTTACGGGTACGTTCATACTGCGCCCAGTTACTGGTGGTGATGCCGTTATCCCAGGCGCCGTTCCAGGTCAGGGAGTAGTTGTTGCGATAAAGGCGGTTAGTCTCTTTACCGTAGTTCTTTTTCACCAGATCGTTACTGTTGGTGTTTTGCGTATCGCCAGAGTAGAGGTTGCCCTGACGGCTATAGCCCGCTTCCAGCTCAATGGACTGCATCGGGGCGAAGTCCCAGCGCACCGTGCCGTTAATATCTTTATTAATCACCCCTTCACGCCCGGCGGGGAGAGTGTCAGCATAAATGCCGGTACGCTCAGACTGATGTCCCTTGTTGATATCCCAGGCGTCGGCCTGCGTTTTATCGAGGTTGCCGTACAGGCGGAAGCTGAAGTCGCCGCCCAGCGGGCCGCTAAGGCTAAAGTTGGTGCGCTTAGTGGCGCCTTCGTCTTTATGTTCCGGAACGTTGAAATAGGTATCCCATGAACCGTGCCACTCATCGCCGCCTTTCTTGGTGATGATATTGACGACGCCGCCCGCCGCGCCATTACCGTAACGGGCGGCGGCCGGGCCGCGAATAACTTCAATACGCTCGATCATTTCCGGCGGCACCCAGCCGGTATCGCCACGGGTATCGCGTTCGCCGCGCCAGCCGAGACGCACGGAGTTGCGGCTGGTAACCGGTTTTCCGTCAACCAGGATCAAGGTATTTTCCGGGCCCATACCGCGAATATCAATCTGGCGATTGTTGCCGCGCTGGCCGCTGGTGGAGTTACCGGTCAGATTGACGCCCGGCATGGTGCGGATTATTTCCGAGATATCACGGGCAGGCGGATTTTTACGAATTTCATCGGCGGTAATGGTTGATACGCCCGGAGCCTGAAGGTTCTGCTCGGCAGCGGTAACCACCATAGTTTCATCAGAGGTTGTTGTTTTGCTATCCGAGGTCACTTCCGCCGCGCTCAGCGGAAAGGCGACCCCATAGATACCCAGATTGACCAGCAAGGCCAGAGATTTGATCCTGTTATTCATTGTACATCCTGCTTTTCGTCGCCACCTCCCCCGGAAAATCCTTCCCGTCCGGAGGCGTGGTGGTGCCAATGTCGTCAGTAGAGGGCAAAGGCACTCCATCGCTGACTAAGATCCCGGTCCTCAGGTATAGTTATTGGCCTGTTAGACTCAAGGCTGTGCTCGCGCTCTGCGCGCTGTCCATGAGCAAACAGCCGGCAACAATAATGCCTGCTGGACCTGGCTCTAAATTAGCCATCTCTGACATGTTTAATTTGAAAGACGCGCTTCCCACAGCGCGCTAATACGCTATTGCAAATGGAAATGGTTATCAATAATATTATCAATAAATATTGCGTTTATTGATACGTTTGTTGATAAATGTCACGATAAACATAAGGTTGGTGAATGCATAAGAGAGGAAGCGATGGCTGGTGGCAGAGCCTCTCCGGTCCGCAAATAGAGGCCATTGATGGCGCGTATCGGGTGACGTTCTGGTGGCGCGATCCGGCAGGCGACGAAATGTCTTCGCCAACTCAAAAGGTGTGGATCTATATCACGGGTGTCACTGACCATCATAAAAACTCGCCGCCACAAACGTTACAGCGCCTTCCAGGTACCGATGCCTGGTTCTGGCAAACAACGCTTTCTCCCGGCTGGCGCGGCAGTTACTGCTTTGTTCCCTCTGAGAGTGATGATGACTTTTCCCCTCAGCTTTTTAACGGCGAGAGTCCGGACCGCACGCTGCTGCGCGAAGGCTGGCGCAAGCTGCTGCCGCAGGCGATTGCCGATCCGCTAAACCCGCAAAGCTGGAAGGGAGGACGCGGCCATGCCGTCTCTGCGCTGGCGCTTCCTGATGCGCCGGAACAGCCGGGCTGGGCGCTGAGCGATGAATCATATCAGCCGCCGGTCTGCATTGAGTGGCAGAGTCAGCGTCTTGGCAATACGCGACGAATATGGATTTACGCCACTGGCGCAGCACACCCGCAAGCGCGCCCGCTGGCGATCCTGCTTGATGGACAGTTCTGGGCTGAAAGTATGCCGGTCTGGTCGCCGCTGGCGGGCCTGACTCGTGAAAAGCGGCTTCCGCAGGCGGTTTATCTGCTCATTGACGTGATTGATAACCAGCACCGTGCCGAGGAGCTTCCCTGCAATGAAGCGTTCTGGCTGGCTGTTCAGGAAGAGTTGCTGCCGCTGGTGCGCCAGACAACGCCCTTTAGCGATCGCGCGGATCGCACCGTGGTGGCTGGCCAGAGCTTCGGCGGCCTGGCGGCAATGTTCGCCGCGCTCTACTGGCCGCAACGTTTTGGCTGCGTGCTCAGCCAGTCCGGTTCCTACTGGTGGCCCCATCGCGGCGGCGCGCAGACGGGAGTACTGATCGAGCGCTTAAGCCGCGGCGAACTCCATCCTCAAGGGTTGCGAATCTGGCTGGAAGCCGGTGTTCGCGAACCCATCATCTTTCGCGCGAACCAGGCGCTTCTTGCGCATCTGGAACCGCAATCTGTTTTCTGGCGTCAGGTTGACGGCGGGCATGATGCGCTTTGCTGGCGCGGCGGGCTGACGGCGGGACTTATCCAGCTATGGCAACCTTTATGCCGCGAAGAGTAGCGAAGCACGTTTTACGAGGAATTTGACATGCAATTCAGTAACCCCTTCGATGATCCGCAAGGGCAGTTTTACATTCTGCGCAATGACCAGCAGCACTACAGCCTGTGGCCGCATCACTGCGCGCTGCCGGAAGGCTGGGCGGTGGCGTGCCCGCCGCAGTCAGTCGATGCATGTAACCGCTGGCTGATGGCAAACTGGTCAACCCTTACCCCCGCGCACCATGCGATCTGAGGAGCCAATGATGAGCACGCGTTTACCGCTGGTGGCGGCACAGCCAGGGATCTGGATGGCCGAGCGCCTTTCGACGCTGCCCGGCGCCTGGAGCGTCGCCCACTACGTCGAGCTGCGCGGCGATATTGATCCGGCTCTGCTCGGACGGGCGATCGTCATCGGGTTGTCGCAGGCTGACACCCTGAGCATGCGTTTTACTGAAGATAATGGCGAAGCCTGGCAGTGGGTCGACGAAAGCCGCGAGTTTGCCGAACCGGAGTATCAGGACCTGCGTGGGGAGAGTGACCCGCATGCCGCCGCGCTGGCGCGAATGCAGGCCGACCTCGGGCAGAACTTGCGCGTGGACGGTGGTAATCCGCTGGTCTGCCATCAACTGCTGAGGGTGGGAGAGACTCGCTGGTACTGGTATCAGCGTTATCATCATTTACTGGTCGATGGTTTCAGTTTTCCGGCGATTACCCGCCAGATCGTCGCGATTTATCGTGCCTGGCGACGTGGCGAAGAGACGCCCGCTTCGCCGTTTACCCCCTTTGCCGACGTGGTGGAAGAGTATCAGCGCTATTACGGCAGCGATGCCTGGCAGCGCGACAAACAGTTCTGGCAGGAGCAGCGTGAAGCCCTGCCGCCTCCGGCCTCTCTCTCAGCCGCGCCTTTAGCCGGGCGGGCGACCAGCACCGATATCTGGCGAATGAAGCTGGAGGTTGATGCTGACGCCTTCAACCGCCTGGCGGCGAGCGCGCCGCAGTGCCAGCGTGCGGACCTGGCGCTGGCGCTGACGACTCTGTGGCTGGGGAGGCTATGCAGCCGAATGGCGTACGCCGCGGGCTTTATTTTTATGCGCCGGATGGGCTCGGTGGCGCTAACCGCCACGGGGCCGGTGCTGAATGTCCTGCCGCTGGCGGTCAATATTGACGCCGGGGACACGCTGCCGGAACTGGCAACGCGTCTCGCCGGGCAACTGAAGAAAATGCGCCGTCATCAGCGCTATGACGCTGAACAGATCGTTCGCGACAGCGGTAAGGCGGCGGGCGATGAACCGCTGTTTGGTCCGGTGCTCAATATTAAAGTCTTTGACTACCAGCTCGACATTGACGGCGTGCAGACGGTGACGCATACCCTGGCCACCGGCCCGGTGAATGACCTTGAGCTGGCGCTATTCCCGGATGAAGCGGGCGGCCTGTCGCTGGAGATTCTGGCTAATAAACAGCGTTATGATGAACCGACGCTACGCGGGCATATCGCCAGATTATCCCTGTTGTTGAGCCAGTTTGCGGAGAACCCGGATCTGCGCTGTGGCGAAGCGAATATGCTGTCCACAGAGGAAACGGCGCGGTTGCGGCAGGTGAATAATACCGCTATTGCGCTCCCCGAGACCACGCTGAGCGCGCTGGTTGCGAAGCAGGCGGAAAAGACCCCGGATGCGCCTGCGCTGGCAGATGCCCGCTGGCAGTTTAGCTATCGCGAGATGCGTCAGCAGGTGGTGGCGCTGGCTGAATTGCTGCGCGCGCGTGGCGTCAAACCGGGCGATAGCGTGGCGGTGACGCTGCCGCGTTCCGTGTTTCTGACTCTGGCGCTACACGGTATTGTTGAAGCCGGAGCCGCGTGGCTACCGCTGGATACCGGTTATCCCGACGATCGTCTGAGGATGATGCTGGAAGACGCCCGTCCGTCATTACTGATTACCTCTGAGGATCAACTGGCGCGCTTTAGCGATATTCCCGGCCTGCAAAGCCTGTGCTATCAGCAGCCGCTGGCGGCGGGCGATGCTGCACCGCTGGCGCTCTCTCAGCCCCGGCATACCGCGTATATCATCTTCACTTCCGGCTCTACCGGGAGGCCGAAAGGGGTGATGGTCGGGCAAACCGCCATCGTTAACCGCCTGCTGTGGATGCAGGATCACTATCCGCTCTCCGCTGACGATGTGGTGGCGCAGAAAACGCCGTGCAGTTTTGATGTCTCGGTATGGGA
The DNA here is from genome assembly GCF_043832615.1 of Klebsiella sp. KE9456. NCBI lineage: Bacteria > Pseudomonadati > Pseudomonadota > Gammaproteobacteria > Enterobacterales > Enterobacteriaceae > Klebsiella > Klebsiella sp. KE9456. Next base: position 11,319 of record NZ_JBDYQK010000043.1, read on the forward strand.
GTTCTGGTGGCCGTTTATTGCCGGCGCGCAACTGGTTATGGCCGAGCCGGAAGCCCATCGCGACCCGCTGGCGATGCAGCGGTTTTTTGCCCGCTATGGGGTGACCACCACGCACTTTGTACCATCGATGCTGGCGGCATTCGTCGCTTCGCTGGATGCGGAAAACGTCGACTCCTGTAAAACCCTGCGTCGGGTATTCTGCAGCGGAGAAGCGCTGCCGACGGCGTTATGCCGGGAATGGGAGAGGTTAACCGGAGCGCCGTTGCATAATCTGTACGGCCCGACGGAAGCGGCGGTGGACGTAAGCTGGTATCCGGCCTGCGGGCCTGAACTGGCGGCGGTGACCGGTACCAGCGTGCCGATCGGCTGGCCGGTGTGGAATACCGGATTGCGGGTTCTGGATGCTTCACTGTGCCCGGTGCCGCCTGGCGTGGCGGGGGATCTCTATCTGACCGGCATTCAACTGGCGCAAGGGTATCTGGGGCGTGCCGATTTAACCGCCAGCCGCTTTATTGCCGATCCTTACGCGCCGGGCGAGCGCATGTATCGCACCGGTGACGTGGCCCGCTGGCTGGATAATGGCGCGGTTGAATATCTTGGGCGCAGCGACGACCAACTGAAAATTCGTGGTCAGCGTATTGAACTCGGTGAAATCGACCGGCTTATGTCGGCGCTGCCGGATGTAGAACAGGCGGTGACGCATGCCTGCATCTTCAACCAGGCCGCAGCCACCGGCGGCGATGCCCGTCAACTGGTGGGTTATCTGGTTTCTGAATCGGGCCTGCCGCTGGATACCGCGGCGTTAAAAGCGCGACTTGGCGAACAGTTGCCGCCGCATATGGTGCCGGTGGCGCTGATTCAACTGCCTGAACTGCCGCTCAGCGCCAACGGTAAGCTGGATCGCAAAGCGCTGCCGTTACCAGCGCTGAACGGTGAACGCGGCGGTCGTCCGCCGGAGCCGGGAGTAGAAACCAGCGTCGCGTCGGCATTCAGCCAGTTACTGGGCTGCGAAGTGAATGATATCGACGCCGATTTCTTCGCGCTTGGCGGCCATTCGCTGCTGGCGATGCGCCTGGCGGCGCTGTTGAGCCGCGAGCTGGCGCGGGAGGTGACGCCGGGACAGGTGATGGTTGCTTCTACCGTCGGCAAGCTGAGCGCGCTGCTGGCATCCGATCTTAGCGATGAGCAGGCTCAGCGTCTGGGCTTCGACGCGATCCTGCCGCTGCGCGAGAGCAGCGGCCCGACGCTGTTCTGCTTCCATCCGGCTTCCGGTTTCGCCTGGCAGTTCAGCGTGCTGGCACGCTATTTAAGCCCGCGCTGGTCGATTACCGGCATTCAGTCACCGCGACCGCAGGGGCCGATGGCGACGGCGGCGGATCTGGATGCGGTCTGCGAACATCATCTGCAAACCTTACTTCAGCAGCAGCCGCATGGTCCCTATTATCTGTGTGGTTATTCGCTCGGCGGTACGCTGGCGCAGGGGATTGCCGCCCGCTTACGCCAGCGCGGGGAAGCGGTGGCGTTCCTGGGGCTGCTGGATACCTGGCCGCCGGAAACGCAGAACTGGGCGGAAAAAGAGGCTAACGGTCTGGATCCTGACGTGCTGGCGGAGATTGCGCGGGAACGTGAGGCATTTCTTGCTGCCCGGCAGGGGCAGGCTTCCGGCGAGCTGTTCAGCGTTATCGAAGGCAACTACGCCGATGCGGTGCGCCTGTTAACCACCGCTCACAGCGCGAAGTTTGACGGCAAGGCGACGCTGTTTGTGGCGGAGAAAACCCGTCAGCGAGGCATGGACCCGCTGGTGGTCTGGGGGCCGTGGGTCGGTGAGCTGGAGGTGTTTAGCCAGGATTGCGCGCATGTGGATATTATCTCCCCGCAGGCTTTTGAAGCGATTGGTCCGGTGCTCAGGGAGATTCTGGGGTAGCGCTTACCCGATCTACCAAATTATGGGAAACCGTAGGCCCGGTAAGCGTAGTGTAGCGCCACCGGGCGAGTCCGTGAACGCCAGTTTAACGTCGCCCCAGCGGCACCACCAGCGGCGTATGGGCGACCGGATCGTCAATGATCGTACAGCGCAATCCATAAACCTTCTCGATCAGTTCGGCGCTGACAATCTCCCTCGGCGCGCCTTCGGCGACAATTTTGCCGTCGCGCAGGGCAATCAAATGGGTGGCGTAGCGGCAGGCCTGGTTCAGGTCGTGCAGGACTGCGGCCAGGGTATATCCTTTTTTCTGATTCAACTCGCTAAGCAGTTCAAGCAGATCGATCTGATGGCTGATATCGAGCCAGGTGGTCGGCTCATCCAGCAGCATAATCGCTGTCTCCTGAGCCAGCACCATGGCAATCCACGCCCGCTGGCGCTGGCCGCCGGAGAGGGTATCGACGCTTTGCAGCGCAAGCTCAGTGATCCCCGTGGCTTTCATTGCCTTGCTGACCGCCTCTTCATCTTCTTTACGCCAGCGGGTAAACAGCGGCTGGTGCGGATAGCGCCCGCGGGCGACCAGCTCCTGAACGGTGATATCGCCCGGCGTGGTGGCGTTCTGCGCCAGCAGACCAATACGTTTGGCGACCTCTTTACTGGCGTAATGCTGGATCTGCTCACCATCAAGATAAACATGACCGCTGACTGGCGTCATCAGACGGCTGAGGGTTCGTAGCAGCGTCGATTTACCGCAGCCGTTGGGACCAATAATGGCGGTAAAGTGCCCGTCAGGAATGGTGACGCTCAGCGATTCAGCGATGGTCTTTTTGCCGTACGCCAGCGTCAACTGGTCGCCGCGCAAACGGGAAGCTATAGCGGTCATTTTTTGCGGGACTCCTGAATTAATAACGCGATAAGGTAGATACCGCCAAGGCTGACGGTCACTACCCCTACCGGTAACTGATAAGGCATAAACAGACGCTGAGCACAGTAGTCGGATAGCGCCAGCAGCAGGGCGCCGCACAGCGCCGCCTGGGTTAGCCCCCAGCGCGCGGTACCGCTAAGACGGCGCGCGATATGCGGGGCCACCAGCGCAATAAACGAAATCGGTCCGGCAAGCGCGGTGGCGGCGGCGGTAAGCAGCACCCCAACCAGCATCATCAGCAGCCGTGAACGCTCAACCCGCACGCCCAGCGCGCAGGCGGTATCGTCGCCCATCTCCAGCAGCCGCATACGTCGCGCCAGCAGCGCGCCGCAGATAAGCATCAGCAGGATCAGCGGCGCGGAGGGCCAGGTTTTGCCCCACGTCAGGCCGTTAAGGGAACCGGCATACCATAATCCGGCGGAGAGCGCGGTTTCAAGCGAGGCGCGTAACAGCAGCCAGGTATTGAATGCCACCAGCATGGCGCGAATGCCGATACCGATAATAATCAGGCGAAAGGTCTCAATGCCGTTGCGCCAGGCCAGCAGCCAGACCACCAGCGCGGTGAGGATACCGCCGATCATTGCCGCCATTGAGATGGCCGTCAGGTTCTGGCCGAAGAACACCATCGCGATCAGTACGCCGCTCCAGGCCCCGGTGTTAAAACCCATGACGTCCGGGCTGCCCAACGGGTTGCGGGTCAACGACTGAAAAATCGCGCCGCTGACGCCGAGCGCGGCGCCGATAAGCAGCGCCATCAGCACGCGCGGCAGACGCCATTGGGTAACGACAAGGGCGACATTGCGCGGCGCATCGCCGAGCAGGGCGGAAATGACCTGGTTAACACTTAACGGCACCAGACCGGTTCCGAGCCCCCACAAGGAGATCAGTACGCTGGCGACGAACAGCAGCAGGCAGCTAAAAATCAGGCGACGAGAAGGCGCAATCACATCGTACCTCCACGCGGCTGGCGGCGCACCAGCCAGATCAGGACCGGCGCGCCGATAAAGGCGCTCACTACCGATACCCGTAATTCGCCGGGAACCAGCAGACGGCCAAGTATATCGGCAAACAGTAGCAGGGCAGGCGTCGCCAGTAGGGTAACCGGTAGCGACCAACGATGATCGGCACCGACCAGCCAGCGGGCCATATGCGGCATCATCAGGCCGATAAACGCGATCGGCCCGACCACCGCCGTGGCGCTGCCGCACAGGACGGTAATCGCCAGCAGACCGATTAGCTGGGTGCGGGCGACCCGACTGCCCAGCGCGGTTGCGGTATCGTTGCCGAGGCTCAGGCTATTTAATGCCCGGCTCAGCAGCAAGGTGACCAGACCAGCGATAATGACCGGGATCAGCACGATTTTCAGGGTTTGCAGCGTGCGCACATCCAGCGACCCGGCCTGCCAGAAGCGTAACTGATCGTAGACGTCGGGGTTCAGCAGCGCGATGCCGCTGGAAAGCCCTTCCAGCACCGCCGCCAGTGCAACGCCCGCCAGCGTCAGGCGAACCGGACTCAGCTGGCCGCCGCCCTGGCTACCGGTAAAAGCCACCAGCAGCGAGGCGGCAAAGGCGCCGCTAAAGGCCATCAGCAGTTGTTCCTGCGGCGAAGAGATACCAAACAGCGCCGCGCCCAGCACGATAGCGAAACTTGCACCAGAGTTGACGCCCAGAATTCCCGGGTCCGCCAGCGGATTGCGGGTGAGTGTTTGCATCAGCGCGCCGGCCAGACCCAGCGCGGCGCCGGCCAGCAGCCCGGCGAGCGTTCGCGGCAGTCGGGCGTCAAGGACGATGGTGCAATCCGCGCTCTGGCAGGTTCCGGTGAAGGCATCAACGACGACGCTGAACGGCAGCGGTTTGGCGCCAATCAGCAGGCTGAGTGCAATCGCAATGATTAAAATGATTAAAAGACCCGGCACGGCAAAGGCGCGTACCGTAGTCGTGGAAGACGGCATGGCATACATCCCTGACTTGATAATGATAGCAATTATCGTTATCGATTTTATCCGGTTATGTTAGCATGTGCACCCCTAAAAATGGTATGGAAAATAATAACAAGGCGCTGTCATGAACCGACAATCCTGGCTGCTGAACCTCAGCTTGCTGAAAACTCATCCGGCCTTTCGCGCCGTCTTTATCGCTCGTTTTATCTCCATTTTGTCCCTTGGCCTGCTGGGCGTGGCGATCCCGGTGCAAATTCAGATGATGACCCACTCAACCTGGCAGGTGGGGCTGTCAGTGACCTTAACCGGCGGCTCAATGTTTGTCGGTCTGATGGTTGGCGGCGTACTGGCCGATCGCTATGAGCGCAAGCGTTTGATCCTGCTGGCGCGGGGTACCTGCGGTATTGGCTTTGTCGGCCTGTGCCTGAACGCCATGCTGCCGGAGCCGTCGCTAATCGCTATCTATCTGTTGGGGATCTGGGACGGCCTTTTTGCATCCATTGGCGTGACCGCGCTGCTGGCGGCGACCCCGGCGCTGGTCGGACGGGAAAACCTGATGCAGGCGGGGGCGATCACCATGCTAACGGTGCGCCTGGGCTCGGTGATTTCACCGATGATTGGCGGCCTGCTGCTGGCGAGCGGCGGCGTTGCCTGGAACTATGGCCTGGCGGCGATCGGCACCTTTATCACGACCTTAACGCTGCTGCGCTTACCGCTGCTGGCCCCACCGCCGCAGCCGCGGGAGCACCCGTTAAAATCATTGCAGTCGGGGCTGAGATTCCTCTTCAATAGTCCGCTTATTGGCGGCATCGCGCTATTGGGCGGTTTGTTGACGATGGCCAGCGCGGTTCGCGTGCTCTATCCGGCGCTGGCCGGAAGCTGGCAGATGTCGGCGTCGCAGATTGGCCTGCTGTATGCCGCGATTCCTCTGGGCGCGGCGCTGGGGGCGTTGACCAGTGGACAACTGGCGCAGACGGCAAAGCCTGGCGTGCTGATGCTGGCGACAACCGTGGGTTCTTTTGCCGCGATTGCGCTGTTTAGCCTGATGCCGGTGTGGGAACTGGGGGCGCTGTGTCTGGCGTTATTCGGCTGGCTGAGCGCGATAAGCTCGCTGCTGCAATATACGTTGATTCAAACCCAAACCCCGGAAAATATGCTTGGCCGGATCAACGGTTTGTGGACTGCGCAGAACGTGACCGGCGATGCGATAGGCGCGGCGCTGCTTGGCGGTCTCGGCGCGATTCTGACGCCGGTGGCTTCAGCGAGCGTCAGCGGCTGGGCGCTGGTGATTGTTGGCATCGTGCTGGTGGGATTGCTGCGCGAACTGCGTCGTTTTCAGCGCCCTGATGCGGTGAGCGAAAGCTAGTTGATGTTGCTGGCGGTGGTCAGTTCAGGGGGATTTACCTGGGTTACGATTTGTTGAGCGGTTCCGTTAATCGGTGGTTTAAACGAAAATCTGATTCGGTTGGTTCGCTTACTGAGCTGATACGGGCTGAAATATAAAGGATATAACTTTTTTTATGATTTTCAGCTTCTGAAAAGCCCCTGACGAATAACGGACTCACCGCATGGGGGTTGGGCGCATCAAGGAAACCTGGCGAGAACGCAGGCGCGCATCCAGGACTGGCCGCCAGGACGGCGGCCAGAGGGCGGGTCGAGA
>NZ_JBDYQK010000044.1:0-17730 GCF_043832615.1 Klebsiella sp. KE9456
ATATTTCAGCCCGTATCAGCTCAGTTAGTGAATCAACCGAATCAGATTTTCGTTTAAACCACCGATAATGCGATTGCCACAGGCAAATAAAACAAAAGACAACACCGATGATTTGCTTAAGTGAACGGCATTGCGCCTCAGTAGCGTGGATTTTTTAATTCATACTATAGTTACAACATCCCTATAGTTAAATTATATTATTGCGCATTGAATCTGCTAAATCCCAATACACATGTATTTGATTTCTAAATAATCCTCTATGCCATACTTCGACCCTTCACGGCCCAGTCCGGAGGATTTCACGCCGCCAAAGGGAGCCACTTCGGTAGAAATAATCCCGGTGTTAATACCAATAATGCCGTACTCCAGCGCTTCGCCAACGCGAAAAACGCGGCTCAGATCGCGAGCGTAGAAATAGGCCGCCAGGCCAAACTCGGTGTCGTTCGCCTGATGAATAACGTCGGCCTCATCTTTGAAGCGGAACAGCGGGGCGAGGGGGCCAAAGGTCTCTTCTTTCGCTACTTTCGCGTTGGCGGGAACATTCACCAGAATCGTCGGCTGGAAGAAATTACCGCCCAACGGGTGGGTTTTATCGCCTGTCATTGCCCGTGCGCCTTTGTCAATAGCATCCGCGATATGCTCCTGTACTTTGGCGATCGCTTTCTCGTCAATCAGCGGCCCGATGGTGACGTTCGGCTGCAGGCCATCACCGATTTGCAGTTTACTGACCGCCTGTTGAAGTTTTTCAGCGAAGCGATCGTAGACACCATCCTGGACGTACAGGCGATTGGCGCAGACGCAGGTCTGTCCTGCGTTACGAAACTTGGAGGCCATCGCGCCTTCCACGGCTTTATCTAAATCAGCGTCGTCGAAAACGATAAACGGCGCGTTGCCGCCCAGCTCCAGCGATACTTTCTTGATATCTTTCGCGCACTGTTCCATTAGCTGGCGACCAATTTCCGTTGAGCCGGTAAAGGAGAGTTTGCGTACCAGCGGATTGCTGGTAAGTTCATTGCCGATTGCGCTGGCAGACCCCGTGACCACGTTAAATACGCCCTCCGGGAGCCCGGCGCGATTAGCCAGCTCCGCCAGCGCCAGCGCGGAGAACGGCGTCTGGCTGGCGGGTTTGAGGACCATGGTGCAGCCTGCGGCCAGCGCCGGGCCTGCTTTGCGGGTGATCATCGCCGAGGGAAAATTCCACGGCGTGATGGCGGCAGTCACGCCAATCGGCTGTTTAATCACCAACAGGCGCTTATCTGCCTGATGACCGGGGATCGTGTCGCCATAGACGCGTTTACCCTCTTCGGCAAACCACTCAAGAAAAGAGGCGGCGTAGCTGATTTCGCCTTTTGCTTCCGCCAGCGGTTTCCCCTGTTCCAGGGTCATTAGCCGCGCCAAATCGTCCTGATGCTCCATCATTAAATCGAACCAGCGGCGCAGGAGAGTGGCGCGCGCTTTGGCGGTAAGCGCGCGCCAGGCCGGCAACGCACGACTGGCCGCGTCGATAGCTTCGCGGGTTTCTTCTGCGCCCATTTTGGGTACGTTGCCCAGCAATTGGCCGTTTGCGGGGTTAGTCACCGCGAGTGTTTCGCCATTGCTGGCATCGCGCCAGCGTCCGTTAATCAATGCCTGTTGGCGAAAAAGGGTGGAATCGTTAAGTTGCATGGTTGCGTCCTGTCTCAATGTTGATACCCGTCAGACTTCAGGTTGCGGGTGTATGGGTTACGCGTGTTTGCCCGAATCACTTACTTACGTAAATGATTCAGGATTCTCTCGCTTGCCGCGCGATTCGGCCATGTCTGTAATTTATGGATGTACCCGGCAAACGCTGCGGCATCAAACACCAGTCTCTGTTTAGTGTAGACGAATGCGGTTCAGGGAGGCGGGTGCGGCGCTGGCTGATATGATCATAACGGTTAATTATTTAGGGTTATTTGAGCGGTGAAGCATTAAGGAGAGTACCGGAGTCATGATGAAAGCTGGCCGTGCGCAATTTGACGATAACACCCCGGAAAACCCATAAAGTAGAAGATTAACCCGTTACCCGGAGCAAAAGGCTCCGGGGACTTTTAACAGTATCAGAACCTCCAGGAGACGCTGCCGACGATGCTGCGTTCCGCGCCAAAGTAGCAATAAGAGAGCGAGTTACAGGCGGCAATATAGCGCTTATCGGTCAGATTGTTCACGTTCAACTGGGCGCTGAGACCATTGATTCCCACTTTAGACAGATCATAACCGATGGTCATATCCACTAGCGTATAGGATGGCAGGGTATGCGTATTCAGGCGATCGCTGACAATACCGTTGACGTAACGCACACCGGAACCGAGCGTCAGGCCATCCAGAGGACCGTTTTTCACATCGTAGTTCAGCCAGGCGCTGGCCTGATTACGCGGGGCATAAACGGCCCGTTTGCCCTGTTCTTCCGGGCTGCTTTTTTTATAGCGGATATCGGTGTAGGTATACGCCGCCTGCAGGCGGAAACTGTCCGTAAGCTGGCTGATCGCTTCCAGTTCCACGCCTTTTGACTCAATCTCGCCAATTGAACGGTAAGGGTCGGTCGGCTCTTCTTTGGTGGCGATATTGGTCTGATTGATGCGGAATACTGAGGCGCTGAACTGGCTGTTCAGTCCCTCCGGTTCATACTTTACCCCGGCTTCCCACTGTTTGCCTTTCATCGGGTCCAGCACGTTGCCGTTTTCATCGGCGAAGCTGGTGGGCGTAAAGGCCGTAGAGTAGCTAACATACGGCGCAAAACCGTTATCAAACAGATACAGCAGCGCGACGCGAGAGCTGAAGTTATTCTTATCCAGATCGCTGCGTGAATTATTGAATTTATCGATATTTGAAACACTTACCTGGTCGTAACGTCCGCCCAGGGTGAAGCGCCAGCGGTTCCAGGACATCTGATCCTGCAGATAGTAGCCTGTCTGACGTAGCTTATGTTTTTCGCGGCTGTACAGGGTAATGTTATCCGGCTGCGCGCCGTAGTGTGGATTAAAGGCGTCAATCGCCGGGAATGAACCGTAGTAGCCGGTGATATTGTTGCTACGATTCTGGTAATCAATCCCCACCAATAGTCGATGGTTAACGGCCCCGGTATCAATGCTGCCATCAAGCTGGTTATCAAGCGTAATAGCGTTCATCTTTTCGTCTGAGCCGGAATAACCGCGATTCAGCTCGGTTTCGTTCAACCAGCCAGCGGCGTAGACCTGATTCAGTTTGACGTTGGTATGCAGATAGCGCAGTTTCTGTCGTACTGACCAGCCGTTATCAAACAGGTGTTCGAAATGGTAGCCGACCATATTTTCGCGACGGTCATACTTATCGTAATCATCTTCACCCTCGAAGAAAGTCTTCGCGATTTTCTTGCCATAATGCGGAACCACGGTGCCTTCATAAGGGAGTCCTGAGTGGCTACCGCCCTCCGGATCGCGATGCAGATAAGCCATTAAATCAAGGCGTGTCCTATCGGTGATGCGCCAGGTCAGACTCGGCATAATCGCATAGCGTTGCTCTTTCAACGTATCGAACTGGGAATCCGCGTAGCGGGTCATCCCGCTTAACCGTCCAGCGACCCGGTCGTTATCGTCCAGTGCGCCAGTGACATCAAATGCCGCGCCGCGCTGATTGTTATTACCGGCGAAGAGTTTGATTTCACCACCGGGATCGAATGCGGGTTTACGCGAGGTGAGGGCGACGATGCCGCCCGGTGAAGAACGACCATACAGGACCGAGGCCGGGCCGCGAACGACTTCGATATTTTCCAGAAACCAGGGATCGACCACCAGAGAACTGTGCGAGTTGGTATCGCCCATCATCTTCAGACCGTCGAGATAGACATTATCCAGGCTGCCATCGGAAAATCCACGCAGGACGATGTAGTCGAAACGGTTTGACGCACCAATCTGGTTACTATAAACCCCAGGGGTATAGCTAACCGCCTGGCGGACGTTGACGGCTCCCTGCTCTTCAAACTGCTGGCGAGTGATAATGGACACTGACTGTGGGGTTTCCAGATCCGGCGTGGCAATTTTGGTGGCGCCGCTTTGCATCTGTGGAGTAACCACGATGGTTTCGTTTTGTGTTGTTTCCTGAGCCAGCAGCGGGAAGGCGACGCTGCTGGTCACCCATCCTGTCAGTAGCGCCAGACGCGTTTTCGCAAACATGAGCATCTCCAAAGGTGTTTCTAATTGTTAATAAGAATTATTACCTTTTTGATGTCTTATCTCGCTATGCAGAATGCCAGGATGTGTATGCACGCTGCCAAAGCGTCGATCTATTTTTCGCGAAAATGAAAAAAATGTATTAACGAGGTTGATGACAAACCTGTATTAGGCATGACGCTCGTATTTCTGTCGGGTGGAGGCTACCGTCTGGCCCGGCTTACAACCTCAGCGGTATTATTTTGCACAGGCCCGCGCAAGCGACGCGCCGCCGGGAAATTGCACAACAGCGCCCGTTGTCAGCAATCTGATTAGCCCGATTTTTGCACGTTGCAGGGGGAGATGCCGTAGCGCCGACGAAAGGCGGTGGAGAAGTTGGTCGCGTGCTGGTAGCCGGACATCCAGGCCGCCTGCTGCACGCTATAGCCTTCAAGCAAATAGCGTCTCGCCCGTGTCAGGCGGCAGTCACGCAGATAATCGAAGACCGAACAGCCATAAGCGTCGCGAAACTTGCTGCGCAGGCTACTGGAGCTCATCGCCGCTCTCTGAGCCAGTTCACCGAGGGTATAGTTATTTTCCGGGAATTGCTCCAGCAGGCGGCGAACTCTCTCCAGTCGTTGTTGCTCGCCGCTTGCCCGGACAACCTGCCTGGTGCTTTCATCCTGACACACGCTCAGACCATGACCGAACAATTGCAGGATAAGGCCTTCCAGCATCAATTGCCGGGACACTCGCCCGAGCGCGCGTTGTTGCGCGAACTGTAATCCGTCCAGCAGGAAGTTCGGTACCTGCCAGATAAGCGTTGGCGTCTGGCATCTTTCCCATTCGTGCATTAATGAATCAAGCAGACCATTGCGCCATGTGCCATCCGGGTAGAGGCCCAGGGATAGCGTGCGTAATCTGCTGTCCACATCGTGGCGGGCGTACATCGCCTGCTGTTCGCTAAGCCGGGACGTAAAAGCCATTCCGGCGCATACGAGATACTGCTTGCCGTTCAGGCTCAGGCTGACGCAACCTTCCATCACCACCAGCATATACAGGGGGCTGCTATGACGAGACGTTGTCTCATAAGGTTGTAACACATGAACATCGGAATGCGTCACACACATGCCGCAAGGTAGCCTCATCTCTTCCACTTCGCCCAGCAGTACAGGAATAGCGTGCGGCGACTCCTGCGTTTTCATCAGCCCGGGAAAATGGTAGTCGATACCGTACCGTTCACCAAAATCCATAAACTCACGGACGGAGAATGTTTTTCTCAGCGCCGGGTGGGCGGGTTCATCCTGCGTCGTCGTCTTGTTCATGCGGTTTTCTGCACTGGAGATGGGGTGTCATCGGGTTATGCAACCTTATCATTGCGCGGGCAGTACGACAATAAAGATGAGAATCATTATCATAAGTTGCTTTGCATGACGGCGTGACGGGAGAGCGGTACAAGGACTTTCCACGCGCTTTAAAGGGGCCGCTGTCAGTATTGTTCAGCAATCGCGCGGGTTGTTGTCGATATTAATGCCATTGACGCGGATGCATGCTGGCTAACACGTGGCTATTTTCACCTGCGTTATCGCAAAATAATGCCAGAAGTCGTTAGCCCCTTTTATGACACCGGGAATAGCCAATTGCTGATGTCGCTGATGTCGGAACGGCAAGCTCATGTTGAATCAGTAGTCTACTGAGATTGAAGTATTCGCATTGGGTGCGTGATTAATTCTTTTTGCTAATTTGTTAACTGTATGATCGATAGATAATGAAAATAGTTATTTTAGTTCGTATTTATATTGCCTTTTGCGTAAATGGCACAGCGTTTTGATATTTTTCATGGTTAAAAATTCTAATTTTAATGTTAAATTAAATTATTTAATGCCATTAATAAATAGTAAAATGGATAATTATACTGAAATATTTGTTTTTATTGGTTTATATATCTAAATTTTATTATTTTTTACTAAAAAATAAGCATAATGAATCCACTGCGAAGATAATGGCTGAGTAAAATTCTTAATTACCTGATAATTTTCTCATTCATAATCGAATTAAGGACTTAATATTTATTTTTTTATTAGGATTTTTATTCTTTTTTAGTGGAGTGTAAATGGCTAAAAAAAATGTTGTAATAAGCCATTACATCATTATCATATGGGAAATTTCTTAATTTATACGGGAAATGTTTTAGAACTGGGGTTTTAATATGTAATATGATGAGACTTTACTATGCAATATGGAGAAATGCATTGTCTGGGGTGTAATATAAGGTGTGAGATACTCCCCTCAAAAGAATTCAGTTCCACCCAGTGTCTTAATCGGCAAGTTTGTATTTGGCCTGCGGTTAACTTCTTTTTTGAAACAGGACTAAAATCGTTAATCAACTCTGTTGATGTTATTTTTCCTGTTTCCGGGTTTATTTTTGTCGATTTTTCGTGGAGAAGTATCCGTTTCTTTATGGATGAACGATGGATTGACTATCTGGGTTGTGCAGAGATGAAGATCATTTTGCTGTCAGATAGAAAAATGACGCCTCTGGCAGCTTATTACAGCCTGAATGAGCCCAGGGTGTCGGGGGTTATATATCTCTCTGATGATATCAGCAATTTAAAAACAGCATTACGAAAAGTATTCATTGGTCAACCTCTGGTCAGGCAAACTGCAAGGCCCTTAACGAAGAGTGAAAAAGAAATTCTTTATCTGACGCTGAGTAATTATAGCGTGTCGGATATATCGAGAGAATTAGTCGTTGATACGAAAGCTGTATATAACATCAGGCAGAGACTGGAGGGTAAGTTGGGCGTAAAAATAAGGAGATTTTTGTAGTCTTAAAATACAGGCTTGTTTTTTTGCTTCTGTCTGGCCTTTCATTGTTAACTGGTTATGTCGTGGATAAATGTCTGGGGTATAACTTTGGTGTTATTTTATGGCGATTAGGAGAATGGCTGTAGCTTAATATTCTCCGGTGGTGAGCCTGATTGCGGAAAGTGGTCATGGAGGAGCCTGAAAATAATCAGGGTTGACGTTTTCTATCTATCAACGTAACCCTCTTGTTACATGACGGTGACTATTGGGGGATTAATTATGGAATATGCTTCAGGCGAGCCTGAAGTTCAGATAGGCGTGTCGTTGCGCTTATTTTTGTGTAAATCAACAGAGAGTGTCTATTTATGAAAATGAAATTATTGGCTATTGCTGTTCCGGCTCTTTTTATGGCGTCTTCCGTACTGGCTGCTGAAGGTGATGGCAGCACAATTAATTTCACCGGTAATATCGTGGAACAAACCTGCAGCCTGGCTGATATCTCCAAAGACCAGACCGTCATTCTGGGAGACGTGGCGGCCAGCACGTTCACCGGATCTGGTTCCGTCAGCACGGAAGCACCGTTCACGATTACTCTGGAAGATTGTCCTCTGGGCACTAATGACGCGGTCATCTCTTTCACCGGCAATATCGCGGGTTTCGGCAATACGGCGATGTCTACTGACGACATTGATACCACTGGTGTCGGTGTTCAAATCCTGGACGACAGTGTCCCAGTGTCGTTGAGCGGTACAGTCGTTAAAACTCTGACAGAAGGCACCAATGAACTGGAATTCGCCGCCCGTTATGTGGCGATGGGAGAGAAAGTGAAGGCTGGTTCTGCCAACGCCACGGCGAACTTTACTGTGAGCTATCAGTAACAGAAACGTTCCCCTGACTCTGGTCAGGGGAGATCATCAGCCTGCGAGGAGATTTCAATGTCTTTTTTTACCCGAACCCTGGCAGCGTCAGCTTTACTGATGGCCTGTTTTGTCTCTGTTACCGCCCATGCAGGCGGGATTGTGCTGGGGGGGACCCGCATTATCTACCCGGCTGGTCAGAAAGAGGCCAGCATTTCCGTGCGTAACACCTCGAGTGCCTCGCGCTTTATGGTGCAGTCCTGGGCTGAAAACCAGCACGGCAACAAAACCTCCGATTTTATTGTCACGCCGCCCCTTTACGTCAGTAATCCCGGCAGCGAGAACACTCTGCGTTTGATGTATGCCGGTCCGACCCTGCCAACCGACCGCGAGTCCCTGTATTACCTGACGTCCAAAGCTATTCCGGCCGTTGATAAAGCGGAAATCAGCGGCAAAAACGTCCTGATGCTGTCTGCATCCACCCGCATCAAGCTGTTTGTCCGCCCGTCTGGCCTGAAGCCCTCTCCGGCAGAAGCGCCGTCGCAACTGAAAGTCAGCCGCAGCGGGGCTCAACTGGTCATCCGCAATCCGACCCCTTACTACATCACCATCACGCAAATAAAAGCCGGGAATAAGGCGGTGAAAAAGACGGTGATGACGCCGCCTTTCGGAACGGCGAGCCTTACCCTGCCTTCAGGCGGCGCCGGAACCCTGAGTTTTCGTACCATTAATGACTTTGGCGGCATCACGGATGAACAAATCCGGCATTTTTAACCGCGCAGCCTTGCGCGTCATGAGGTTGTCATTGCCTGTTTTTCTGTGAATTCAGTGGATAAATAATGTTATTACCAAAAAAAACACCGCTGGCATTTTTATTGTCCGGTCTGTGTACCTCATCTGCCTGCGCTGAACTTTTTTTCCCGCCTGAGATGATTTCTGCAGACGGTGACGGAATTGCTGATTTGTCGCAGTTCCGGGCGGACGGTTCCCAGTTTCCCGGTGTGTATGACGTTGATATTTACCTGAACCAGACCTTTGCCCGACGCCAGTCCGTGCGCTTTGATGCGATAAAACCGGGTGAGACGAACGCTGTCATCCGGGATGACACCGGTCTGGCGCCCTGCCTGAGCCGAAAGTTTCTGGGCAGTGCTGGCGTAAAGGTGGAGATGTTCCCGGCGCTGATGGCGCTCGATGAGGAACAGTGCGTCAACCCGGCTGAATATGTCCCCGGCGCTTTCAGTCAGTTCGATTTTTCCCGACTGCGCCTTGACCTCAGCGTGCCGCAACGGGCAACCCGTAATCGGGCCCGCGGTGATATTGATCCGGAACAGTGGGACGAGGGGATTAACGCCGCGCTGCTCAGTTACCGTTTCAGCGGCACCGACCGTTCCGGCAGTCGCCGCGACAACCGGAGTTATTTTCTTAGTCTGGGCAGCGGGCTGAATCTGGGGGCCTGGCGTCTGCGTGACGACAGGAACTGGAACTACTATGACAGTAATGACGGCAACCGCCATCGCTGGCAGCGTATAAGGACCTACGCGGAGCGGACCGTTGCACCGTTGAGAAGCACCCTGGTACTGGGCGAGAGCACCACCGGGAGTGAGGTATTTGATTCCCTGGGCTTCACGGGCGTGCAGCTTTCCAGCAACGATAATATGTACCCGGACACCCTCCGTGGGTTTGCACCGATAGTGCGCGGCGTGGCGGAAAGCAATGCGGAAGTCAGCATTCGGCAGAATGGATACATCATCTACCGCACCACCATCGCGCCAGGGGCGTTTGAGATAACCGACCTCAGCCCGGAAAACTCCAGCGGTGACCTGGAAGTAAGTATCCGGGAGGCTGGCGGCAGCGTCCGGGTGTTTACGGTGCCGTATACCTCCCTGCCGACGCTGCAGCGTGAAGGACGGATAAAATACAGCCTGACAGCGGGCAACTATCGCGGTAGCAGTGACCATTATGACAAACCGTCATTTGCCCAGGGCACCCTGATATGGGGCCTGCCTCATGATACGACGCTCTACGGCGGCGCGCAGTTCTCATCAGACTATCTGGCGGTACAGTCCGGCGTCGGCGTCAATATGGGGCGAACGGGGGCGGTATCTGTGGATATCACCCACGCAGACAGCACCCTGGCTGACGGCAGCGGGCATCAGGGGCAGTCTCTGCGCTTTCTGTATGCCTTCGGCTTTAACCCGACGGGCACCACCTTCCGTCTGACCGGTTACCGCTACTCCACGCGGGGATTCCACACTCTGGATGAGACGGCGCTGAAGACGATGTCCGGCCGTTTGTATGATCATACGGGACTGGATAATGACGGTAACCCGGTGACAGACACCCGTTCGGACTATTACAACCTGAACAACAGCAAACGTGCGCGTATTGAGGCGGATATCTCGCAGTCTCTGGGGGATTACGGTTCAGTCTGGCTGACCGGGATGCGCCAGACCTACTGGAACACCTCTGCTGGCAACGCGTCACTGCGCATCGGTTACAGTAACAGCCTCGGACCGGTGAACTACTCGCTGAACTACGGCCTCACCCGTTACAAAAACGACAACGCCCCGTCTTATACGGACCGCAGTATCAGCCTTTCTCTGTCGGTGCCGTTTGACAGGCTGCTGGGCAGGCAATCTGCAAACCCGGTGTACGCCACGTTCAGCAGTCGTCGTGACAGCAACAATCAGGTCAGTCAGCAGTCTGGGCTGAGCGGCAAGTTTTTGAGGGACGGTAATCTGGACTGGAACGTCTCGCAGGGATATTCCCGGAGCCAGGGAACCAGCGGCAACGTCAGCCTGAATTACCGGGGGATCTACGGTAACGGGAACCTGGGCTACAGCCACAGCCGTGACTGGCGGCAGATCAGTTATGGTCTGGCCGGGGGCGCCCTGCTGCACCGTAACGGGCTGACCATTGGCCAGCCTTTGGGGGACACCACTGTCCTGATCGCCACGCCGGGCGTCCCGAATGTTGGGGTGAAAAATGAGCCGGGCGTCTTCACCGACTGGCGGGGATACACCATCAAGCCTTATGCGTCGGCGTACCGGGAAAACCGGATACAGGTGGATACCGAATCACTGGATGAGCATACGGATGTGGATAACAGCGTCGCCCGGATTGTGCCGACAAAGGGCGCGGTGGTGCGGGCAGAGTTTAAGGCCCGTCGGGGCTACCGCGTACTGATGACGATGACCCACAACGGAAAACCGTTACCGTTCGGGACGATGGTCACGGCCGGCGAGAGCAGCGGAATCGTGGCAGACGGCGGTCAGGTGTATCTGTCGGGGCTGGAAGAGAAAGGTGAAGTGACGGCTCGCTGGGGCGACGGTGCCGGGCAGCAGTGCCGCGCTGAGTATCAGCTGACTGAAGCGGACAGGGCGAATGCGGTTATCCGGACCAGTGGCGTCTGCCGGTGAGAGAAGGGAGGACAGACAGAATGATGATGAATATCGCTGCACACATGGCGTCAGTGATGACAGCAGGCCTGCTGGTCAGTCTGATATCACAGACTGACGCGGTGGCCGCCGATCCCACTCAGATAGTCACCTTCACAGGAATGGTGGTCAATAAGACTTGTACGTTTGATGATGTGACATCAACGGTGGTGCTGGATGACATTGGCACGCGTGAGTTCACGGATACGGCGGTGAAGAAACTGAAGGATGTGCCGGTGAGTATTACCTGTGGGGCGGGGGTGACGTCGGTAAAGATAGTGCCATCAGGGACGCCGGACGAGCAGAACGACACCCTGTTCAGCAACACGGGTGACTCCACGGGGGTGGCGCTGCGTCTGCAGGATCTGTCGGGCACAACGATGCTGCCATCCGGCAGCACGAATGTCAGTGTGATCCCGTCTTCGGGCAAGGGCAGTTACACGTTCAGGGTCGGGTATGTGGCGACAGCGCCGGGTACGGTGACCGGGGGGCGTTTTTTGTCCCAGGTGACGTTGAATTTTAACTATAACTGAGTGCCGGACAGTGCAGTCAGTGCCGAGGGGCAGGATGAAGCGCTCTCTGCCTTATGAATAAACAAATGATATAAAGGCTTCCCGTGAACCGTATTTTACTAATGTGTCTAATGAGTACACCGCATTACGCTCTCGCTGATATGGCGTGCAGTAAGCTTGTTCTGAGTGGCGTCTCAGAGGCTTACGCGACATACACTGATACTGATACTCCTTGGCTGAACTTGCGCGATACGGCTTATCTGCGGGCGGTTGTCTATGATAACTCATCATCTGCAGTGCCTGCGGATGCCTGGCGCATCGCAGCTGACTCAAAAATTTGTACAAGTGAAACGACGAACCTGCGATGTGCGCATATTACAGGAAGTGCATTTTTTGACGATCAGCATCATCATTTAACCTATACCCGCAGCAATAACCTGCAGCCAGGAGGATCTGCTGAACAAACGGCTCATCTGCGTCTGCAGTTTGATGAGAGCAGGCAGGTACCGTCTAACCCGCCTTATCGTATATTAATAGAAGACTCCTATTCACATGTTTTCTCGGTCTCCCTTGGTGATATACCTTCGATGGAAATCACAACCGCAACCTGGAACACCGGGGTTAACTACATGTTTCCGGCCATTAGCGCAGGCGAAACAACGGAAGCACAACTGATTCCTCCGCCTTCCGGGGGGAGCGGCACGCTGCGGCGGGTATCTGATGCGGCGACGAGCGGTATGACTGTACGTTTCAACGATGCCGGGGAAGAGCCAGAGCGTCTGACTATCCAGCAGGGGCAATCCACATCGATATCCATGGTGGCGGCGCCGGACGCAGAACCGGGTGCATACAGCCGGGTATATGAGGCTACGCTCAACTGTCCCTGAGTCCTTCTCTGGTGGCCGCTGCAAGCTTACTGTTCGCACTCCGTCAGCTCTGACGGAGGAAGCGCTGAGACGGAATGCAAAACGGTACGCTATCCAGGCGGATGTCAGGGGAATGCTAACAGAGCAACGGCGTGCTGAACGTCAGCGGAAAACGAAACCGCCGCTGAATCCCGGAAAGCTGGCTGCGTGAAAAGATGAAAACCCAGCCCCGTCACTCGGGGTTGATGAAGGCGTTCACGGATGCCTGATATTTCCTGAAACAGTACAGAGAGTGATTGGGATTCGGTATGCCGGAATCGTATGTTTTTTGGCGTTCGCACATTTAATCTGTGGGTTGCAATATAGTAAGCACCTCTAAAACGAGACATAAAATTCTGATTTTTTCCTCTGTAACTCTTTTCTTTTTCTTATATAATTCCCATCAATACAACGTTAGTTCGGAAAATTAAAACGCAATGAATATTATCAATGTAAGGTTTTCCTTGAGTTCAATGCTTGTTAAACGAAATTGAAAAATGCGTGTTTGTTCTGGTGCTTCGTATAACTTTGCGTGATTAATCTATGTGTCTTGCGGTTTCTTGTTGTTTTCAGATTAATAATCTGAAGTTTCAATGCAATCAACAGCAAGGGGCTGGGGAAATGATTATATTTATTGTACGGTTTATTGGGTTCGGTTAATTTGGAAATTATTCTTTTGATCGATAATAACGATCGATCAACATCAAACAATAGAACGCAGCTATTAATATTTTGATTTCGATCGTTTTAAACGATTGTCAATTTTTCTTGCGCATGGTTAATAATCTACGGGTTAAATACAGGGGATGTTTTCAGGAAAATATATTGTGCGGTTATAATAATTAATCGCGAGCAGACCATGAATAAAATACACGTAATATCTGATAATCGTTTTTTCCTTGCTGGTATAACCGCTCAGACGCCTACCGATTACGTGCGTTTATACACATATTCACCAGATGAAATAAGTTCTGATTTTTATCCTGAGAGAGAGGATATTGTTGTTCTGAATATTTTAGATATCCATGAACGCGAGACGATAGCCTGCCAGCCCGGATTGAGCAATACCTGTTGCCGGGTCATCATTCTGTTGAGTATGTATAAACCAAAAAATGAAAGATATTTAAATAGTTATCAAAGACCTTTCCCTTGGTTGATCCCTATCAATATCAGGCCAGATGAGTTCTGGTTATACCTGATGAAGGCGAATGACAGTCCTCTTTTGCAAAAGTCTTTTAAGAGAGTCGAGCAGATTCTTTTCAGCTATCTGGGTAAGGGGATTTCTTTACCGCAACTGGTAAAGACGCCCAGCATTGGCTTTACAGAAAATTTGGTTTATTCATTAAAACGAAAAATAGTTCGCGGGCAGCAACTCGCAGGCCACCATGCTATAACCGTTATGGCATGCAGGGACATCATATCAATGAGTCAAATATATGAATAGACATCCATTCGCTGATTAAAAATCTGAACTGTAGATGTACCGTGTACTTTTTTAATATATACCATGAATAATTCGAGTTGCAGGAAGGCGGCAACTAAATGCATTCCCGGGAGCGTACAAACGGTATGTGACCGAAGTAAGTGCAGGCAGCCAGCAAAGATGCAGCTTGGAGGGGGAGGTTATAAAAGCATGGGGTGCATATCGGATTACATTTCCCACAATAATAAGAACCATTCAGAAGTTATGAGTGGTGGTTTTTATGTTTAATGGGTTTTTTGTTTTTCTATTTTAAGTTAAAAATATTATGAGAAAGTTAATTGATATCTTTTCTGTGAAAAAAAGCTTAACCATTCTCCTGCTTTTTATATGTGCTAAAAGCGTTTTTGCCATTGCTGAAAGCATTTCAATAAAGCCATCTCAGGCTATTCTTTCGGCAAGGGAAACTTCAGAGGCTACTTTCCAGAAAGCCATTAATGATCATTTGTCCGGTCGGCACAGTGACGCCCGGAAAAAATATGATGCTTTGAATGGCGGTATGCTGGCAAGTGTCATCGTTTTACCCTCAGCGGTTAATCTGGCCGCTCTGGAACGCTACGACGAGGCTCGTAGCGCATTTACTTTATTACGCCAAAACGGCAACGGGCGTGAGCGGGATTATGGCCTGCTCTGGGATTTATGGTTAACCGCCAGAACATGGCAGGGAGGAACAACAGCACTGCAAAAAACACTGGCTGATAAGGTCGCTAATTATAAGTGGTTTTCGGCATATGAGTCGGCCATTGCTGATATTTACACCGGGAAAGGTGATGAAAAGTCCGTGTTTCAGCTAATCGATAGTATTGCTTTCAGCCATGCAGAGGAGAAGGCGGATGCCGTCACTCAGGCGGTATTTTTTGTCGGCGGCTATTACCAGTATGTAATACACCAACCGCAGAATGCTCAGAAGTTATATCACGACTATGCATCACATCTGAATAAAAATTCTCTTGAGCGAATTCTGGTTCTGAAAGAGCAGGCGTCTCTACGCGTATCTCAATAAGCAATAAACCCGTCTTTTATTAAAAAGACCAGGAGGGAACAATGAATACAGTATATCGTTTAGTCTGGAACGCGAGCCTGGGTCTATGGGTCGCGGTCAGTGAGCTGGCGAAAGCCAAAGGTAAAGGTAAGTCCGGTTTAAGAAGAGCGAGGGGCATGCTATCCGTAGGTCTGCTGGGCGTTACCCTGGCAGGGATCCCTCAGGCGGCGGATGCATGGCTGGTGACGAACCCTACTAACCCAGGAGTATTGCCAGCCTCGGATGGCGGAATATCAACTAATATTGCACTTGGTGAAGGCGCAAGCGCAACGCATCCCTCCGGGTATGCTACAGCCGTTGGCTATCAAAGCTCTGCTACTGCACCATATGCGATTGCTATTGGGAGAAAGGCTACAGCGAGTCAAACGTATGCTACGGCTATTGGGGACAGAGCTGAAGCGAGTGGCTACACCTCTGTTGCCATCGGGCTTCTCAGCAAGGCAGGTACTACTGTGCGTGGGTATTCGGTAGCTATTGGGCAGAGAGCTGAAGCGATATCCGACTTATCTGCCGCTATTGGTGCATCAGCTGCAGCGAATGCAGACTATGCGACTGCTATTGGATGGCTTGCGGGAGCGAGCGGCAGTAGTGCGACGGCTATTGGTGCGGGGGCTGAAGCGAGCGCCATAAACGCTACTGCAGTCGGACCCAACAGCAGAGCAACTGATAGTAGTGCGATTGCTATTGGGCTGGGATCTTGGGCGAGTGCCGCAAACTCTACTGCCATCGGGGTTTACAGCCATGCAGATAGTAATTCTACAGCAGTCGGGTTTGATAGCCGGGCAGATAATGAGAATGCGACGGCTATTGGGAGGGGATCTGAAGCAAATGCCATAGACTCCACAGCAGTCGGGGTTTACAGCAAGGCAGAATATGAGAATGCGACTGCCGTCGGGATTTACAGTAAGGCAAGTAATGAGAAGGCTACTGCTATTGGCGCAGCAGCTGAAGCGACCGCCATACACGCTACTGCCGTCGGGTTTAGCAGCAAGGCAGATGATGAGGATGCGACTGCCGTCGGGATGCACAGTAAGGCAAGTAATGAGAAGGCGACGGCTATTGGCGCAGTAGCTGAAGCGACTGGCTTACACGCTACAGCCATCGGGGTTTATAGCAAGGCATATGATGAAGGTACGACAGCTATTGGGGGGGGTGCTCAAGCAACAGGCTTAAAATCTACTGCCATCGGGGTTGAGAGCAGAGCAACCCATGATAATGCTGTTGCCCTGGGAGGCGATTCAGTTACAGAGGCAGCTGTTGCCACGATTAGTACCACAATTAATGGTATCCAGTACACCTTTGCCGGGACGAACCCGACCAGTACGGTCAGCGTGGGGGATGTGGACAAAGAACGCACCATTACCAACGTGGCGGCGGGGCGCCTGTCGGCGACCAGCACCGACGCGGTGAACGGCTCGCAGCTGCATTCCACCAACCAGAGCATTGACGTGCTGGCCGGCACCCCGCTGAGCTTTGCCGGCAACAGCGGTACGGTGAGCAAAAAGCTGGGTGAGACGCTGACCATCAGGGGCGATAAAAGCACGGCGGGAAGCTACTCGGCCGCCAACCTGAACACTGAGGTGGACGCGCACGGCGACCTGGTGGTGCAGATGGCGGACAACCCGGAATTCGCCTCGGCGATCATCGGCGGCGGCACCACCCTGGACGGCAGCGGGCTGACGATCAGCGGCGGGCCGGCGATCACCACCGCAGGGGTTAACGCGGGCGACCAGAAAGTCACTCACGTGGCGGCCGGGGAGCTGAACGGCACCAGCACCGACGCGGTGAACGGCTCCCAGCTGCACGCCACCAATACGGCGGTGGAGAACCTGAACGCCGGCGTCGGCGGGCTGCAGAACGATGCCCTGCTGTGGGATGCAGATAAAGGGGCCTTCTCGGCGAGCCACGGCGATACGGCGGTGAACAAAATCACCCACGTGGCGGCGGGGGAGCTGAGCGGCACCAGCACCGACGCGGTGAACGGCTCCCAGCTGCACGCCACCAACCAGAATGTGGCGACCAACACCACGAATATCGCGCAGAACACCACGGACATCGCGAACCTGGCGACCACCCCGCTGAGCTTTGCCGGCAACAGCGGTACGGTGAGCAAAAAGCTGGGTGAGATGCTGACCATCAGGGGCGATAAAAGCACGGCGGGGAGCTACTCGGCCGCCAACCTGAACACAGAGGTGGATCAGAACGGCGACCTGGTGGTGCAGATGGCGGACAACCCGGAATTCGCCTCGGCGATCATCGGCACCACCACCGCCCTGGACGGCAGCGGGCTGACGATCAGCGGCGGGCCGGCGATCACCACCGCAGGGGTTAACGCGGGCGACCTGAAAGTCACCCACGTGGCGGCGGGGGAGCTGAGCGGCACCAGCACCGACGCGGTGAACGGCTCGCAGTTGTACGCCACCAACCAGAATGTGACGACCAACACCACGAATATCGCGCAGAACACCACAAATATCACGCAGAACACCACGGACATCGCGAACCTGGCCGGCACCCCGCTGAACTTTGCCGGCAACAGCGGCA
>NZ_JBDYQK010000045.1:0-17223 GCF_043832615.1 Klebsiella sp. KE9456
GGGTATTGGTGCTATGATCGGCATCGCTCAGTCCGGTTGGTGATTTGGGATATTCAGCGATTGATCAGATCGCATAAACCGGACTGAGTTCCCCCTGAGTGATCTACTATTCCGAGCAGTTATTTAGATCCTTCTCGCCTGCCAGAATTTTTTATGCCAGTAGACATTATTTAACGATGAACGCGTCACGCCCTGACTGGTTGACGCGTGGATAAACTGGTTATTGGTATCGTAAATCCCCACGTGCAGACCGCTCTCGCCAGAACCGGTCTTGAAAAAGACCAGGTCACCGGGTTGCAGTTCGCTCTTATCGATTTCCGTGCCGATTTCCGCCTGCTCACGGGTTTCCCGTGGCAGTTGCATCGAGAATTTATCGCGGAAAGTCATCACCACGAATCCCGAACAATCAACGCCGCGAGGCGACATTCCGCCATAGCGGTACGGCGCGCCACGCCAGTTTTGTAACTGCTCGTTCAGGTTGGCGACCACGACAATAGGATCGGCAAGCCGCGGGTCAGGCGGCGGTGCCCGATGGCTGCTACAGCCCGCCAAAAAGAGCGCAACGAACAAAATGAACCAGTAACGCATCTCAGACGAACCCTCTGTTCCCTGTTTAATTACCAGGATAATCTAGCCTGTTTATCAACCTACTGACAAGGTAACGGCGTGCTACTGTGATGCAACGAGCATAAGATGGCCTGCCACCTCCACTCTTCGGAAAGCCATGGCATAGGCAGCGGTTAAGTTTTCTTCGCTCAGTACTTCACACGTCCGGCCACAGGCGATTGTTTTCCCCTGACAGATAAGCCAGGAATGATGGGCATGCCGGAGAGTATGATTGAGGTCGTGGCTGCTCATCACGATAGCGACCCCTGAAGCGCTAAGTTCGCTTAATAGCCGATCGAGCGCAGCCTGCTGCGCCACATCAAGGCTGTTCATTGGCTCATCCAGCAGTAATAATTGCCCGGATGGATTGGCCTGAGGATGGATTTGCAATATTACCGCCGCCAGGCGCACCCGCTGCCATTCTCCGCCAGAAATGTGGTTTACCTGACGCTCAAGTTTATCGCTAAGACCCAGCGTCCCGGCGACATTCTCCAGTAGCGCGTTGTGCATACCGTTCTGCAAATGCAGTGACAGATAATGCCAGACCGGCATCGCGAAGGGCGGCATCTGATGTTGACACAGCCAGGCGCGATGATGCGCCAGAGCCTGTGCCGGCCAGTCGCTTAACGGCCGCTCGTTCAGCATGACCCGCCCAGGTCCCGTCGCGAGACCCGCCATTCGCGCTAACAGCGTGCTCTTTCCCGCGCCGTTCGGCCCCACAAGGTGAATAATTTCACCTTGTCGGACATCTGCAGAAAACGGCGCCAGACGCCCCGTTTCCTCAACATCCTGTAACTGCATTAAAAACGGCATTATTTCGCTAATGCCTCTTTAATGGCTGCTGCCAGTTGCGGATCGTCCGGCGTCATATCCGGGGAGAACCGGCAGATGACCTGACCGTCACGGCCAATCAGGAATTTTTCGAAGTTCCACAAAATATCATCCACATACAGCGGTGCCCGACCTTTACTGGCCATGCGCTCATAGAAGCCACTGCCTTCAGGCGCCACCGCCTGCGGCGCGGAAT
Organism: Klebsiella sp. KE9456; assembly: GCF_043832615.1. Taxonomy (NCBI): domain Bacteria; kingdom Pseudomonadati; phylum Pseudomonadota; class Gammaproteobacteria; order Enterobacterales; family Enterobacteriaceae; genus Klebsiella; species Klebsiella sp. KE9456. The sequence continues at coordinate 1,634 of NZ_JBDYQK010000045.1, forward strand.
CAACCAGCTTCTGATACAAAGGCGCACGATGTTCGCCATTGACATCAATTTTGCTGAACATGGGGAAAGTCACGCCATAGGTCGTGCTACAGAACGTTTTAATCTCCTCCTCACTGCCTGGCTCCTGTCCGAGGAACTGATTACACGGGAAGCCTAGCACGCTAAAACCTTCGCTTTCGAGATCTTTTTGCAGTGCTTCTAACTGCGCATATTGCGGGGTCAGGCCACATTTCGAGGCGACGTTAACGATCAACAACACCTTGCCGGCATAGGGCAGAAGCGTTGTTTTCTCACCATCAATGGTGGTGACTTCAGTATTAAGAATATCGTGTTGCATAGCCTTCCCTCAGTGAATAAAACGGTTTCTGCGTCAGGTGATCCTTATCTACTGTAGCGGATTCAGGCCATGTCATTCTACTTTGAATCGCCCAGGAGTGTCTCTTGATGTAACAAAGCGCGCGACATACATTGGCCGCAACAGCGGCCGAGTAATTCAGTGTACAGAGGTAAATGGATATATACCCGTCATACTTCAAGTTGCATGTGCGTTGGCTTTCCTCGTTCACCCCAGTCACGTACTGGAGTACGCTCCCGGGGATTCACTGCGTCGCCGCCTTCCTGCAACTCGAATAATTTAGGGTATAATACTATCTCGCAGTTTGTTAATTTAAGAGAGTTTTATTGATGAAAAAGATATTTAGCGCAGTGTTAATTGCGGCTTCCGTCACGCTGTTATCAGCCTGCTCGCCGGATGAAGATAATAAGATTAAAGTAGCAATTAACACCGGGCCGGATGAAGCTATCTGGAAAGTCGTAGAACATGTGGCTAAAGAAAAATACAACCTTAATGTCGAAGTGATCTCGTTTAATGATTACGTGCTGCCTAACGAAGCCTTAAACAATAAAGACGTCGATGTTAACGCTTTCCAGACGCTACCGTATCTTGACGCGCAGTCAAAAGAACGCGGCTATAAATTTGCTATTGTCGGTAAAACTTTTGTTTTCCCGATTGCGGCTTACTCTAAGAAAATCAAAAATATCAGTGAATTGCCAGATGGTGCGACAATTACTCTGTCAAATGAAGCCACGACGCTGGGACGCAGCCTGTTGCTGCTGCAGGCCCAGGGTTTAATCAAGCTGAAGGATGGCGTGGGTTACCTGCCGACAACACTGGATATTATCAACAATCCCAAACAACTGAAAATTGTCGAAGTCGATACGCCGCAGTTGACCCGCACGCTGGATGACCCAAACGTTGCGCTGTCGATTATTAATACTAACTTCTCCGCCCAGGCGGGTTTGTCCGCTGCCCGCGATGGTTTATTTATGGAAGGCCCGGACTCTCCGTACGTCAACGCCATCGTTTCCCGTCAGGATAATAAAGACAGCAAGAAGGTTCAGGAACTGAAAAATGCGTTCCAGACCCAGGATGTTGCCGACAAAGCTGCGGAAGTCTACAAAGGCGATGCCATTAAAGGCTGGTAACACGTTTTTCCCCCACAGGCGCAGCGCCTGCGGGGGAAGCGTTGACCTATCATTGCGGACGCGCAGATTTCAATAATAACCAGACAAACACCGGCGCCCCCAGCGTAGCGGTGACCACACCGATAGGTAACTCCGCCGCCGGCAGCGCCAGACGCGCGACAATGTCGGCCACCAGCAGTGCGCTGGCTCCCGCTAACAGACAGGCCGGGAGCAGCACGCGATGATCGCTCAAACCGCATAAACGCAGAATATGCGGAATAACCAGACCGATAAAACCAATTGCCCCGGCCAGCGCCACGCTGACGCCCACCAGCCAGCCCGTGGTGATTACCAGCAGGTTACGCCACAGCGCCAGCGGCAATCCCAACTGGCGAGCAGAAACCTCCCCCAGCGCCAATAAATTCAGCGGCTGCGATTGCAGGCACACCCAGGCCAACACCGGTAATAACGCCAGCATCAACCATAGCTGTTGCCAGTCAACGCCGCCAAAACCGCCCATCATCCAGTACATCAGTTGGCGAAGATCAAACGACGTGGAAAAATAGACCGCCCAGGTCATCAGCGCGCTACAAATAATGCCGAGCGCAACGCCCGCCAGCAGCAGACGACTGGTTGATAAATGCCGCCTGGCGAAGCGCAGTAAAATAAAGGTGATGATCAGCGCCCCCATGATCGCGCACAGCCCCAGAGCCCAGTCGGGCAGCCACCCTTTGCCCAACAAAACGGCTGCAATCAAGCCCACCCCGGCACCGTTGGAAACCCCCAGCAGCCCTGGTTCGGCCAGCGGGTTTTCAAACAACGCCTGCATAACCGCCCCCGAAAGCGCCAGCGCGGCGCCGACCAGCAAAACAGCCAGCGTCCGCGGCAGACGGATCTGCCAGATAAAAAGCTCGCCTTTGGCGCTGAACCATTCGCCAGGGCCTATCCACTGGTCGCCTGCGCACAGGCTGATGATTGACGTTATCAACAACAACAGCGTTAATCCGGCAAGCCATCGCCAGTTATGACGCCGTTGAATTTGAGCAAAAATCAGCATAGATTCCGAAATCCACAACAGGAATGTGATTGATTTTACTGTATTCAGCAAAGAAAAGAAAAAAGGCCGCATAGCGGCCTTTTTGGTTAGTTCAGATTATTTGTCTCTGGGTGACGCATTTTCGACACGGCTTTTTAGCTTCTGACCGGGTCTGAACGTCACAACTCGCCGGGCTGTGATTGGAATATCCTCTCCCGTTTTCGGATTACGACCCGGGCGTTGGTTCTTATCACGCAAATCGAAGTTGCCGAACCCGGAGAGTTTTACCTGCTCACCGTTTTCCAGAGCGCGACGGACCTCTTCGAAAAACAACTCTACCAGCTCTTTAGCATCCCGCTTGCTAAGCCCAAGCTTATCAAACAGATATTCTGACATTTCAGCTTTTGTAAGCGCCATAGGTTCAATCCCTCAATGATGCCTGGAATCGCTCTTTCAATGCCTCTACACATTTGGCGACGGTAGCGGCAATCTCCTCTTCTTCGAGTGTACGGCTGGTATCCTGGAGGATTAGGCTAATCGCAAGACTCTTAAAGCCTTCCGCCACACCTTTACCGCAGTACACGTCAAATAAGTTTACGCCAACTACCTGATTTACGCCAACTTTCTTACACTCGGCTAAAACATCGGCTGCCGGCACATTTTCCGCCACAACAACAGCGATGTCACGACGGTTAGCCGGGAAGCGAGAAATCTCGCGCGCCTGAGGCACCACGCGGTCTGCAAGCTTGTTCCACTCCAGTTCAAATACCAAAGTGCGACCGTTCAGATCCAGTTTACGTTCCAGTTCGGGATGAACAACCCCAATAAAACCAATGCGTTCACCTTTCAGATAAATCGCTGCCGACTGGCCTGGATGCAGTGCCGGATTCGCTTCCGCCCTGAACTGAATGTCGGCCAGTTTACCGGTGAGTTCCAGCACCGCCTCCAGATCGCCTTTCAGATCATAAAAATCAACGGTCTCTTTCGCCAGATTCCAGTGTTCTTCATAGCGGTTGCCGCAAATGACGCCCGCCAGCATCAGATCCTGACGAATACCCAGATATGCCTGGGTATCCGGCACAAAACGCAGACCGGTTTCGAAGATGCGCACACGATTCTGCTGCCGGTTCTGGTTATAGACCACGGTTGACAACAGACCGGTCCACAGTGAAAGACGCATGGCCGACATCTCTATGGAGATCGGGCTTGGTAGAATCAGCGCCTCTTCCCCCGGATGTAACAGTTGCTGAACCTTCGGATCGACAAAGCTATAGGTGATCACTTCCTGATAACCTTTGTCATTAAGCATGGTTTTCACACGTTTCAGCGACAAGCTGGCTTCACGATGGCTACCCATGATTAAACCTGCCTGAATCGGCTTGTCAGGAATGTTATTGTAGCCATACACGCGCGCCACTTCTTCGACCAGGTCTTCTTCAATCTCCATGTCGAAACGCCAGCTCGGCGCAACCGCTTTCCACTCATCCTGACCTTCTGCCACTTCACAGCCAAGACGGCGCAGAATATCACCCACCAGCTCATCCGAAATGTGATGCCCGATCAGACGATCCAGCTTGCTACGGCGCAATGTAATGCGCGCCCGTTCAGGCAGCGTCGCCTCATTTGTAACGTCGATAACCGGACCGGCTTCACCACCGCAAATATCGATCAACAAACGGGTGGCGCGCTCCATTGCTTTGTACTGCAACGCCGGGTCCACACCGCGTTCATAGCGGTGGGAAGCATCCGTATGCAGACCGTGGCGACGCGCACGACCGGTAATAGACAGTGGGCTAAAGAAAGCACATTCCAGCAGAACGTTTTGCGTTTCCCCATTCACACCGGAATGCTCACCGCCGAAGATCCCGCCCATTGCCAGCGCTTTCTGATGGTCAGCAATAACCAGGGTGTCGGTATCCAGCGTCGCCTTGGAACCGTCCAGCAGCACCAGGGTTTCTCCTGCATGCGCCATACGTACGACAATCCCGCCTTCAATGCGATCTTTGTCGAATGCATGCATCGGCTGACCCAGTTCGAGCAGCACATAGTTGGTCACATCAACCACTGCGTCAATAGAGCGGATACCACAACGGCGCAGTTTCTCTTTCATCCACAGCGGCGTCGGCGCGCTGACATTAATACCTTTTACTACGCGGCCCAGATAGCGCGGACATGCATCCGTGGCGTCAACCTGAATGGGCAGAACATCATCAATGGTCGCCGCAACCGGCGTGATTTCTGGCATATTCAGCGGTGCTTTGTTAAGTACCGCCACATCGCGTGCCACGCCGATAATCCCCAGACAGTCCGCGCGGTTCGGCGTCACGCTGATTTCGATGGCGTTATCGTCCAGCTTCAGGTATTCGCGGATGTCGGTCCCCAGCGGCGCATCGGCAGGCAACTCGATGATGCCACTATGGTCGTCGGAAATCCCCAGTTCGGAGAACGAGCACAGCATTCCTTCTGACGGCTCACCGCGTAGTTTAGCTGCTTTAATTTTGAAATCGCCCGGCAGAACCGCGCCAATGGTCGCAACGGCGACCTTCAGGCCCTGACGGCAGTTTGGCGCGCCGCAAACGATGTCCAGCAGACGTTCGCCACCGATGTTGATTTTCGTTACCCGCAGTTTATCGGCATTGGGGTGCTGCGCGCATTCAACCACCTCCCCCACAACAACGCCATTAAAGCTTCCCGCTACGGGCTCTACGCCATCCACTTCGAGCCCGGCCATGGTTATCTGTTCTGCAAGCGCTGCGCTATCGATAGCCGGGTTCACCCACTCGCGTAACCACAGTTCACTGAATTTCATTGTTCTGTCCTGCCCTTATTTAAACTGTTTGAGGAAACGCAAATCGTTTTCGAAGAATGCGCGTAAGTCGGTTACGCCATAGCGCAGCATCGTCAACCGCTCCATGCCCATGCCGAAAGCAAAGCCAGAGTAGATTTCTGGATCAATACCGACATTGCGTAGTACATTCGGATGCACCATGCCACAGCCGAGCACTTCCAGCCATTTACCATTTTTACCCATGACATCCACTTCGGCAGACGGTTCAGTAAACGGGAAATAGGACGGACGAAAACGAATTTGCAGATCTTCTTCAAAGAAGTTACGCAAAAAATCGTGCAGCGTTCCCTTCAGGTTGGTGAAGCTGATATTCGTATCAACGATCAGTCCTTCCATTTGGTGGAACATTGGGGTGTGGGTTTGATCGTAGTCGTTACGATACACGCGGCCAGGCGCAATAATGCGGATCGGCGGCTGTTGGTTAGCCATGGTGCGAATCTGCACGCCTGATGTCTGCGTGCGCAGAAGGCGGGTGGCATCAAACCAGAAAGTGTCGTGGTCAGCGCGTGCCGGATGGTGACCGGGAATGTTTAAGGCATCGAAGTTGTGGTAATCATCTTCAATTTCCGGGCCGGTCGCAACGGTAAAGCCAAGCTCACCGAAGAAACTTTCAATGCGGTCGATGGTACGGGTAACCGGATGCAGACCGCCGTTTTCGATACGACGTCCTGGCAGAGAGATATCGATAGTCTCAGCGGCCAGACGGGCATTGAGCGCCGCGCTTTCGAGCTCAGCTTTACGCGCATTTAGCGCCTGCTGAACCTGCTCTTTGGCTTCGTTGATAACCGCACCGGCTGCCGGACGCTCTTCAGCAGGCAGCTCACGCAGGGTTGTCATCTGAAGGGTTAACTGCCCTTTCTTCCCCAGGTATTCCACGCGGACATTATCCAGCGTAGCAACATCTGATGCCTCGTTAATGGCTGCCTTCGCACTGGCAACCAGCTCTGCGAGATGTGACATGGTTTTCCTCATTGTGTCGGTGCAGACACCGGTTCGTTGGACTAAATTTATCTGTGCTGTACACCATTACTCTGTCGTTCGAGTTGCAGGCAAGCGGCGAAGGAGTGCGCCCCCGGACATTGACATAATAACCACATGATCGGGGTGAACGATCGCCAGCAACGCATTTGCAACCTGGAATACGACGAGTAAAAAAAAGCCTCCACTTGGGAGGCTTCAGGGCGCTGTTTTCCGTTTCTTCTTTCACGCGCTAGCCTCCTGCGTTCAGGTGCTAAAGTAAAAAAAGAAACGGAAAATAGCAGCATTCATGCTTGCGTTACCTTGTCTGGTAAGAAACGTAAGGCCGTATTGAAAGGCTTACGGTTATAAAAGTCAATGTATTGCTACTCCTGAAACGAAAAGAGGGAGACTAGCCCCCTCTTTCAACTGGCTTATGCCAGTGCTGCTTTCGCTTTTTCGACCAGCGCGGAGAACGCTAATTTGTCGAACACGGCGATATCAGCCAGGATCTTACGGTCGATTTCAACAGAGGCTTTTTTCAGGCCGTTGATGAATTTGCTGTAAGAAATACCGTTCTGACGTGCTGCTGCGTTGATACGCGCAATCCACAGTTGACGGAACTGACGCTTACGTTGACGACGGTCACGGTAAGCATACTGACCTGCTTTGATAACAGCCTGGAAGGCAACGCGGTATACGCGAGAACGCGCACCGTAGTAGCCTTTAGCTTGTTTCAAAATTTTCTTGTGACGTGCACGGGCAACTACACCACGTTTTACGCGAGCCATATGTGCTCTCCTGTATCTATTCTAATTAAAAAGTTAAAAGGGTTAACGACTTATGCGTACGGCAGGCACGCGATGACCAGGCCCAGATCGCCTTTGGATACCATGGCTTTCGGACGCAGATGACGTTTACGCTTAGTAGCTTTTTTAGTCAGAATATGACGCAGGTTAGCGTGCTTATGCTTAAAACCACCTTTACCGGTTTTTTTGAAGCGCTTAGCAGCACCGCGTACGGTCTTAATTTTTGGCATTTTAATAACTTCCACTTCGCATTGTTAATTAACGAAACTGAGGCGAACAACGCCCGCGGAACCCACAACAGGCACCACGGGTATTGCTACTTGAAGGCCTTACTGTTTCTTCTTAGGAGCGAGCACCATGATCATCTGGCGGCCTTCGATCTTCGTGGGGAAGGATTCGACTACTGCCAGTTCACTCAGATCGTCACGGACGCGGTTAAGCACTTCCATACCGATCTGTTGGTGGGCCATTTCACGACCACGAAAACGCAGTGTGATTTTGGCCTTATCGCCATCTTCCAGAAAGCGAACCAGGCTGCGGAGTTTTACCTGGTAATCGCCATCATCGGTGCCAGGTCGGAATTTGATTTCCTTAACCTGAATAACTTTTTGCTTTTTCTTCTGTTCCTTGGAAGACTTACTCTTTTCATAAAGGAACTTGCCGTAGTCCATTATACGACAAACTGGCGGTTCGGCGTTAGGGCTGATTTCAACTAAGTCTACTCCAGCCTCTTCAGCCTTTTCGATAGCTTCTCTCAGACTCACAATACCCAGTTGCTCACCTTCCAGACCTGTTAAGCGAACTTCCTGGGCGCGAATCTCGCCATTAATACGATTCGGACGTGCCGTTTGAACTCGTTTTCCGCCTTTAATACCTTATTCCTCCAGTTGTTGAAGACTGCGGCTGCGAATTTCTTGTTGCAGCTTCTCAATCATTTCATTTACGTCCATGCTGCCGAGGTCTTTCCCGCGACGTGTGCGCACGGCCACTTTGCCGGCTTCGACTTCTTTGTCGCCACAGACCAACATATACGGGACACGACGTAAAGTATGCTCGCGGATTTTAAAGCCTATCTTCTCATTTCTCAAGTCCGCTTTTACGCGAATGCCCGCATTTTGTAGTTTACGCGTCAATTCGTTAACGTATTCAGCCTGAGAATCCGTAATATTCATGACCACGACCTGGACTGGCGCAAGCCAGCTTGGGAAGAAGCCCGCAAATTCTTCGGTCAGGATGCCGATAAAACGCTCCAGAGAACCAAGAATAGCGCGGTGAATCATTACAGGAACCTGTCGTTCATTATTTTCACCAACATAAGAGGCGCTTAAACGCTGCGGCAGGGAGAAGTCCAGCTGTACAGTACCGCACTGCCAGGCACGATCGAGGCAGTCATACAGCGTAAATTCAATTTTCGGACCATAAAATGCGCCCTCACCCAGTTGATATTCAAACGGGATGTTATTTTCTTCCAGCGCCACCGCCAGATCCGCTTCAGCGCGATCCCATGTTTCATCGCTACCGATACGTTTTTCCGGACGCGTTGACAGTTTGACGACGATCTTATCGAAGCCAAAGGTACTGTACATATCGTAGACCATACGAATACAGGCGTTCACTTCATCACGCACCTGATCTTCCGTACAGAAGATATGCGCATCATCCTGAGTAAAGCCACGTACGCGCATCAGACCATGCAGCGCGCCTGACGGCTCGTTACGATGGCAACTCCCGAATTCAGCCATACGCAATGGCAGATCGCGGTAGGATTTCAGCCCCTGGTTGAAAATCTGTACGTGCCCCGGACAGTTCATCGGCTTGATGCAATATTCACGGTTCTCAGAAGACGTGGTGAACATCGCATCTTTATAGTTGTCCCAGTGGCCGGTTTTTTCCCATAGCACACGGTCCATCATAAACGGGCCTTTAACTTCCTGATACTGGTACTCTTTCAGCTTAGAACGCACGAACGTTTCCAGTTCACGGAAGATAGTCCAGCCGTCGTTGTGCCAGAACACCATGCCCGGGGCCTCTTCCTGCATATGATACAGGTCAAGCTGCTTACCGATTTTACGGTGGTCACGCTTTGCGGCTTCTTCAAGACGCTGCAGATAGGCGTTCAGCGATTTTTTATCCGCCCAGGCGGTGCCGTAGATACGCTGCAGCATTTTATTGTTACTGTCGCCGCGCCAGTACGCTCCCGCGGTCTTCATTAATTTGAAATGATGACAGAAACGCATATTCGGCACGTGCGGCCCGCGGCACATGTCGATATATTCTTCGTGATGATACAAACCAGGTTTGTCATCATGCGCAATATTTTCATCAAGAATAGAGACTTTATAGCTCTCACCGCGATTCACAAAGGTTTCACGCGCTTCGTGCCAGCTGACTTTCTTCTTGATGACATCATAGTTTTTCTCGGCGAGCTCGTGCATACGTTTTTCGAGCGCATCGATATCTTCCTGGGTCAGGGTATGGTCCAGATCGACATCATAATAGAAACCATTGTCGACAACCGGACCGATCGCCATCCTGGTATTTGGCCACAGCTGTTTAATCGCATGCCCCAAAAGGTGTGCGCAGGAGTGACGAATAATCTCAAGACCATCTTCATCTTTAGCGGTGATGATAGATAACGTTGCGTCGTTTTCAATGGGATCACAGGCGTCAACCAGCTCGCCGTTGACACGGCCAGCAATCGTGGCTTTCGCCAGACCCGGACCGATATCCAGAGCAACATCCATCGGGCTCACAGCATGATCAAAATGGCGTTGGCTGCCATCAGGAAGCGTAATTACAGGCATTTCATGTCCTTATTTGCAGTGGTGCCCCACACGAAAGAGCACATACAAAACAATATAATCATAATTATCAACAAGTTCAGACCCAGTTCCCGCTTCACTCTGCGAAAGTATGTTTGCGACCGTTTCCCGATTCGCCCCCACCTGCAGCCGCTCGTTGATAACACCAACGGTTAGTTTACACATCATTACTGTGTGATTAAAGTCACGTGAGGTCATCCCCGTCATATTTCAAGCTGCGGTGCGTTGGCAATACTCGCCCCATCCCCGGCCCGCGACAGGCAGGGCCCGCGCAAGTGCGGGTCCAAAACGGTTAACCGTTTTGTTCTGAAACTCGAATCATTTAGAGTATCAATAGCTATTATTGATTGAGAAATAAAAATTGCTGGATAATTATGTTAACATTGCGCCATAAAGAGAATAATAGCACACAATCCCAATCGCAAAAAAAATAGCAATAGACACTATAAATATCTGACATTAAAAATGCGAAAAGCCTGCGGCTACATCTTTAACCTGCTTATCGCCAGAAAAAATACGCAAATATAAAATAGATTACCGTCGAATATCAGGACCATTCACCCGCTACAAGCTTATGCACATCAAATGCATCATTCATTGACTGACCGGTTGATTGCGAACCCGGCGCAATATTGGAGCCCGCTTCAACATCGGTGGCTTTAGCGATACCGATTGGCGTATGGTGATTGTCATCCGGTTGGGGCAACGGGGTGGCAGCGAATGCGCCGAAAGATATCATGCACAACATTGTTGCCGCCAGTGCGATTTTGCTATTTCTCATGATAGTTATTCTCTTATTTATTACAGGTAATAACATGGAAAAACCCGCTTCTCCACTGTTGTCCAGTATAGATCCAAATCACATTTTTGTCCGAGGAAATAGTTGTCTTTTTGTGTCAAATTAACTCTGCATTGGTTAGCAAAAAATGATTACGTGGAATGCATACAGGCCCGTTCTTTTTATAAAAGACAAAACAAGAGACCAGAAATAATAACACTATACATTGCTATATGTTAAAACGATCAGGCCGGAAAATCCGGCCTGAAAATACTACATTTTATATCCAAGCGACACTGTCGTGCGCCGGTCAGTATGTTCCGGAGCTGAAGAAGGAGGCTGAGAGTTCCACGTCAGGTTATAGGCCACTTTGAGAGCAAAATGTGCATTGATAGCAACGTTTAATGCGCTTTCTGAGTTCAGCGTCGTATCGTCAGATCCGAATACCGAGACACCCTGCGTAAATTTGGTGTTATCCGTCATCTGCCACGCCCATGTTCCTGATGCGTAGCCCAGCGGCCGGGTTTTGTCATCGCCATCGGTATACTCGTCATAACGTACGCCAGGACCAAATTCAACACGCAAACTATAAATCGGGCCATTCAGAACCTGTCGACCATAACCTGCGGTTAGCACATCACGTTGCTGATAACCGTTATAACGATCCGTCAGCCAGCTTGCCTGACCAAAAAGATAATTCTGGTCAGTCAGATTATAACGGCTACGCCCACCAACCGCGTACTTTTCTGAAGAACGCTCATCGTTTGAAGAGGTATTGCTGGCATTCCCCCACAACGACCATGCAGTGGTGCCACCATACCAGGTCAAAGTGGAGTCCGCGGTCATCGAGGAACTTTTCGTATTGCCGGACTGCGCCAGATAGCCGGCATTAACAGTACCTTCGAAAGGTTTTTTGGCTGTGGAAGGGTCATCCATGACAGTAAAAACGGAATCATCGGCGATTGCGCATGCAGACGCAAAAAGCCCTCCCGCCAGCATGACTGCTGCGGGTACTGTCTTTAAAAGCTTCATTTAATTTAAAGTCCGTACACATAAAAGGAGACTCGAAAGGTCCCGGAAACTTTCGCGAGGATCGTTGATTGTCGACCCTAAGAAAGGGAGTAAATTATAAAAAAGCACGATTAACTTAGCAATCAATTACTATTTCATTTTTTGTATAAGACGCTTCTCAAAACAATTTTTCGTTCATAAAGATAAAAACAGCAACGTTTATGCATATCCTTAACATTGACTTCTCTCGCCCCTGTTGACGGCTATGGTTTAAAAACAGTGTGGCAGTCCCGTATTATGGAGGAAATCGGATGACCAAAATCTATACGCTCACGCTCGCCCCCTCTCTCGACAGCGCTACGCAAACACCGCAAATGTATCCTGAAGGCAAGTTACGCTGTAGCGCCCCTGTGTTTGAGCCTGGCGGTGGCGGCATTAATGTCGCGCGGGCGATTACCTTTCTTGGCGGCAGCGCTACCGCGATCTTCCCGGTCGGCGGCGCCACCGGTGAACACCTGACGACACTGCTGATGGGTGAGCATGTCCCGGTGGACACGGTAGAAGCGGCAGACTGGACACGGCAGAATCTTCATGTACATGTCAACGCCAGCGGTGAGCAGTATCGTTTCGTGATGCCGGGCGCAGCATTAACTAAGGAGGAGTTCCATCTGCTTGAGGAAAAAGTTCTCATGCTCACGCCCGGCTCACTGTTAGTCATCAGCGGGAGCCTGCCTCCAGGGATTAGCGTCGATAACCTGCGGCACTTAGTCAAAAATGCGCAACAGCATGGCTTGCGCTGCATTGTGGATAGCTCCGGTGAGGCGCTCGCCGCGGCCCTTGAAGTCGGCAATATTGAACTGGTAAAACCGAATCAGAAAGAACTTAGCGCCCTTGTGCAACGCGATCTCAGCCAGCCTGATGATGTGCGCAAGGCCGCACAACAGTTAATCGACTCGGGAAAAGCCCATCGGGTCGTCGTTTCACTGGGTCCGCAGGGGGCTTTAGGCGTTGATGCGGACGGCTGCGTCCAGGTCGTACCGCCGCCAATGAAAAGCCAGAGTACCGTCGGCGCCGGGGACAGTATGGTCGGCGCAATGACCTTACGGCTGGCGGAAAACGCCTCGCTCGAAGATATGGTTCGCTTTGGTGTTGCAGCGGGGAGCGCCGCAACAATAAATCAGGGTACCCGACTTTGCTCGCTGGAAAATACGCAAAAAATCTACGACTACCTGCGCGGTCGTTAGTCTCTTGATTCCCGCTGTCACGTCGGCGGGAGTCGCCAAATCATCACGATGGTCTATGCTAAAAAATCCATGGATAACACCGTTCTAAAAGTAAGGAGCACAATTATTACGTATTTCGCCACTGTTACGGATATAAATAATCATTACATTGGCAGGATAAGTCGTCGTATTTTTCGCCAGACTAACGTTGCCTTATATGAAGATGACGAAAATCTTCACATATCCGGGATCAATGCTTTTGGCCTGCTTTCACGTTTAGCGTGGGTACAAGATCAATAAGTGCGATTAGCGCAACAGAAAACGTTCAGTTGTGCGTCAGTTCGAATTTTACACTCGGATTATGCGCTAACCTTATGAAATGTTGGAAAACATGGGGAGAGACAGCATGTGGCAAGCTATCAGCAATTTGTTACGCGACTGGCACAGCGAAGCAGCTGAAATCGAACTGCGCAGTGAACTACCAGGGGGGGAGATTCACGCAGCCTGGCATTTACGCTTCGGCGGGCGGGATTACTTCGTAAAATGCGACGAACGGGAGCTTTTGCCCATATTTACCGCCGAGGCCGATCAACTCGAGCTCTTGTCGCGCAGTAAAACCGTTAATGTGCCCCAGGTTTTTGCTGTTGGCAGCGATCGGGATTACAGTTTCCTGGTCATGGAATATCTCCCGCCTCGCCCTCTGGATGCGCATAACGCTTTCCTGTTAGGCCAGCAAATTGCACGTTTACATCAATGGAGCGATCAACCCCAGTTTGGCCTGGATTTCGATAACCACCTTTCCACCACTCCCCAACCAAATGCCTGGCAGCGCCGCTGGTCCACCTTCTTCGCCGAGCAGCGTATCGGCTGGCAACTGGAACTGGCTGCCGAAAAAGGCCTACGTTTTGGCAATATTGATAGCCTCGTCAACGCCGTCCAACAGCGGCTGAGTAATCATCAACCTCAGCCATCATTGCTCCACGGTGATTTATGGTCCGGTAACTGCGCGCTCGGGCCAAACGGGCCTTATATTTTCGATCCAGCCTGCTATTGGGGGGATAGAGAGTGCGATCTGGCAATGCTACCGCTACATCCTGAACAGCCGGCCCAAATTTATGATGGCTACCAATCCGTTTCACCACTGCCGTCCGGGTTCCTTGAACGTCAACCCCTTTATCAGCTCTATACCTTGCTGAATCGCGCGATTCTGTTTGGCGGGCAACATCTGGTGACCGCACAGAAAGCGCTGGATGAGGTATTGATGGAGAAGGCGCCGTAACGCCGCGCCCTGTGTCACACCGGGGGTGAACGGTCAACAAAAAGAGGCCCAGCGTTTGCGGTTGCTGATTGTGTACCTGCTCAATGTGATCTCTCAGCCTGCTTGCCAGACATGTCACCACGTCTCAAGGATCAGCAAATGATTTATTAGTACAGGTTGACAGGCCTCCCTTATTTCCTGAGGGTGGCCTGATTTCACACCATTAATTCATGTCCACGCCTTTGAGACGGAACTGAATGGTCATGGTGATTCCGGTACCCGGTTTACCCGCTTGATAACGCCATTTACGTAAAGCGTTTTTCACTTCACGTTCAAACATATTGGCGGGTTGAGCGGAAAGGATCTGCACGTTATCCACGCGACCATCTGCCGTAACATCAAACTTAACCCTCACCGATCCCTCGATACGCAGTGCCTGAGCGCGCGGAGGGTATACAGGTTTACCCCGGCGTAATGCCTGAGGGCCGGTTGGCGCCGTTACGGTGGGCTTCGCCGCCGCTGTAGACGTACTCGGCGCAGTACGCGCAGGTGCCGTATTTTGGCTCTCAAAGGGCGAGGCCGAACGGGTTTCCGCAGGCTTCACATCACGCTTAGGCTGTTCGACCTTTTTTTCCGGTTTCGGTTTCGGTTTTGGCTTTGGTTTCGGCTTGGGTTTATGGATAACAACCGGCGCCTCTTTAGGCGGTTCCGGCATCACTTCGGGTTCGGGTTCAGGTTCTGGCTCCACAACGGGTTCAACTACCGGCTGGGCGGCCGCGGGCGGCTCCAGATCTGCCGGAGCCACCATCGTAATCTCGATAGGCTGTGATGGCGAAGGCCGTTCAATAACCTGATGTACCGATGTATAAAGCAACGCCGCGACAACACCGCCATGGATAGCCACGGACAGTAGCGTGGGCCACGGAAAGCGACGAGGTAAATCAAAGGTCATTGTATTTGAGCTATTCGGCGAGGTAGCATAAGCCATAGTTTTTCAAGGTTCTTTGCTAATTGATAATCATTTACGTCGAGTCTATCACTATGCGTCAAGTAATTACATACCTTCGTTTCAGCAGTAAGCCACAAGAACGTGGTGACTCAATACGCCGCCAGAAAGGTCTGTTTGAGAGATGGCTGAAAGATAACCCTGATGCAAAAGTTGTCGATGAATTCTCTGATGAAGGTGCATCGGCATATCACGGTCACCATCTGAAAGGCGATTTTGGCCGAATGCTTCAAAAGATACAGGATGGTAAGTTGTATTAGTCGCGACTTGATCTGACACATGGCCTTGAAAGGTTGAGAGTTACCGGTTTTGATATGGGTGTCGAATCCTTATACAAAACACGAGGTAACTCTCATGCTTCATACTACCAATCCCGTT
>NZ_JBDYQK010000046.1:0-14083 GCF_043832615.1 Klebsiella sp. KE9456
GGTATTGGTGCTATGATCGGCATCGCTCAGTCCGGTTGGTGATTTGGGATATTCAGCGATTGATCAGATCGCATAAACCGGACTGAGTTCCCCCTGAGTGATCTACTATTCCGAGCAGTTATTTAGTCGTGATGGCTTGTTTTTAAGTGTCCTGGGCAAAACCCATGCCGCACATGGCACACCGCATAATGCCAGCCATGTACAGAGTGTATTATTGATTGTTTTCTTTGCCATTTCAGGAGTGGCAGGACTTGATCCGGTGACTCAAATATTCTCCCAGGGCTCAGCATTAGCAACGTTGGCTATTCTGGTTCTACAAACGGGAGTTTCGGCAGCGGTAATCTTTTTCTTCCGGCGGCAGGAACAACATTCGGCTGCGATGTGGAAAGTTTTTTGGATGCCTTTGTTAGCATTCATTCTTATGCTGGTCACCATTGCGCTGGTTGTTAAAAATTTACATCAGTTGAGTGGTAGTCAGTCAATAGTGACTGATTTTCTTCCTCTGGCGATTATTGTATCTATGATCTTTGGTTATGGATTGTCGATTCGGCGTGGTCTGGTTAAGAAAAACACAGTTAATATCTGATAGTAAAAAACGCTTGAAACGGTCAGCGGTGATTTCGACGTTGATAGCGTGAATTGGATTTGATGGCTGATAAACTCCGGAAGATGTTTTTCTGGAGTTTGTTATTTGCATCGCTGGTTGTGATTTGCGCTGCTCTCTGTTGATTATTTCGATTGCCGATAGTGCTGATACTTTCATGTTTGGGATCTGTTTTGATATATTCAGGAATAACGCCCAATAGCTGTATAAATCCGAATTCTTTAAAAGTTTGCCACTGGTCAGCGACACACCAAATGGGGAATAATTTATCGAGAAAAATGTGTGCCCTAAAAAATCGCACTGATGAGGAAACAGAACAGGATGTTGTTGACGATGCCACCGTCTATCGGGCATATGGTCAGCATCGAATCAGTGCGTAAACAGGACGTGTTAGAGAACAACATCTGTTCTGCCGGAACGCCAGCGGGTTAACGCTGCATCCCCCAGCGCTTAACGGTGATCTTTTCCAGACTGGCGAATACGATGCCTTCCACCAGCAGGCCAATCGCGATGACCGTTAACAGCCCTGCAAATACCCGATCGGTGAACAACTCATTGCGATTCTGGAAGATATACCAGCCCAGGCCTCCTTCGCCGCTGGATGCGCCAAATACCAGCTCGGCGGCAATCAGCGTGCGCCAGGCGAACGCCCAGCCGATCTTGAGCCCGGAAAGAATAGCGGGCAACGAGGCCGGAATGAGAATCGTGATCACATAGCGTGGTCCGCTGAGGCCGTAGTTGCGTCCCGTCATGCGTAGCGTTTCCGGTACGCTGCTAAAGCCAGACCAGGTATTTAGCGCGATGGGCCACATCACTGAATGTATCAGCACAAATATCAGGCTGGCATTCCCCAGACCAAACCACAGCAAAGCCAGCGGCAGCAGCGCAATTGCCGGCAGCGGATTAAGCATCGCGGTTAATGTGCTGAGCAAATCGCGGCCAAACTGGGTGGTCACGGCCAGCGCGCTGGCAATCAGCGCCAGCGCACTGCCTGCCAGATACCCTTTCAACAGAGTACTGAGTGAGTTGACGATTTTTTCCGGCAGTTCGCCATTGCGCATGTCTTCGCTAAACGCCTGCAACGTCTGAAGTACTCCGGGCAACATCAGATCGTTTTGCTGGATGCGTGCGGCGATCTCCCATAGTGCCAGCACCAGGGCGACAATCAGACACTTGCGCAGCCACGTCTGATTCCACAGGCGCTGGCTTAAAGGCAGCGGCGTTTCCACCGGCAGATTGCGCAGCGGCGGTAATTCGCGTTCGAATTCAGGACGAATGTACGGTGGCTGGGACATACTCTGGCTCCTCGCCGGATGAGTGAGACGGACTGTTCCCGATTGTCGGGAATAACAGACGGTGAATATGGCGCGCAGCGTGCTGAAACGCCTCGCTGCCGAAATCATTAAGCGTGAACTGATGACAGTTAAGCTCTGCCCTGACGCGCCCTGGATGCGGCGAAAGCACCAGGATACGGCTGCCCACCACCAGCGCCTCTTCAATCGAATGGGTGACGAACAGCAGGGTAAAGCGCTCTTCTTCCCAGAGCGCAAGCAGTTCTTCCTGCATTGTGCGTCGGGTCAGCGCATCCAGCGCGGCAAAGGGCTCGTCCATCAGCAGGATGCGTGGTTTCATCGCCAGCGCCCGCGCAATGGCGACGCGCTGCTTCATCCCGCCGGAGAGCATATGGGGCATAGCGTCGGCAAATTCTGCCAGCCCGACTTTGTGGAGAAAATGCAGCGCCGTCTCTTTTGCTTGTGAACGACTGGCTTTCCGGCTGGCCAGCAGAGGAAACATGACGTTTTCCAGCACGGTTTTCCACGGCGGCAGTTGGTCAAACTCCTGGAATACCATCATGCGTTCCGGGCCGGGAGCGCTAACCGGCGTTCCCGCAAGTGAAATGTGGCCGCTGCGCGGGGCGAGAAAACCGCCTGTGGCTTTCAGCAGACTTGATTTCCCACAGCCTGACGGCCCAAGCAAAATAAAGCGGTCGCCAGGCCAGACATCAAAACTGACATCATGCGTCGCGCGCACTTGCCGTTCACGGGTACGGTATTCAATATCAACATTGCTGACCTGTAGCAGCGGGCCGTCGATTTGCTGAGTGACCATCAGAGCCTCCGGTGTCGCGGTTTAACTGCCTGGGTTTTCCCATGCTTCGTTAAAGAAATAGTCTTTCCAGGAGTCGGCCTTATTTTTCAGTACGCCAAGCTCATGGAGTTTTTCGGCATATACGCCAGTACGCTCAGGGAAAACCGTAAAGCTGATTTCTGGATCGTTAACAATTTTTTGTACCAGCGGTAAGGGCAGCCGTGATTTCTCGACGCGAATATACGTTTCGGCAGCCGCATTTTTGTCACGGTTAATGATATTTGCGGCTTCACTGAGGGCGCGATAAAACGCTTTATAGGTTTTTGGATTTTCATCATGGAATTTCTGGGTGGTATAGAGAACATTAAATGTCGCCTGCCCACCCAGCACATCATAGGAACTGAGCACTTTATGCACGTTGCTGTGCTCCAGCGCCTGATACTGAAACGGCGGGCTGGAAAAATGCGTGGTAATTTCCGAGCCACCAGCAATTAAGGCCGCGCTGGCGTCCGGGTGCGGTAAACTGACGCTAATCTTATCGAAGCGTTTGAAGTCCTGGTCGCCATATAATTTCGCCGTCTCGATTTGTAATGTCCGAGACTGAAAACCGACCCCAGCCGCCGGAACGGCAATACGGTCTTTTTCGGTCAGATCTTTAATGCTTTTTACCGCCGGGTTATTACTCAATAAATAATTGGGCATCGATCCCAGCGAGGCTATCGCTTTCACATTTTGCTTACCTTTGGTGCGATCCCATAGGGTGAGTACCGGGGGAACGCCTGCTGACGCAACGTCCAGAGCGCCAGAGAGCAACGCTTCATTCATCCCGGTTGCGCCTGAAATCGTGCGCCACTCTACCTTGATATCCAGCCCCTCTTTTTGCCCCTCTTTTTCGATAAGCTGCTGGTCTCGCACCACATCAAGAATTAAATAACCGATGCCAAATTGCTGCGCGATACTAATGTTCCCTTCCGCAAATGCCGACTGGCTGACTCCGCCAAGGGCGGAAAACGCCAGCGTCCAGGCAAATACCCTGTTTCTTTTATTCATATCTGTTCCCCAGAAAGGTGTTTCTCAGCAAAAAATCATGGGCAGAGGCGAGAGGGAAAGGAAATGATTTAAATGGCAATGAATATCAGGAAAATGAATAACGATATTCATGGCGTGTTAGTTAATAAGCGGAAAAGCTTAGTTATTATTCATGGTTATGTAACAAATACATCCTCGCTATAGTCGGACTCACCTCTTTAATAGCCCTTGCCATTGCAGGGGCAATGTCCGTGAGTAGAATCATGCCATTATTTTCACATCATCACTTACGTTCGCTTTTAAAACGCCATCTGGTACGGGCGGGTACGGGATCTGATATCGCGCAAAAAGTAGCGGATAACCTGGTCGAATCCTCATTAAAAGGCCACGACTCGCATGGTGTGACCCTGTTGCCTCGCTATATTCGGGCCATTCTGGCGGGAGATTTGAACCCTGGCGCCACGCTGACCACCTTGTCTGATGCCGGGCCGATTGTCTCTTTTGATGGGGGACATGGCTTCGGCCAGGCGTTGGGCGAACAGGCCATGAGCGTGGGTATTGAGCGTGTGCGCCAGTTTGGGGTGGCAATAATTGGCTTGTCTAATACCCACCATCTCGGGCGGATCGGCGCATGGGCAGAGCAGGTGGCGAGCGCCGGGCTGGTCTCGATCCATTTTGCTAACGTGGCGGCGCCGTCGGCCGTGTTGCCGTTCGATGGGCTGCGCGCCAGGCTTGGTACAAACCCCTTTTGCGTGGGCGTACCGCTACAGAACCGCCCTCCGGTTATCCTTGATTTCGCGACCAGCGCCATTGCGGGCAATAAAGCGCGCATCGCCTGGAATGAAGGGCGCGCCATCCCGGCAGGATGCGCGGTAGATGCGAACGGGGAACCCACAACCGACCCTGCCGTATTAATGACTGAGCCGCTCGGCGCTTTGCTGCCTTTTGGCGGCCATAAAGGCGCGGGATTGTCGCTAATATGTAGCTTACTCGGCGCTGCGCTGACCGGCGGCGAGACCGAAAGCCAGCAGATTCCGCCGCGTGCCGGAATCATCAACAATATGTTGTCGATTCTATTTGACCCCGCGCGGCTGGGCGCGGAGGAGCGTTACTCACAGGCGCTGTTAGCGCAGGTGGACTGGGTTCGTAGCGGGCAGGAAGGGCGCGATGTGCAGATCCCCGGAGAACCGGAATTGCGCGCGTATGCCCGGCGCCAGGAAGAGGGCATCTGGATTGATGACGTCAACTGGCAGGCGTTTGTCGCCCTGGAAGCATTAAATACCTGAGCGTGCCTGTGCACCAAAAGACATATTTGGTTATTTGTTTAAACGGATCGGCATGATGGTCAGTTAATGAATGCTGGCGAATAAATAAAGCGATTGTTTTTTGTTTTATCTTTTTTCCTCATATCCATAGCTGAAAAACTTGGTAAGCCGCGAGTGAGAAAATCAATATAGTCATTCTTATATTCCACGAACCTTTCTTACTCTCGCTGTCGAATTTTAATGTGCGGCGTCGTTATTCTTTACAGGAGTTATTATGCATCTGGCGCGTTTTCCCCGGCTTCATTTTGGCCATTTCCCGACTCCACTGGAGCCTCTCACTCAACTTTCACGCTTGCTGGGGGGGCCAAATATCTGGATAAAACGAGACGATTGCACCGGCCTTGCCACTGGTGGCAATAAAACCCGCAAACTTGAGTTTTTGCTCGGCGACGCCCAGGCGAAACAGGCGGATATTATCATTACCCAGGGCGCCACGCAGTCTAACCATGTGCGTCAGACCGTCGCGGCGGCGGCCAGACTGGGTCTGGAAGCGCATATTTTTCTCGAACAACGCGTCACGACGCTGGGTGATGAGTATCAGCAATCCGGCAATGTGCTGCTGGACGGTTTGCTCGGCGGCAAAATTATTGCCCATTTGCCCGGCGGTACGGATATGCAGCAGGCAATGGAGCATCATGCGGAAAGCCTGCGTGCGCAGGGCCATACCCCTTATGTCATCCTCGGAGGCGGTTCGAACGCAATCGGGGCGCTGGGTTACGTATCCTGCGCGGAAGAGTTGCTTTGGCAGTCCAGCCAGTTACGGCTGCGTATCGATCATATCGTCCATGCCACCGGCAGCGCAGGCACGCAGGCTGGCCTGATTGCGGGTTTAACCGCCACGCACAGCGGCATTCCTCTCCTCGGGATTAGCGTACGCGCCCCGCGTGATAAACAGGAACACAACGTCTGGCGTCTGGCGCAGCAGACCCGGGAACTGCTCGGCGTGCCGGGCGAATTGCCGCGTGAGGCGGTGGTCGCCAACAGTGATTATGTGGGCGAAGGCTATGGTCTGCCCACCGAGGGGATGCTTGAAGCGCTGCAACTGCTGGCGCAGCACGAGGGGATTCTGCTCGACCCTGTCTATTCCGGTAAAGGCATGGCCGGATTGGTTGATCTGATCCGTCAAGGCCATTTCCGCAAGGATGAGAATGTGGTGTTTATCCATACGGGAGGAAGCGCAGGTCTGTTTGGCTATCGTCAGGTCATCGCAGATTCTTTGTCATCATGAGTACTCCTTTTCTGCTGGGGATTCTTGGCGGCATGGGGCCGTTGGCGACGCTTGATTTGATGCATAAATTACTGCGCGCAACGCCCGCCACCAGCGATCAACAGCAAATCCCCCATGTGGTGTGGAATGTGCCGCAGATAGCGGATCGTCAGCAGGCGCTGGCGGGAACCGGACCATCGCCGTTGCCGCAGCTCTTGCACGGTGTGGAACAGCTGAACCGCGCGGGCGCCAGCCACATTGTGATCGCCTGTAATACGGCGCACCACTGGTATGAGGCGCTGGCGCAGCACAGCGACGCGCCGTTGCTGCATATTGTGGACGCCACGCTGGCGGTATTTGAAGGGAAAGAGAAGCCCCGCCGGGTCGGGCTTATCTCTACGCAGGGCACGCTGGATGCCGGTTGGTTCCAGCACGGTTTCGCCTCTATGGGGATTGAAAGCGTGCAGCCGACGCCAGAGGAGCTACGGCAGTGGTTTGTGCCGGGGTGCTATGCGGTAAAACGCGGCGAACTGCGTACCGGCGGTGAGCTGCTGAGTTTACAGGCTCAGGCATTGCGCGATCGCGGCGCAGAGAGGCTGGTGCTGGCCTGCACGGAAGTGCCGGTTGCGCTGGCGGAGGTGACATCCCCGCATTTAGCCGTGTCGATTGATCCCGCAGAAGCGCTGGCGCAACAGTGTGCCCGGTTATGGCTAACGCAGCGCGAAGCATGGCATTAATAACAGGATAAATTAAATGAAAAAAAGTCTCTGCGTATTACTTGCAGCGGGTGGCCTGTGGGTCAATACCAGCTTTGCCGAAACACCCGCAGAAGTCCGCGTGGCATACAGCGGCGGTTCTCAGGTGCTGATGCTGGCAAAAGCCGATGGTTCTCTGGATAATGCTTTACACAGCAAGGTCAAATGGGTGCAATTTGCGTCCGGTGCGGACGCGTTAAATTATTTTGCCAGTAACGCGATTGATATTGCCAATTTCGGCTCCAGCCCGGCAACGGCAGGCATTGTCAGAAAACTGCCGGTGGAGATTGTCGGTGTCTCCGGGGTGATTGCCAGCTACGAGCGTTTAATTGGTAAAGACGGCATTACCCGTATTAACGATATTGAAGGTAAACGCGTAGCCTATCCGCCAAACTCGACGGCGCAATATGCGCTTGAAGCCGCCATTAGCGTTAACCATCTCGATCGCAGCAAAATAACCTTATTGCCGCTGCGTCCGGCGGAAATGGTCGCCGCCTGGAAACGCGGCGATATCGACGCGGGCTATGTCTGGGCGCCGTTTGCTCAGGAGCTTGAAGCCTCAGGCGGGCATCAGGTATTTGCGACCAAAGATCTGCAAAAGGACGGCTACCTGATTTACAACAACTATGTGGTGCGTAAAGCCTTTGCTGAGCAGTACCCGCAAACCGTCAGCGCGTTCCTGCGCGTTCATCAGGAAAAAGTTGATGAGTTTAAGAAAGACCCGGAACGGGCGGCGGCGATTGTGGCGAAAGAGGTGGGCGCGCCGGTGACGACTGCCGCGAATACGTTGGGTGGCCTGGAATATCCAACCCTGAAGCAGCAGGGGACGGCGGACTGGCTGGGTAATGGAACTCATACGACGGATAGCGGTATTGGAAAAGCGCTGACAAAAACCGCTAACTTCCTGGCGGGGATTGGCGAGATCCGCAAACGTGATATTCCGGCGAACTGGGACAGCGCTATTAACTCCCGCTATATCCGCGACGCGGCGGTAGCAGCGAAATGAGATTGAGTTATCGCATTGCCATCAGCGTCGTCTCGGTGGCTGTTTTCTTTAGTATCTGGCAAGTGGCGACGATGCGGCAGTGGGTGGACCCGCTGCTGCTGCCGTCGCTGCAGGATATCGGACTGACAACCGAAGAGTTGTTGGCTGATGGTTATCGTCAGGTGCCGTTGTGGGAGCATGTCGCAGTCAGCCTGGCCCGGGCCCTAAGCGCTTTTTCTGTGGCAATTATCATCGGCATCCCCCTGGGGTTGCTGATGGGGTTGTCGGAAGGTCTGGCGGCGGTACTGAATCCGTTCGTGCAGTTTTTGCGCCCGCTACCTAAGATTGCGCTTATTCCGCTGGCGGTCGTCTGGCTGGGGATCGGTGAGGCGTCGAAGTTCTTTCTGATCTTCATCGCCACTTTCCTGAGCGTGGTCGTGGGGGCATCTGCTGCGGTCGATCGTATTGGTCGCTCGCGCATTCGTGTGGCGCAAACGCTCGGCGCGTCGCGCAAACAGATTTTTCTGCGCGTGGTGTTGCCGGATGCGTTGCCGGAACTGTTTACCACCGTCAGGCTATCGATAGGGATCGGCTGGACATCGCTCATCGCGGCGGAAATGGTGGCGGCCAGTTCGGGTCTCGGCTGGATGGTAATTAACGCCAGTTCGTATCTGCGAACCGATATCGTGATGCTGGGGATTCTGCTGCTCGGCGGTATCGGCTATTTACTGGATTTATTGCTGCTGGGGCTGCAACGCTTTTTTGTGCCCTGGGCGGGGAAAGAGTAATGAGTGCCATCACACTGGAAAACGTATCGCTCTCTTTTGCGGCAAAACCGCAGCCGTTCACGGTGCTGGACGATATCAGCCTGTCTCTGGAGAAAGGAGAATTTGTTGTACTGCTGGGGCCGTCCGGCTGCGGGAAGTCCACGATCCTGAATCTGGTCGCCGGATTCAACAAGCCGGACCGTGGGCGCGTGGCGGCAGGCGGAAAAACAGTGAAGCTGCCGGGGCCGGATCGGGGAATGATCTTCCAGCAGCCAAATTTGTTTCCCTGGCTGTCGGTACTGGAAAACGTCACCTTTGGCCCACGGCTGGGGAAATACCACAAAGATGAGGTCAACGCCCAGGCGCTGGACTGGCTGACGCGGGTAGGGCTGAAAGGCTTTGAACATCATGCGCCCTGGCAACTTTCCGGCGGGATGAAACAGCGCGTGGCGCTGGCCCGCGCCTGGCTGCCGGAACCGGAGGTGTTGCTACTTGATGAACCGTTCGGCGCGCTGGATGCGCAAACGCGTCTGATGATGCAGGAACTCCTGCGCGATGCCTGGCTTGCCACCGGCACCACGCTGCTGTTTGTGACTCACGACGTAGAAGAGGCGCTGTTCCTGGCCGATCGTATTCTGATCATGTCGGCAAAGCCTGGAAAAATCGTTGAGGAGGTTATCCTGCCTTTTGGCCGCGAACGCGATATTGAAACCCTGGCTGAACACCCGGCTTACAGTGGGATCAAACATCACGTACTGCACCGGGTGCGCCAGGAGGCGAAGCGCCATTTAGGATGAAAATACCGTCAGCGCTGTTTCTTAACCAGACAGTGTAATCAAGAGTTGAGTCGTCAAAAGAAACGCTGGACAGAATGAGCGTCCAGCCACTGCTTTAGCCGATCAAACGGGATATGTTTTGGTTCCGTCATTCGCGCATGCTTTAGCGGCGCTTTTCCATCATTACCTGTTACGGGACGGCGTACTGCGTCGTATGCGGCCCGGCCGCGCTTTTCGTTAACCCGGAGTTCACCATGAATCGCTTTGCGTTTTTATATTCCGCAGCCCTGCGACGTTTTCTGTTTCTTCTGACATTTGTTCTGCTACCTGCCACTTCGGTGTTCACTGTGGGTAACACACGCTGATGTTAGTCATGTTTGTTTCTGGCACAAAGCCACCTCCTTACCAGGAAATCTCCAGTTCGTTCACCTGCTATGTATCAAACGCCCTGCATTTGAGATACCGTCTGAGTTGGTAATGATAATTATTTCCATTATTATGGTATGTTGAATGATCTCATAACAAGACATACACCTCATCGCGGAAGATAAGACTCATCGCGTGGGGAAACCTGTAGCTGCGTTGAGATGCAGCATCAATACAATTTATGGAGATAAGATGAGAAGAATTTCAGTCCGTTCAGTGCTGTTGGCCTCCGCTATTGTGATGTCAATCGCCACAACGGCATACGCCGATAGCAAATGGACAGCCGCCACCACTACCTTCCCTGGCAGTATCCGTGCCGGGTCACGAGACGTTCCTGTTAAGCCCGGAGATAAAACGGTCATAACAATTAAGAAACTGCAGGCGGGCACGACCGTCACTATGCTGAATGGTGCGGAAGTCCTGACACCGAAACCGCTGACCGCCGACGAGAAGGGAAACCTGACTATTCCGCTAACCGTTCCGGCCTATGCGGCTACAGGCCTTCATCCACTCACTGTTATCACGCAAAATCCCGCGAGCGTTTCGCAGGTCATGTTGAAATTGTCCCAAATTGTTCCCCCGAAAAACACTGAGGCTTTCAGGCTACAAACAACTCCCGTTGGTGAGCGGGCTTACCAGTCGGCAGTTTCGGCCGACGGGAAGCTGTTCGTGACCTCGGCACGCGGCCCGAATGATGGTAGCCGCCTGATGAGACTGAACGCCGGAACGCTGGCTGTCGAAGCTGAGGCTACTCTGCCTAAAGATAAAAAGGGTGAGCAAATTGGTGTCTTCGGCGTTGGTATTGATAATGTCCATCATCATGTCTGGACGACGAACACACTTGCCGAGACGGTGACCGTCTATGATGCAAAAACGCTTTCCGTGGTAAAAGTTTTTCCTGAGGGGTCGGTAGCACATCCACGTGATGTGGTTATTGATGAAGCCCACAATCGGGCTTATGTCAGCGCAGCGCTGACCGGTTTTATCGAGGTATATGATACCAAAACGCTGGAACATATCGGTCAGATGGAGTTCGTGGCGAACCGCGGCCGCGACCAGTTTTACAGTACAGATCTTGCCCTCGACAGTACCGGTGGGAAACTCTATGGCGTCAGCCGCGATACGCCCTGGGTAGGCTGGATTGATCTCAAAACGGGCAAGAGTACTACAGTGAAAGTACCTCAGGCGCAAGGCGCAACCGACATCGCTCGTGATCCGAAGACCGGTCGTCTTTACGTCGCTTCTCAGGAGACGAACAATGTCGTGGTTCTGAATGCGGACGGCAAAGTTCTCGCTGATACTTACATTGGTGCCGGGGGCGTATCTGTCATCTGGGATCCCGTGACGTCGCAGGTTTTCGCCGCCACGCGTGCAGGCGGAACCGTTGCTGTTCTGGACAAGGACGGTAAACTGGTCGCTAATATCCCGATGGATGATACGCCAAACCACCTGACCGTGGGGCCTGATGGAGCCGTTTATCTGGTGTCTATGTATGGTACTACCGGGGATAAAGCTCAAACAGGCTCGGTGACGAAAATCACCCCCAAAAAATAACGGCTTTAATTCGCTACGTTATTCGCGGGCAGGTCCGCCTGGCATGATTATTATCCTTCAGCAGCTTATGGGAAGGGGCTGCGCTGAATCGGTTTATTCTGCTTTATTACAGAGGGCGTTGCGCCCGTCAGGCCCGGCAGGGCGGTTTTCAGGTGCCGGGCATGAAGTTGGCTATTTGGCTATATAGGAAATCCACACTGACTCCTGGAGGATACTATGCTTGAGCTTCGTCCTAATTGTGAATGCTGCGATCAAAATTTGCCGCCGGACTCAACAGAAGCTTATATCTGTTCATTCGAATGTACTTTTTGCATTGATTGCGTGACTCATCGGCTTAACGGATTTTGCCCAAACTGCGGGGGAGAATTGGTGCGGCGCCCAATACGGCCCGAAGCCGCGCTGCAACGACATCCTGCATCTACTCTGCGCCGTCATTCACATCAGACATCACCTTAATGATTTCCCTGTATAAGTGTTCACAGACCCATTAATTGGAGGGGTAATATCCTGGCTGGATCTGCAGTGGTGGTTAAGGTAAATAAATATAATAAAATCAATCTATTGCGCTCGGGGTGCTAACGTTTTATTTTTGCGTATAGCTGACGGTAATATTTGATGGTGTGCTGCAAGAGAACGCTGTCAGCTCGAATTTTGGCGAATACAAATCAGTCATTGCGGACTCACTGAACATACTAATGTGGCATGATCCCACCATGTATTTTGATTAACTCTGGTTGCAAGTATTTTAAATTGTTCTTTTTGTATTTCATTAATGAGATACGGAAGCGGTTTCAGAGTACGCCAGGGTTGCCCTTCTTTCAGTAAATGATGTCTGACGGGATCATAAGCGGTAATGTCTTCAGAATAACGGGGGGAGCCGCACATAGAACTGATCACTATTCTCCCTTCCGGTTTGAGTAATCTTCTCACTTCAGCGAAAAAGAGGCATCGCTCATCATCTATAAGGCAATGTAGACAACTTCCATCAATAATTAACTCGAACATTGAGTTCATACATTGAGTGATATGACAAACATTTCCGGTAAAAAAATGTGCAGAGAGACCCGCTTGCTGAAAACGGCTTTTTGCCCATTTGATGGCAGTTTCAGATAGATCTATACCCCACACCGAATATCCTCGTTCAGCCAGAAACTGAGCCGCCATTGCTCCGTTGCCACATCCCATTTCAAGTACTGGTGCGCCAGGAGGTGGTAAATAGTGATGTGATTTAAGCCAATGAAAGATTTTTTCCTGCTGTTTTTTTGCTCTGGGAAAGCCGTCGCCAGCCCAGGCGACAGCCCCGTTTGCTATCAGTTGTCTGTATTGTTTTTCATAGGGATTCATGCTGAATACACCTTAGTTCAAGTTACAGGACAAAACGGTTATCCATTTTGGACAGTATTTGCGCAGCATCCAAAGTCTGAATCACGTGACAAGTGAGCACCCTCGGAATGGCTCGAGTTATTACTATCATACATGCAACATGACGCATGATGAGGATATTAGCAATAACCTCCTTATCTTATACGCCATGCATCATTGAAATGAAGACAATAGTCGTAAAAAGATGAAAATATATATGCATAGCTGTTTTTATCTCCAGATAGGTTGCTATGGGAAAATTCATCATATATGAGATAATTAAAGTTGAGCCTATCAAATCTGTTACTGTAGTCCTGTATCATAATTGGACTAACTAATTGAAAAAGTATTTAATATTGATAACAATTAGTAATAATTTTCTGTTACATTAAATTTTCTGTGAACTGATAACCATCCAGACTGCGATACATATAATTGCTGAGCCTGTAATAAAACCGCTGTTAATGGTTTCTCCCAGCGCTAAATATCCCCATAATGCGCCAAACGGAGGGATTAAAAATGTTACTGTTAATGAACGCAAAGGACCGACATCGGCAATCAGGCGAAAATATAGAATATAAGCATACGCGGTACAGACTACTCCCAATGCAAGAATACTTATCCATACCTCTTGTTGTAGCCAGTTAACGGTCGGGCCAGTGCTGATGCTCCATATGAAAAATGGTAGCAGGAAAATGGATGCTCCCATTTGGCTACCGCAGGCGACGATTTTAGGATCGAGTCCCCCCTTGTTTGAAATCCAGTTGCGTGTCAGAAAGCTGGCGGTCCCATAACAACCGGTAGCGATGAGGCAAGCAATTATACCGCAAATTTGTTTATCAGCTGACTTCGCTTCCCCGATCGTAGTGATCACGATGATGCCGATAAACCCCAGGAGTACGCCGGCCCATTTACGGACTGTTAGTTTTTCCTCGAAACATGAAAAACCAATGAGCGCGCCCATTAAAGGTGTTGTTGCATTCAGGATAGCTGAATACCCAGCAGGAAGCCATTTTGCCGCAAAGCAGTACATAAGGAAGGGCAGCCCGGAATTTATTACGCCAAGTATAACTGAAGATCCTAAATAACTGATCCTAATACCGCTACACTTTAGCCAGCCCATGCTTTCCACCGGGGAATGGGCTGACGGTATCCATAAAGTGACGAACCTTTTTCAACAGTTGCCACATTGAACGGCACTGGTG
>NZ_JBDYQK010000047.1:0-13312 GCF_043832615.1 Klebsiella sp. KE9456
CTTCATCTGGCGGACCGGGCGGGACTCGACGTCCCTGTCTCGACCCGCCCTCTGGCCGCCGTCCTGGCGGCCAGTCCTGGATGCGCGCCTGCGTTCTCGCCAGGTTTCCTTGATGCGCCCAACCCCCCTGCGGTGAGCCCGAGTTAAATAAGGGAACGTCTTAGCCGCTGTCGGTCGTAAAAACCGATTTTTGCCACTGCATCAGGCGTTCGCCAAAACCACGCTAAAAAAGACATTTCCCCCTGGCAACGGGTCTGCTTAAAAATCCAGATAACGCATTTAACGGACCAGTATTACTTATACCGGCCTATTTCACTACGCACATCGGGCGCTGCGACACCGGTTCCGGATGAATCTCCGCCTCCAGATGAAAAACCTCACGCAACATCTCCGGCGTAAGCACCGTCTCCGGCGAACCCTGAGCCTGAATGCGTCCTCCTTCCAGCACAATCAGATGATCACAATAGCGGCTGGCCTGGTTAAGATCGTGCAGTACGGTGACCACGGTTTTTCCCTGCATTTGCAGCTCGCGCATCAGCTTCATCAATTCCACCTGATGATTGATATCCAGCCAGGTCGTCGGTTCGTCGAGCAACACCAGCGGCGTATCCTGCGCCAGCAGTAACGCCAGAAAAGCCCGCTGCCGCTGGCCGCCGGAAAGGGCGCTTAGCGGCTGCTCCGCCAGTGAAGCGACGCCGGTTCGCATCAGCGCGTCCTCGACTCTCTGGCGATCCCGCGCCGACAGTCGCCCCCATAGCGGCAGCCACGGGCTGCGGCCATAGCCGACCAGTTCGCGGACGGTCACGCCTTCCGGTACATGATGCTGTTGCGGCAGCAGCGCCAGTCGTCGCGCCAGTTGCCGCGTCGATATTCGGTTTAATGTCGTATTACCGAGCCAGATTTCACCCGCTGTCGGCGTCAAAAGACGAGAGAAGCACTTCAGTAAGGTGGATTTGCCACAGCCGTTTGGCCCCAGCAAGGCGGTGATTTTCCCGGCCGGTAGGGTCAGATTGAGATCGTTGATAATGCGCTTGCCGTTATAGCCAGCGGTCAGATTTTCCGTTCGCAGTTCCATTTAACGCATTCTCACAAGTAGCCAGATAAACCAGGGGGCGCCGATAATCGCGGTTAACACGCCAGCCGGTAGTTCCATCGGCGGCTGGAGGGTTCGCGCTAACAGATCGGCAAACAGCAGCAACAGTCCACCGGCCAGGGCCGAAACCGGTAATACATAGCGATGACGACCGCCGAAGAGACGGCGAACAAGGTGCGGCACCACGAGGCTGATAAAAGCAACAGGGCCGCAGACCGCGACGCTCACCGAAGCGAGAGCCACCGCCAGGGTTAAGCCGTAGCCGTTAAGCCAGCGCATATTAACGCCAAGCGTCCCGGCGCGGTCGCTGCCCAGTGCCGCCAGATCCAGATCGCGGTGGAGAGCGAAACTCAGAGGGAGCAACACGGCCAGCAGCGGCAGGGCGACGATGACGAATGAACCGTCTCTGGCCCACAGGCTGCCGGTCAGCCACAGCAGCGCGTTATTGATATCCTGGGGGCGTGACAATAAAAGGTAATCGGTTATGCTGGCCCAGCAGGTTGATAACGCCACACCGGTCAACGCCAGGCGCATGGGACGGGAAAACCCTGCCAGGAGACTCAGCACGCCCATCGCCGTCATTCCGCCGATAAAGGCCAACAGCGGAAGCCACAGCAGGGATAACGCGGGCAAAAACCACAGAGCGCACACTGAGGCAAGGCTGGCGGCGTGATTAATGCCCAGAATATCCGGCGAGGCCAGCGGGTTACGCACGATTCCCTGTACCAGTACCCCGGAAACCGCCAGCGCGGCGCCGATACACAGCGCCAGGACAACGCGCGGCAGGCGATATTGCATCAGCACATAATGAGAATCACTGCCGGGATGCCATCCATCAAGCAGCGCCTGCCACGGCAGCGGCACCGCGCCCATTCGCAGGGACAATACGGTTAACAGCGCCAGTATGAGCAGCAACAAAATAATGCGGCGGAGTCTCATCCGCGCCTCCTTGCCAGCCAGACGAAACAGGGAGCGCCGACCAGCGCCAGTACCGCGCCGGCAGGAAGCTCGCCCGGCCAGGCCAGCGCCCTGGCGAGAATATCCGCCAGCAGCATGAACAGCGCGCCGAGTATGGCGCTCATAGGCAGAAGCACTCGATGATCGTGGCCCGCCCAAAGCCGCGCCAGATGCGGGATCAGCAGGCCAATAAACGCGACTGGGCCGGCCACGCTGACGCAGCTACCGGTCAGCAATAACGTTGCGGCGTTGATGAACAGACGCAGGCGGAACAAATTTACCCCCAGTGAATGGGCGGTGTTATCGCCGACATTGAGCAGATTAAGCGCGTTAGACAGCAGCAATACGCCGGGAATAATCAGCGCTGTAAAGGGAAAAAGCTGCCAGAATTCGGCCCAGCGTACGTGGGAAACGCCGCCCGCAAGCCAGGTGAGAATTCCGTACGCGTGATCTTCCGCCAGTAACAGGGTGATGCGGGTCAGCGCCATACAGAGTGCCGAAAGGGCAATACCGGCGAGGATCAGCCGATGACGATCCAGTTCCTGACGCCAGCCGCCGCCGGCGGTCATCACCAGAAGCCAGCTTATTCCACCGCCGCAGGCGGCGATCAACGCCAGCGAATAACCTGCCAGCGGCGCCGGGCTGAAAGCGCTGGTCAGGGCCATCGCCAGCGCCGCGCCGCTATTAATACCCAGCAGCGAGGGCGATGCCAGCGGGTTATGCGTCAGGGTTTGCAGCAGCGAGCCTGATATCGCCAGGCTGGCGCCGAGCATCATCGCCACCAGGCTGCGGGGCAGACGCAGATTAAGCACTAACGCCTCCGCAAGGGGAGGCGTGTCAGGGGCGAGCAGCGCGTGAAGAGCGTTGAGCGGGGAGATGGGGATCGCCGCATAGCAGAACAGACTCAGCCAGAACAGGCCGGTTAGCGTCAGCAGCGGCAGCCCCCAGATAAAAAACGAACGATGGAACGGTCTCATGGCGTGGTATCGACCGCCTGATGGTGGACAATTTTTACCATGTCGCTGGCGATACGTTCGGCGGCAAAGATACCGCGCATCCGCGCCCAGCTGTTGCTGTCGACGGCGACAACCTGCTGATTTTGCTGCGCCTGCAACATGGACCAGAGCGGATCTTGCTGCCATTTTTTAACGATGCTTTCAGCGCGGTAATGCGCCACCAGCAGCCACTGGGGATTTATTGCCAGCAGTTGTTCGAGATTAATCGCCGTCATCGGCGTACCGTTGATGGGCTGTGGAACCTTTAGCCCGAGCGCCGTCAGTACGCTGCCGGTATAGGTTTGCGCCGAGTGAAGATTAAATTGCTGTTCGCGCGACGTGCCAAACAGCACGCTGGCTCCGGCCGGTAACTGACGGGCAAACGCCGCCATTGTTTGCCGATGCTGTGCCAGACGCTGCTGCATCTGCGTATCTTTGCCGACGACTTTGCCGATAATGGCCGCTGATTGCAGATTTTCTGCATAGGTTTCATTGCGCGATTTTAACAGCAGTACCGGAGCAATTTGCCGCAGGGCGGGGTAAATGCCCGTATGACGACTGCTATCGGCGATGATCAGATCCGGGTGTAGCGCGCTGATTGCCTCCAGAGAGGGCTGAGCACGGGTGCCGACCGACTGCCAGGACTTCAGGCGCGCGCGCACCTCCGGCAGAATCCGCGAGGGGTCGTTATCATCAGCGACGCCAGCCGGGCTAACGTTGACCGCCGCCAGCGCGTCGACAAAAGAGAATTCAAGCACCACGATCCGCTGCGGCGTTTTATCAAGGGTAAAAGTACCGTGCTCATCCTGCACGGTAACGGCAAATACCGGGCCTGCCAGAAGCAACAGACTGAAAAGAAACCTGCGAGCAAGGGTAAACATAGTGAACTCCAGTGGGCGGACAGGGCGCTGACGCCGCTATCCGCCAAAAACAATCATCAGAACTTCATTGAGCCTTGCAGATACAGCGTGCGCGGCTGACCGGCGTAAAGGCCTTTATTGTTATCGTCGTATGAGCGGATGTAATACTCATGATCGAAGATATTTTTTACCCCCAGGGCAAGGTTGAGCCTGGCCATCTGCGGACCGAAATCGTAGGCGACGCGCGCGCCCCATAGCATATAGCCGGGAATACGCCCGGTACTGCCGTCAGCGCTCTCGGCAACGGTATTGGCGTTATCCGCAAACTGACTGGACTGGAAGTCGCTGTTAAGGTTAAACGTCCAGTTGCCGGGCTTATAATCGACGCCAAAGGTGCCTTTATGCTTCGGCGAGAAGGGAACCTGATTGCCATAGGTGTCGCCTTTCTCACGGATCACCGCATTGATGTACGCGTAGCTGGCGTAAACCGAAAGGTTATCCAGCGCGGGCGACAGCTCACCAAGATCGTAACGGGTTTGCGCCTCCAGGCCGCTATGGCGGGTTTTACCGCGGGCGGTAACCGTGTCATTGATCTGATTGGAGTCGTACTGATTGTTGAAGTTAATCAGGAACAGCCCCATTTCAGCGCTCAGCGCGCCGTCGTCGTAGCGGGTGCCGACCTCCCATGTGCGTGCTTTTTCCGGTTCCACATTGCCGCTTTGCACAGCCTTGCCAATTTGGCTGTACTGTACGGTGCCGAATGATCCTTCTGTGTTGGCATATAAATTCCAGCTGTCGGTGAGGTGATAAAGCACATTTAGAGCAGGAAGCGGCGCATTGTAGCTGACCTGCTCATGTGTGCCTTTCAGGTTGTTGTTCTGGTAAGACTCGATGTGCTCGAAGCGCATACCCGGCGTAATCGTCCAGTTGCCGATATCAATACGATCATCAATATACCAGGCGTGGGCTTCGGTGCCGGAACGGGTATCGCGATCGTACGGGCTGGCGGTGTCGGGCAGCACGCCGCTGGTGGTCGCGGTGTAATAACGCATCTCGTGGGTCGATTCGTTCACATAGCGGTAGCCAACGCCGATTTCATGAGCGGAGGGGCCGATCATAAAGCTCTGGCTATAGCGCGGTTCGATGCCGCGGACCCAATATTCGCGCGGCGAAAGGGTGATGTGCGAACCCTGTTGCAGGTAACCGCTACGCAGGGTATGGGTATAGAACCCCAGGATGTTAAATTTATGCTGGGCATCGGGCTGATATTGATAGCCGAGACTGGCAAGCTGGCGGCGCCCCCAGAAGCGATCGTAAGGCCGCGTGGACTGCCAGCGATCGGCATTGTAGTCGGCGCGGGAGAGACCGCCTGGCATATCGGCTTCGCCATCGTAGTATTGCAGCAGGCTGTTAAAGGTATGCACCTGATTGGGCGCATATTTGCTTTTCAGCATCACATCGTCAATACGCGTCGCGCTGTGTTCGCGCCAGTCGCTGCCACGGGTGCCTGAGTAGAGCAGGGCGGAGCCGAAGCCGTTATCCGCCGTGCCGCCAATCAGCAGGTTATGGGTTTCTTTCGGATTGTTTTGCGACGAGGTGGGGCTGAGTTGCCCCTCGACGCCGCCCGCAATACCAAAATCCTGCGGAATGGCGCGGGTAACAAAGTTCACCACGCCGCCGACGCTTTGCGGCCCGTAGCGCACCGCGCCGCCGCCGCGAACCACATCAATGGCATCCATATTGCCGAGGGACACCGGCGCCAGAGAAAGCTGCGGCTGGCCGTAGGGAGCAAAGGGAACCGGGATGCCATCCATTAGCACCGTGGAGCGGCTGGCAAGGCGCGGGTTGAGTCCGCGAATACCGAAGTTCATGGCCAGATCGTGACTGCCGGTACCGTTATTTTCCGGGGCGTTAACGCCGGGAATACGGTTCAGGACCTCGCGCATGGTTGTCGCGCCGGTTTTGGCGAAATCATCCCGACGAATAACATCGCGGGCGCCGGCGTGTTCAAAAACATCATTTTCACGCGCGTCGCCGAGCCAGTCACCTACCACGGTTAAGGTGGATTCTGCGCTGACAGGCGCGGGCTCAAGGGTCCAGACATTATTGCCCAAAGACTTGAGCTGCAGTCCGCTGCCGTTGAGCAGCGTGCGTAAGCCCTCTTCGGTTTCATAGCTGCCATGCAGGCCAGCGCTATGTTTGCCGCGTGTCAGACCGGCGTCGGCAGAGAGGGTAATACCGCTGCGAGCGGCATATTGGTTGAGTACGTTGTCTAAATCTCCGGCTGCAATATCAAACTGCGTGGCGGCAAAGGCCGACGCGGCAGTCAGCCCCACTAACGGCAGCAGGCTTAAACGGATTGCCATCACCAGAGGCATCGGTTTGCGTAAAACGCGTAAAGGTGTCATGACTTCTCCATGATCGTTTTTGGTTGTCTTCAATGAATAAGTCGAACGAGTGAGGGAAAAAGGACAACAGCGAATGAGAATTTTTTGTGTTTTTTTTATCAGGCAGGCGTAAGCGTGACCCAGTAGCGGGTGATAAAGTGCAATTTTATCGGCATTGTTTGCGCGATAACCTTAAGAATTGCGTCGGGATCACTCAACGGGAAGGTACCGCTCAGGCGCAATCCGGCTACGGCGGGATCGCAACGCAGTACGCCGGAGCGGTAGCGGGAGACGGTGGCGATAACGTCGCTCAGCGGCGTATCACGAAAGGTCAGAATGCCCTGGATCCAGCTCCCTTCACCGTCCTTAAGCTTTGTCAGGGGGGCAAAGCGATCGCGGGTAAACCACAGGCTTTCACCGGCATTGACGCGTTGGGTGCGGCCAGAAGGTAACATCGCTTCAACGGCATGTTGCAGCACCATCAGTTGGGTTGCGTCGACAAACTGGCGCACCGTAAATTCGGTGCCGAGCGCCGTCAGTATCCCTTCACGTGTCTGTACCCGAAATGGCCGTCGCTGGCTATCGCTGGCGGTTTTGATAGCGATTTCGCCATAGCGCAGGTGGACCAGACGCTGGTGAGCGTCAAACCGGACATCCGCCGCGCTTTCGCTATTCAGCGTAAGCAGCGTTCCGTCGGCGAGCCGCTGCTGGTGAGGCAGACCTTTCGCCGTACGGTAATCGGCGCGTAGCCCTTCCGCCAGTTCAGAATCCCATAGCCGCCATCCGCCACTGGCGGCCAGTAACAGTAGCAACCCTTTCAGCACATGGCGGCGGGCGAGGCGGCTATCGTGAAGCGCCCGGCTGGCCAGGCCACCCGGCAATTGTCCCATTTGCTGACGCAGGTTTTCCACCTGTTGCCAGGCCCACTGATGATCGTTGTTTTGCTCATACCACTGCTGCCAGCGCGCTTCCTGCTGCGGACTCACGCAACCATCGCTCAGGACGGCGTACCAGTGAGAAGCGGAGCGTAATGCCTGGCGGCGGGAATCGGTCAGCGTCCGGTTCACAGGCCATTCTCCAGACGAAACAGCAGACAGTGTTCGGTGGCTTTAGCCATATATTTTTTAACCGAACTGACGGAGACCGACAGGCGTCTGGCTATTTCAGCGTAAGTCAGCCCTTCAAGCTGCGAGAGCAAAAAGGCTTCCCGCGCTTTGGCGTTCAGCCCGTCCAGCATGGCGTCAATCTGCTGTAAAAGCTCAAGCTGGCTTTGCCGCAGCTCAGGCGACGGGGCCAGCGCCTCCGGTAACTCAGAGAGCATCTCCAGCCATGCGCGCTCCAGCGCATGGCGGCGGTACAGGTCGATCATCACCCGTTTCGCGATGGTGCAAAGGAAGGACTTTGGATCGCGAATCGTGGTCAGCGAGTCGCTGCCCATGATCCGCACAAAGGTATCCTGCGCCACATCATCGGCGTCAAACGCGGATTGTAGCTTATGGGTAAGCCAGTTTTTCAGCCAACTGTGATTGTCGCTATACAGCGAAGCAAGCGTTAGCGGTGACGTCGTGGCGGAAGGCTGGGACATGGCCGGGTTCAGAACAATTCATCAATAGGTGTATGTTAATATGAGAATGTTTCTCATTTCAATTAAAACAGGCACGCACTTAACACGATGTAGCGCGCTCTGTATGCTAAGTAATTGTTAAATATTGAATAGATTTTTGGTCAATACGCGACATTATATGCCTGTGTGGCGCCATACCAATAAAATTTATTCACGGCATTCCCCCGGCAATCATAATGTTGTATTTATAATGCATCTTATAAAATCAGAAAGGGGATGCTGATGAACACAAGCGAACAAGCTGGACATACGTTTTTGGCCAGACTGGGGAAAACCCGTTTACGCCCTGGGGGAATAGAGGCAACAGAGTGGTTGTTTCAGCAGGCGGGCTTTACCGCGGAGAGTAAAGTCCTGGAGGTGGCCTGTAATATGGGCACCACCGCGATTGAGCTGGCGCAACGTTTTCGTTGCAGCGTCTACGCGATTGATATGGATAAAGAGGCGCTGGCGAAAGCCCGACAAAATATCGTCCGTGAGGGCGTGGATAATCGGGTTGTGGTGCTGGAGGCCAATGCTAATCGTTTGCCCTTTCCCGACGCTACGTTTGATGTGGTGATTAATGAGGCGATGCTTACCATGTACGCCGATAAAGCGAAGGAGAAGCTGGCGGCGGAATATTTCCGCGTGCTGAAACCCGGCGGTCGTTTATTGACTCATGATATTATGTATTCTCAGGATGCGCTCGATGACGAAACGCGTCTTCAGCTTCAGGGGGTCGTGAAATCTCACGTCAGCCCGTTAAGCGCCGCGGGCTGGCAGGCGATTTTCCAGCGGGCAGGCTTTGCTTCCGTGCGTTTTCATCATGGACCGATGTCGCTGATGTCGCCGCTGGGGTTAATTAAAGATGAAGGATATAAACAGGCGCTCAGGATTGCCTGCAATGGTTTGTTGAAACGTGAGAATCGTCCGAGATTTTTGTCTATGATGCGTTTTTTCCGGCGCCAGAAAAAACGCCTGAACTTTATTTCCTGCTGTTCGGTTAAAGGGCCGTAGATAAAAATCTGCAATAATGGTTGCGCTATGAATCGCTGCGCTGAAAATTAACTATCAGCAGCGATAAAATAAGTGGATTCTTATTTCAGACGTTATCTCGATAATTACATTGTTTAATGTGGCTGACGGCAGGGCGCGATAAATGAATAGCGTATTCAGGCCTACTGCGGATCCGCGCCTCGTTGCGTTTTATTTCGCGGCGCTAAGGTTTTGGTTAATGCGAACCGCCGCGGGGCAGGCGATCGCAGCGCCTGCCGTGGCGTCAGCCACCGGGGGTTTACGGCGACGGCGCATCGAAATTGAGGGCGTTACAGTAGAATGAATCATTAGCGTGATAATCATTTTTGAGGCTATTTTTTATTACTTATTTATTTGTATTTTACATTTTGTTACAACTGTGCGGGTATTGTGTTTTTTTATGCTGTCGCGGTTTTTTACTTGCCGGAATGAATTTATCAGGATTATTATTGTCTCAACTGTTACACGTACCGCCTAATGACAGATGAAGGGACTCGTTTTTTCCTTAAGCGTTACCTCATGTTCAGATGTTTACAGGAAAAAACATGTCTTGCGCTTTTAACAAAAGTTTACTCCACCCGCGTAACTGGGGGACCTGGTTTGGCCTGTCCATACTCTGGCTTATCGTTCAGTTACCTTATCCCATTTTGCACATTATCGGCAGCAGCGCCGGCCGGGCGTCACGACGTTTTCTCCGACGCCGGGAGCATATCGCCAGACGAAATCTCGAACTCTGCTTTCCGGATATGTCGCCGGCCGCCCGTGAGAAACTCATTGAACAGAACTTTATGTCGCTGGGAATGGGGCTTATTGAAACGGGAATGGCCTGGTTCTGGAGCGATGAGCGGGTCAGGAAATGGTTTGATGTTGAAGGCATGGCTAACCTTAATAATGCCCTGAACGCCGGAAAAGGCGTGATGGTGGTTGGCATACACTTTATGTCTCTTGAACTCGGTGGGCGTACGATGGGAATTTGTCGCCCTATGATGGCAACTTACCGTCCGCATAATAGCCCGCTGATGGAGTGGGTGCAGACGCGTGGTCGTTTACGTTCCAATAAAGCGATGATTGATCGCCGCAATTTGTCCGGCCTGGTACATGCGTTGAAATCTGGCGAAGCGGTGTGGTTCGCACCTGACCAGGACTACGGTCCGAAGGGAAGCGTTTTTGCGCCGTTCTTTTCGGTACAACAGGCGGCAACCACTAACGGCACCTATGTGCTGTCCCGCTTATCCGGCGCGAAAATGCTTACCATCAGTATGGTGCGCAAGGCGGATCGTAAAGGTTACAGTCTGCATATCAGCGACGTGATGAGTGATTATCCTGGCGAAGATAAGCAGGATGCGGCCAGCTATATCAATAAGGTTATTGAGAAAGAGATTCTGCGCGCGCCAGAGCAGTATTTGTGGGTTCACCGCCGCTTTAAGACCCGTCCGCTGGGGGAAGCTTCGCTCTATTAAGCGATCCGCACTTACAGCGCTTTCAAAATGGTCCCTGTTGCGTTAACGTGCGCGGGATCATTTGTTGTTGTAAGCGAAGGAGTGCGTTGTGTTCGCTGAGTTTGGTGTGTTGAATTACCTGACCTATCTGGTCGGGGCTATCTTTATCATTCTTGTCCCCGGCCCAAATACCCTTTTTGTTCTGAAGACCGGCATCGCTCACGGCGTTAAAAAGGGCTATCTGGCCGCGGCAGGTGTGTTCTTTGGTGATGCGGTGCTGATGTTTCTGGCTTTTGCCGGTGTCGCGACGCTTATCAAAACCACTCCGGTGCTGTTCAATATTGTTCGTTATCTGGGGGCGATTTATCTGCTGTGGATGGGCGGTAAAATGCTCTATGCGGTGCTAACCCAGCGCGAGGGTCATTCGGCTTCTGGGTCGGAACCGGGGAGCGCTATCCTGAAACGTTCTCTGACGCTCAGCCTGACGAATCCGAAAGCCATTCTGTTTTATGTTTCATTTTTCGTTCAGTTTATTGACGTTAATGCCAGAACGCCTGGCCTGGCGTTCTTTATTCTGGCGCTGACGCTGGAAGTTATTAGCTTCTTCTATATGAGTTTTCTGATTCTTTCCGGCTCTTTTGTCACCCGCTACGTGAAAACGAAAAAGAAACTGGCGAAAATTGGCAACAGCCTGATTGGCCTTATTTTTGTTGGTTTCGCCGCCCGTCTGGCGACGCTCCAGTCGTAATCATCGTGCCGGTATGCGCGTGGCCGACCGTTCTTTGTTTGTAACAAACGCCTTCAGTTTTGATTGCATTGGTGTTACATATACAGCTGATTATCGCGCATAAAAGAAGGGAACCGGATGATTCTGCAGAAACTGACTCACAATAAAAACAGCAAGAAGTTCTTCTTGTCGATCGCCACGGTGTTTATTATCGCGCTGTTTGTCGTTGGTCGTGCGACCTTTGGTGGGGTGGTAAGTGAGTATAATATGCCGTACTCAGAGTGGACGACGTCAATGTTCTTCCTGCAGGGGGCGATGGTTATGGTCTACAGCCTCGTGTTCACGCTTTTATTCTCTATTCCGCTGGGATTTCTGTTTTTAGGTTCAGATCGTCAGGATTAAGCTCAGGCAACAAGGCGAACAGACGTTCGCCTTGTTATGTTTTCGCGTTATCTCCATCCTCTGTCATCACAATGATAGTGGGGCGGCGGCGGCCCGCGATGATAGCCTGGGTCGATAATACATCCCGATAACAGCGTGCAAAGCGCGAGAATCAGCGGCAACACAATCGGTTTTTTCATTCCTCACTTCTCCCGTTAAATCCGTCCGCCGGGGCCAGCCGGCGGAGTCGGCTGATGAAGTGACTATATTCTTTTAACCTATTGAGTAGATAAGATAATTCTGCAATATCCCGCCGATGAGGAAGCGATTATTCCTGGATTTACCACCAGCCAAATTGCGTGCCCGCGACGGCCACAATGGCGACGATGAGCATTATAAGGGTGCTTTTTTTCATTATGCTCCGCCCGGCGCTGCATAACCTCCAATAAAGAACCAGCCCAGAAAAATAACCGCGACGATAAAAATCACGACCGGAAATAGAATACCCAGTTTCATTATGGTGTCCCTGTAGATGCAAGTGAGGCGTCATATCATAGCGGATTTCGCGTTCAATTAGTCCAGGCAAGATGAAAAATTCGCTGACGATAAGACCGTTATTGTGCTAAAGCGTGCGGCGGGCGTGATGCGATTCGGGAATACGCCACAACCTTAAAGGGGAAGATCACGCCGTTAATGAAGCCGCTGGCAAGTCAGCGCAGCTTACTGACGGGACAATTTTTAAATCAATTATCTTATTTGGTGCGTTTAACCCTAAAAAAACCCCGCCGGGGGAGGCGGGGAAAAAACTCATTGATTATGGAATGATCTGTTCTCTGGTCAGTTCGAGAACAGGAGCTACTCTACGAGGTAAAAGTGTGGCTAAAATGGAGAAATCGTGAAGATTCAGGGCGAAAGGCCGTATCGAACAATGACAATGAAGGAGCCGAAATGAAGTGGATGATAGTGATGTTTCCTCTGGTACTTGCGGGATGTGCGCAACCTCAACCGACTCAGCCCGCTCATCCGCCAGGGATGGCTAATCCGGCTTCGGTGTATTGCGGGCAACAGGGGGGCGTTCTGGTCCCGGTTCAAAGCCCGCAGGGCGTACGTAGTGACTGCAAACTTCCCGGCGGCGAAACCATAGACGAATGGGCGCTCTGGCGTCGCGATCACCCGAAGAAGTCATAATTTTTATTTAAGCGCGGTCAGCCAGTCTGCCAGCACCCGGGCATGGTTTTGCCGGGTATTTTTCGCTGCATAGAGCAGCGTCAGCGGCTGCTGGCGGGCCAGTGCGACGAGGCGCAGGCCTTCATCGCGCTGGTCATCAAGCTCCTTGCGGTAGCATTGACTAAAGTGGGCGAAATCAATCGTCTCGCTGTGAAATGCCTTACGTAAGTCAGCGGACGGCGCGAGGGCTTTGCACCATTCATCATAATGCAGCGCCGCCTTTTTTATCCCGCGCGGCCACAGGCGGTCGACCAGAACGCGATAGCCGTCGCGCTCTTCCGCGGGATCATAAACGCGTTTACATTGAATCATTGTGATCCTCCCTTCGTACCCGTCAGACACGTCATTGTGTATTCGCGAAGCCGGGAAGCGGCGCCTGAATCTGTTCGCTAACGCTGTCATTGTAGAGCAGATAGTGTCTGTACGTCATACCATAACGCCTGTGAGATGACATTGTACGTCTTCAGCCGTTTTAGGAAATAAGGTGTATTAGCTCAGACCTGATCTGACAGTTACCGGTTATTTATACAGGTATCTGTCAGATTACATCTGGCTTAAATTTTTCTCAGCCCAGATGCGTTTTCCATCAAGTAACGTTTCTATTGGCGTCC
>NZ_JBDYQK010000048.1:0-13298 GCF_043832615.1 Klebsiella sp. KE9456
CAGCCCGGAATTCGCCTCGGCGATCATCGGCGGCACCACCACCCTGGACGGCAGCGGGCTGACGATCAGCGGCGGGCCGGCGATCACCACCGCAGGGGTTAACGCGGGCGACCAGAAAGTCACCCACATGGGGGCGGGGGAGCTGAGCAGCACCAGCACCGACGCGGTGAACGGCTCCCAGCTGTACGCCACCAACACGGCGGTGGAGAACCTGAACGCCGGCGTCGGCGGGCTGCAGAACGATGCCCTGCTGTGGGATGCAGATAAAGGGGCCTTCTCGGCGAGCCACGGCGATACGGCGGTGAACACAATCACCCACGTGGCAGCCGGGGATCTGAGCAGCACCAGCACCGATGCGGTGAACGGCTCCCAGCTGCACGCCACCAACCAGAATGTGACGACCAACACCACGAATATCGCGCAGAACACGCAGAACATCAGCGCACTGGGCGATTCGGTGGAGAACGTCTACACCGGCGGCACGAAGTACTTCCATGCCAATTCAACGGAGGCAGACTCGCAGGCGCTGGGGCTGGACTCTGTTGCAATCGGGACGGGCGCGGTGGCGAACAACGCCGGGGATATCGCGCTGGGCGCGGGCTCACTGACGGAAGCGGCGGTGGGCACCTCAGGGGTGACGCTGCGCGGCACCGACTACGCGTTTGCGGGGGCGAACCCGGCGAGCACGCTGAGTGTGGGCAGTGAAGGGGCGGAACGCACCATCACTCACGTCGCGGCGGGTCGTCTGTCAGAGACCAGCACCGATGCGGTGAACGGTTCGCAGCTGTACGCCACCAATACGGCGGTGGAGAACCTGAACGTCGGCGTCGGCGTGCTGCAGAACGATGCCCTGCTGTGGGATGCAGATAAAGGGGCCTTCTCGGCGAGCCACGGCGATACGGCGGTGAACACAATCACCCACGTGGCGGCCGGGGAGCTGAGCGGCACCAGCACCGACGCGGTGAACGGCTCGCAGCTGTACGCCACCAACCAGAATGTGGCGACCAACACCACGAATATCGCGCAGAACACGCAGAACATCAGCGCACTGGGAGATTCGGTGGAGAACCTGAACGCCGGCGTCGGCGGGCTGCAGAACGATGCCTTGCTGTGGGATGCAGATAAAGGGGCCTTCTCGGCCAGTCACGGGGATACGGCGGTGAACACAATCACCCACGTGGCGGCGGGGGAGCTGAGCAGCACCAGCACCGACGCGGTGAACGGCTCCCAGCTGTATGCCACCAACCAGAAGGTCGATAACCTCGATTATCGGGTAACCAATATCGAGGAGTCTTACACCAATACGGTAATGCCGACCATGCGTTATCTGAAGGTGAACTCGACCGGACCTGATGCAATAGCTAGTGGAACGGACGCTGTCGCCCTCGGTCAGGGTACAGTTGCCAGCGGTAATAACAGCATTGCGACCGGTAATGGTGCGCAGGCTTCCGGGAATGGCGCTATCGCTACCGGTAATAATGCCAGCGTCTCGGGCACCGGCAGCATAGCCATTGGCGATAATGCCTCGGTGACCGCCAGCAACTCTGTGGCGCTGGGCAGCGGCTCCGTTGCTGATCGCGATAACTCGGTTTCTGTCGGCTCCGTCGGTAACGAACGCCAGATAACTAACGTGGCTGCGGGTACGGAAGACACCGATGCGGTGAACGTGGCGCAGCTGAAAGATGCTACCGGCAGTATCACCAATAACGTGACCAATATCAGCAGCGGTAAGGACGGTATGTTCCAGGTGAATAACACCAGCAACTACGCCAAACCAACCGTTACTGGCAGCGATTC
Source organism: Klebsiella sp. KE9456 (assembly GCF_043832615.1). Taxonomy (NCBI): domain Bacteria; kingdom Pseudomonadati; phylum Pseudomonadota; class Gammaproteobacteria; order Enterobacterales; family Enterobacteriaceae; genus Klebsiella; species Klebsiella sp. KE9456. The sequence goes on from NZ_JBDYQK010000048.1 coordinate 1,798, forward strand.
ACTTGCGGGTGGTGCCGGATCGTCAGCCAGCGGCAGCAACAGCATGGCGGTGGGGACGAAGGCATCGGCGTCTGGTGCAAACTCTGTCGCGCTGGGTAACGGTTCGTCGGCCACGGCCAAAAACTCGGTGGCGCTGGGGGTTAACTCCGTCGCCAGCCGTGAGAATACCGTCTCAATGGGCTATTCCGGTGGTGAACGCCAAATAACCAACGTTGCTGCGGGTACGGAAAACACAGATGCGGTGAACGTTGGTCAGTTGAAGCAGGGCGTCTCTGAATCGGTTAACTACACCAATAAGCAGTTTAACCAGTTGAAAAACATGGTTAACGACCAGAAGAACAAACTGAGCGCCGGTATTGCGGGTGCGATGGCAATGTCCAGCTTGCCGCAGCCTTATTCTCCAGGTGCAAGCATGGTGGGGCTGGGTGGTGGTACCTATCAGGGGCAGTCGGCAATCGCGTTTGGTATGTCCACCATTTCTGACAACGGTAAATGGGTAACGAAGGTGTCCGGTTCCACGAACAGTCAGGGCGACTTCGGTGCTTCTATCGGTGTGGGTTATCAGTGGTAACAGGCAGCAGGAGGCCCCGTCCATAGCGGCGGGGCTTTGTCCCGGATTTTAAAGGAAGAAATGATGATGAAACAGATGAAGTTAGGTTTGCTGGCCTCTGTCTGTGTGGTACTGCTGCTGACAGGATGTACCCAGAGCCTGAGTAACCCCGATGCGGAGGGGAAGACGGCACAGCCAGTGTTCCCCGATAAAGAGTCAGCGATCAGAAGTGAAGGCAGTTACCCGGATGTCGGGGCGCTGGTGAAAATCAAGCCAGGGATGACCAAAGCCCAGGTATATGAGCTGCTTGGCGTCCCGCACTTTAAGGAAGGCGTGATGCGGGTTAAGGAGTGGGATTATATATTCCACTTCCCGACCGCCGGTGGTTCAGAGGTGACATGCCAGTACAAGGTGCTATACGACAGCGATCTGAAAGTGGGTGACACGTACTTCCTGCCGGAAAACTGCCTGGCACAGCAGGCACCGGCGAAGCCTGCCGTCATGCAGCGTGAATTGAATGCTGAAGCCCTGTTTGCATTTGCCAGCGCGCAGTTAAGCGCTCAGGGGGAAGCGCAAATCCGCCAACTGGCGATGGATATTCGCCAGTCCGGTATGGACGTTCGCCGGATAACCATTACCGGCTATACCGATCGCTTCGGTTCCACAGAAGATAATCTGCGCTTGTCGCAGGCCCGGGCGGAGTCGGTGAAGCGGGTGCTGGTTGCAAACGGTCTGCCGGAGAGTGTTATCACTTCTCTCGGGATGGGGAAATCAATGCCACGGGTGCAGTGTGCAGGGAGAAAATCTGCCGCAACAATCGCCTGCCTGGCACCGAACCGGCGTATCACGATAAACGTGCAGTAACATTTTTAAAGAGGATACAGGAATGAAAGGAAAGCTTAAGCGTAGCGCACTAATGGTGATGCTTGCTTCCCTGTCAGCGTCAGGGATGGCGGCGGCAGAAATCCCGTCAGCAGCCACGACAACCACGGTTGCGGTGATATCAATACCGGCATACACGCTGATAACCGATTCGCTAAATAGCCAGGTGCCGAAGGTCAACGGCAAGGTTAACGAACAGGTGATGGGCCTGGTATGTGACCTGGCACGTGGCGATCGCGTTCGCGCGGATATCATTCGGGCGCTGGAAAAAAGCAAAGTGAATGTGGCTGCCGTACCTGTGCAGGGAAGCCCACTCTCCGTTTTAGTCCACGGTAATACCCGCCAGCAGCAGAGCGTGTGCGCTTCATACCTGGCGACATCGCTGTTCAATGCGCCAGATAACCTCCGCTACCGCAGCGTGAAGAAAGAACAGGTTAGCGAAGAGAAGCTGTTACCTGCACCAGCGAAATGGAAGCTGTGGGAAGAGCAAAAAACTGAAACGGTAACCACCGAACGCCAGATTTTCGTCTGGGATACGACGAAATTTGCTCAGGATGTGAAGGTGCAGGTGGCGTTGGCGAAAGCAACGGCCCAGCTGTATGCGCTGCTGGCGACGAATCTGGGTAACCAGCTACAAACGGCAGCGATGATCGATGTGCGCGTAAAGCAGTCGCTGGCGGATCTGGCAGGCGATTATCTGAGTTCAGTACAGCAGATGTATCGTGATACCAGGGAGCAGACCATGACGGTAAATCTGCTGAATGAAACCGGATATGTGGTGTCTGACGGTAGCGGAAATATCCTGCGGCGCAGCGATGCCGGGTTCAGGCTGACCTACCGGGGGATCGAGTGGCTGGGTAGCGGGAAAATTCTGGGTAAGGAATATTTTGTCAATCTCAACCTGCGGGATACCCCCCCCACAAAGGCGGCCAAACCTGAGCGAGAGGAAAAACCGGTGGTTAAAGGGCGCAAAAAATCGTGATGTACTTTGCGAACCATCGGCCGTGTCTCATGAGGTCATATTGACGGAACAATTCGGGTAAGCCGCTTATGATAGGATCAAAAGCGGATGAGCAGGGTATCGTGGGCAATTTCAGTGCAAGAAAAGACACTGAATCCTTTCCAGAGAAGAGAAATCAGGTTAGCATTCATGGTAACGGCAGTTTTGAAGGTTCAGGGTGTGTTTTGGCGAATACAAACCTAAACCTTCTGACTGCCGTTTTCTATTGGTTCACGCTAACCTGCGATGAACCAATAATAAGACTACCTGATGGAATGATTATATGAATTTGATACGCTGAATGTTCTCATTCGGAGTCTTTTTTCACTGCTGCACCAGTAATCCCTGTACAAGGTTCGCTTTTACGATCGTCACTGCTGGGATATGTAACGCCTCCATGAACCCCTGGACTAAAAGAAGACTACTGACATCGGTATCACGATATTCTCCGCGTAATTCTGAGTCTCCCTTCCATACCTGAGATGCTGAGAATTTCTGCAGGCTTGCAATGTCATACGTTTTCATATGAAGCTGTGCGCCCACAGAATAATTATGTACACCGCCAATACCAATTACTTTACGCGTGGTTAATGCCTGTTTCATTGCTGGGGAAATATCATTTATGGCGTAGAAACGCACAAAACGTAATGCGGCATCTCGATAAGAAGCAATAGGGTTAGGGGACGTTACCTGGTGGACATCCTTGCCTTTTGCTACACCAATAATGTAATTCTTCAGGGTAACTGAAGCTAATTTCCCCGTCATCCCTCAGGTTGCTTATGTGTCGGCTTCGCTTGTTGGCATTTAAGCAACCCAAATTATTTAGGCTCTGTATCATCCAGATAAATGTCAGGCCATCTGGAAACTTATTTTTGCCTACCAGAGGCCAATAATTTTCATCCACATTCCGCCGGCTAATAGCCAGATCGCAATAGATACAATGGAAACCAGGAAGCTTATTCCCCACCACTGGCCTGTAGTATTATATCCCGAGCCAAATAGCGCAGGCCCCGGACCGCCTGAGTACTGAGTCAGGCCCATTGAGAGATTGGAAGTATATCCCAGCGTCAGTGCGGCAAGCAGTGGAGGGACGCCAACGGATACCGACACAGCCAGAAAAGCAAGATACATTGCAGAAATATGCGCCATTGCGGAAGCAAAGAAATAGCGGGTATAAAAGTATACAAGTATCAGCACAATGAATACTAACAGCCAGTCAAAGTGACCGACATAGCCGACGATGCCCTTTGAAATCCAGGTTATCATACCATATTTATTCAGCGCATTTGCCATCATGACCAATACGGCAAACCAGAACATAGTATCCCAGGCCGTTTTCTCTTCAATGATATTTTTCCACGACATTATATTAGAGAGAAGCAAAATGACCAGGCCAATAAATGCCGAGAGTGTGGCGGGAATATTGAAAAGAATATCTCCAGCTGTCCACAGAAGGATTAGCAATACAAAATCGAATGCCAGGATTTTCTCTGCAAGTGTCATGGCTCCCATTTTCCGCAATTCTTCACGTGCGATGCCGGGGATTTCTGGTGTCTTTTTTAACTCTGGCGGATATAGAAAATAAAGACACAGGGGAATTATCACCAGCGCAAGTATACCAGGGACGATTGCCCCCAGAAACCAGGTCATCCAGTTAATCTGAATACCCTGACTGAAAGCCAGCTCGGCTATTAATGGATTACCAGCCATCGCGGTAAGAAACATTGCGCAGATGATGGCATCTATTTGAGAAACGCAAATCATCAGAAAAGCCCCCGCTCTCCTGGCGGTAGGGCCGGGTTCTGACTTATAAGCGGAGGCGATAGACTGGGTTATCGGATACATTATACCGCCGCCACGGGCGGAGGCTGATGGGATACCGGGGCCGAGAACCAGATCGGAAAGAGCCAGTCCGTAGGCGACGCCCAGCATGCTATAGCCGCATTTTGAGATGAACCACAGCGCTACCCGTCTCCCTAACCCGGTTTTAATTACCGCGCGGGAAATGAACATGGCTATACCAATAAGCCAGATCGTACCATTTGAAAAACCTGACAGCGCCGTTACTTTTCCTGTACCTCCACCTCCTGAAATAGGGGTAAGGCCGGTTATCGTGGAAATAACCAGCGCTACCATCGTTACGGCACCCATCGGCATGACTTTTAATATGATGGCGAAAATAGTGGCGGCAAATATCGCAAACATATGCCAGGCCAGCGCATCCAGGCCAACGGGTGGCGGGGTAAACCAGATTAATAACCCTGTTATTATTGTCAGAATACCTTTCCATAAAGGAAAAGCGAGTTTTACCTCTACATGTTCATTCATAATTATTTCCCTTTTTGCTTTTTCCTCATTCCTTTCTGAACAAAAAACGGTGTGGATGTTTTGATTAATGTCAATAATTTTCGCAAATAGGACAAAATGGTTAACCGTTTTGTCATGTGACTCGAATTATTTAGGGTATATGGTGAATAATTATGTGAGACCCCCGGCAAAATGGAAAGATTATGCCGGGGGATATCGCTGTCTCACAGCGCTTAGTTTTTTATATTGTCTCTGACAAACAAGGTAAGAATAAAGAAAACTGCGACGAAAGCGATAATCAAGTTAAAGCCCAGAGAGACACCATACATTTGGGATATCTGGCCAATAAGCCAGCCTGCAAAAGCGCCCCCCATTCCTGAGGCGACGTAAATCAGTCCCATGGTTGAACCGCTTTTATCGGTGAGTTTAGTCGCCACCGCAGAGGCTGTAGGGAACAGTACCGACATGGCAAAACCGAACACCATAAACAAATAAACGAATTGGCTGGCGAAGTAGCGGCTGGCAATAATGGCAACCAGCGACAAGAGAGAAAACAGGATTAAAGTATTACGGTCGCCGAGCTTAAGGTTGATAAATCCGCCAATAAAACGGCCGATGGTGAACAGCATGGCAAAACTGGAGATGACATAAGCCGCCGTGACCATCTTGTCTTCCGCGGAAGCGCCAGCAATGTCGAGCGAGCTGTAGAATATAGGGAAAAAGTTAAGGAAAGCGGCTTCGGCAGCGACGTAGAACAGGATAAAACCAATCACCAGCATCAAGCGTTTCTGGCCGAGAATATGCATAAAATCAGAGAGCTGCATGTCCATACCCTGCGCTTTTTCCAGCTTCAGGCTACTGAGCACCAGAATAATGATGGCGACAATAACGGCGATCCCAACATAGAACAGGCGCCATGAGATGTGATGGGAAAAAAGCTGCTGTAAAATCAGCGGAGTGGCGATCATACCAACACCGAACATGGCGTTGGAGACGTTGAACATCATACCGGATTTCTCTTTATAGAAGGTCGGGATGACGGTAATGATTGATACCAGCATCGAGCCGATGCCCAGACCGACAATTAGATAGAAGCCGAAAAACAGCAGCACGCTGAATGCCAGACTGGTTCCGACCAGGCCGACGGCCATCATCAGCGAACCAATCAACATCATGATCTTTAGCCCTTTTTTATCGGTAAAGTAGCCGGTAAGCAGGCTGGCGACCAGAAAGCCTATCTGGAAAAACATGATCAGCGTTCCTATTTGCCCCATGTTCAGATTGATGTCGTGCTGTACCTGCTCAAGTATCAGGCCCTTTGTGTTCTGTATGCCGCCAAGAAGAAACATGGTGACGAACAGCAAGAAAAATACTTTCCATTTTTGTTGGTTAGCCATCGTTGATTTCCCTATGTTAGCCAGTAGGTTATTGGTAATGATTGCCTACGGTGTCGAAAAGTGACTGCTCTGCCCAGCCATAGCAGTAATAAAGCAGATCGTCGCAATCGCTCTGTTCCGCCGCATTAATTGCTTCCAGTAGTGCCGACGGAGGCAAATTCCACATCTGAATTCCGCTGTAAATAAAGGTCCCCGGCTGAGATTTTTCACGGACAAGGTTGTTTTGCTGTTTAACAAATTCGATCGGGAAGCCTTCCGTTTTGAACTGTTGATAGCTGATGTCGTAGGGCAGATTGAACAGGCGCATAAAGGCGCGGAAGGCGCTTTCATGCTGTGCGTCATCTTTGGCGAAATATTCAATGAGCCCCTGAACGTCCGCGCCGCCGCCGAGCTTGTGGTAGGGGAAATGCTTCAGCGCTTTGGCAGAGCGGGTGAGGGCCTGATAATCCTGACCTAAAATCCAGGCGTAGGCTGGCGGCCAGAGATCGAGCCATAGCTCGTTACGCCCGGCATCTCTGTCGCCAATTCCGGACAGCAAGTTCTGTACAAAGCGGGAGATGCTATGCTGGCGGAACGCCATCCAGCGTTGCAGCAGTTCGTCATTTAATAGCGCATCGACAGTGGCGTCATACTGGCCCGACCGCATTTGAAACGCCAGCGTCTCCAGACGTACGCGTACTGCATCTACATTAATACCGACCCGGGCCATTTCATTTTGACAGTGCGGGCAGAAGCAGGTGAATAACCCTCTGGGGCTGACGTTCTTACCTGCCCAGTCGGGATAGCGGATGCGGTCAATCAGGAAAGTTGAATAACCGTACTGTGCTTTGATTGCGCTGAACGTCGTTATCCAGAGCTCAATAACGTCCGGTCCGTTAGGGCATAGCCAGTGTTCAACCGGGTTGCCGCGAAAATCGATCACCTGATTGTTTTCGATCTGTCCGGCAAAGTCGCCATTGAGAATGTTAACCCACGGGATCACCTTATACGGGCTGTTATCGGTTGCCCGCTTCAGATCCTGAAGAGGATCTGAACCAGCAAGAATAGTGGGATCCACGCGCTGATGCAGACGCTGTGGTGGCATGTCGAGTCTGGCATGCAGTGTGGCAGTACCTTGCACAAACTCATGCTTAGGATTGTGCGGCAGCCGGCCAGTAGGATAGGGGTTGCGTTCAAAGATGGTATTGACCTCGACGAAGAGGTGATCGACGCCGTTCATTTTGTTAATGCGTTCAAGTATTGGATCGACGCCTTCATCAAGAATATCGTGTGGGTGAAGATGGATTCCGGCCATAGAATGCTCCTTTTGTTCTGGCTGCGGGTTAATCTTTATATAAGTTGTGTGTCAGGCATAAATTGAATTGATGGGTAGACCGCATGGAGCGCCAGCATAGCTATTCCATATAACGGTGCTTTTTCGTTTAATTCGGAAAGCTCAACGGATACCCTGGTGTTGGCAAACAAATGCCTGTCGAGATTGGCCTGTACCCGTGGCATAAAGAGTGCTGCGGATTGGGAGACACCTCCCGTGAGGATGACCTTTTCAAGGTTGGCAATCGTCACCATGTTGAGAATGCCGATGGTTAAGTAATCTGCCAGCTCTTCTAACAACATGGTTGGCAAAGTTTCACCTTTGGCGGCGGCGGTGAGTATTTCATGGGCGTTCATGTTTTTTCCGCTAAGCGCGGACATTCTTTCCTTGAGCCCGGAACCGGAGCAGTAATTCTCGAAGCAGCCTTTATTTTTCCAGTTCTGGTTAAGGTGGCTACGTTCAAACAACATATAGCCAATTTCACCCGCCGCATTATTGATACCCCTGATAATTTTTCCATCCATGAGTAGCGCTGAGCCCAGGCCGGTGCCAATACCAATAAGCGCGGCGCTATGGACATGCCGACATTTTCCTCTCCACATTTCGCCAATCAACGCGGCCCGAATATCATTTTCCAGTACGACCCTGATATTCAGACGCGCGGTTAATTCATCGGCAAGCGGAATGTTGTCCCACTCCGGCAGGTTAGGGGAACCTTCGAGTACCGTTCCGCTGCGATAGTCAACGATGCCCGGTGTTGCGACGCCGATGACTTTCAGCTTGTCACGAGGTATATGTTGCTGTTCGATAAATGCATGAATACTGGCACTGAACAGGTCGAGAAATTCCCGACGCGTTGCGACGTCATAGGTCGATTCCTGCTGCCGGGCCAACAGTTCTGCGTTGAGGTTAAAGAGTGAGAAGGTGATTTTCGTTCCACCTAAATCAATGCCAATGCCTAGTCCATGGTTGGGATCGAAGTTAACCAGGATACCTTTGCGCCCAAGGCCGCCGTCTTCGCTTACGCCACTTTCATAGATAATTTTCTCTTCCAGCAGATCGCTAACGATGTCTGAAATCGTTGCTTTAGTTATTCCGGTTACTTTGGCTATCTGCGCGCGAGAAAGGGGAGAGTTCTCGCGGATAACGTTGAGGACCACTGAGGCGTTCATTTGTCTTAATGTATTGGGAAGATTCAGCTTCAAAGTCTCATTCCTTTTAGTTTTTAAAGTAAACTAATTTGTCAATAAAATGTCCTGTAAACTCGTTTTATTTACACTATCGCCTTTTTTAACGGCTTATAAAGCGTTATTTTTGGTTATATAGTTTGTTTTGTATATTTTATGGAGGAGATCACAAAATGTGACGGATGAGACGAGTGTCAGTAGGATGTGGGTATATCCGCTCGCATGAAACGGAGCGGGCATCAGCGTGCGCAACCCTTTGTAAGGCCATTGGGCAGAAGGCGGGGGAAGGATGAAACCATGAAAACGCTCCAGACTGCTCAGGTTCCGGCTTTATCCTGCCCGCCGGGCGGCCATAACAATGCGTGGGTAATCCTCCCGAAAACCGGTGCATAACCGTCGGTTTTTCCGGTTACGGGCCAGATACGCTAAAAAAATCCTTTAGCACTTCTGGACGTTTTTTACAGTGACGAAGTCGCGATTAGTTGCCTGGCCAACGGAAAATCTGAAACGCTCCGGATATCTGTTATCGGGATAGTTGGCCTGTCCGGAACGTTTCATATCATATTACGCCCGCATATCAATCTGGACGATTCGGGCTTTTTTCACTACTGCACCAGTAATCCCTGTACGAGATTTGCTTTTACGACCGTCACTGCGGGAATATGCAGCGCTTCCATAAACCCCTGGACTAACAGAAGATTGCTGACATCCGTATCACGATATTCGCCGTGTAACTCAGAGTCTCCCTTCCATACCTGAGATGCTGAGAATTTTTGCAGACTTTTAATGTCATAGGTTTTCATATGCAGCTGGCTTCCCACAGAATAATTATGTACGCCGCCAATGCCAATTACCTTACGCGTGGTTAATGCCTGTTTTATTCCTGGGGGAATATCATTTGTGGCATAGAAGCGCACAAAACGTAATGCGGCATCCCGATAAGAGCCAATAGGGTTAGGTGAAGTTACCTGATGGACATCCCGACCTTTTGCCACATCGATAATATAATTCTTCAGGGTAACCGAAGCTAATTTCCCCTGATAAATCTCCGGCTGCCATTTATCATGTTGCTGATTCCATGTCGTCATTTGCATTGAGCCCCCGCCAATGTCCCAGACGACAATCTGATCGTTATTAACGTGCTCAGTTAACATACTTTTTGCCGATAAAAATCCAAGCTCGGCTTCCTGTCGCTGAGTAATGACCCGCAGATTGACCGGCACGGCCTGGTTAAATGCAGCAATAACCTGTGAACCATTAGCCGCATTACGGAAAACGGCGGTTGCCACACCATTAAACCGCACGGGATGAAAGCGCTGCGCCTCCTCATACAATCCCTGCAATGCCGCTTTCCCTTGCGACTGAATTGCCGGGCTGAGCATGTTGTCCGTTGACTGACTCAGGTTCTGGTTAAAACCCACCGGACGTTGATCCTCAAACAGAACCTTGTTGATGTGCTGTCTGCAGGTATCAACCTCCGCCACTAACAGCTTAGTGGTTCCTGAGCCCATATCAATCCCGGCCCTGACTTCCTGACAACGTTGCGCCTGAACGGAGAAACTTGCGGCTAATAAAATGGTCATCGCCCATACATCAGTGCGATGCATTAACTTCTTTTTCATGTTACGTTTCCTGTATGTCCACTTTGTATATCATCAGTTATTCAGTGCTGATTTCGGTGGCAACATGTTCGTCATTTCACAGGGAAATAAAGATCAATGTATAAAAAAAAGACCACACTTGCGCTTAGTCTGTTAATCGTTAGCAGCCTGAGCGGCTGTGCCAATTTAAATCATAAACATAATACAGCAGAACTGACCAGCCAGAGCGTGATGGCGGTGAACTGGCTTCAGACTTCCGGGGAGTACCGGGCTCTGGCGTATCAGGCATTCAACAGCGCCCGGCTTGAATGGGACTCGGTGAGCAAAAAGCCAACGGACAAATACGCGGTAATCGTCGATCTGGACGAAACCATGCTGGATAACAGCGCATACAGTGCCTGGCAGATTAAACACAACCAGCCCTATTCCGATAAGACATGGTCACAGTGGACACAATCCAGACAAGCGTTGGCCGTTCCCGGCGCAGTTGAATTCGCCCGTTACATTTCCCGGCATAACGGGACCATTTTTTACGTATCGAACAGAGCTCAGCAGGACTTTACCGCAACCATCGAAAACATGCGCCAATTGGGGTTCCCTGATGTGAATGAAAAGACTGTTCTCCTGAAAACAGACAGTTCAAACAAGCAGGCCCGCTTCAATAGCATCGCTGCGGAAGGTTATAACGTTATCATTTATATCGGCGATAATCTTAACGATTTTGGGTCCGCCACCTATCACAAAGCATCAGCAGAACGGCGTCAGTTTGCGGAAGATAACCAGAAGTTGTTCGGTACTCGTTATATCATCCTGCCTAATCCTATGTATGGTGACTGGGAAGGCGCCTTGACTCCCGGATACTATAAATTGTCGGCCGGAGAGCAGTTGCAGGCTCGTCAGAACGCGCTTCGGTCATGGTCCGGTAAGTGATCTTTTATCCCCCGTATGATTCGCGGGGGACTTTTATATAATTGCTTTTATTTTTATCTATCGTGCCAGAGGTGACATGTGGGCTGGCAATAACTTGCCCCATCCCCGAACCTCGTCACTTAGCGCCAGTGCAGGCGCTGTTCAAAAACACCTGCAGCGTTTTTGTCCCGCAACTTGATTAGCACAACTGGATGGACTGATCGTGATATAAGTTGTATTAGCTCAGACCTGATCTGACAGTTACCGGTTATTTATACAGGTATCTGTCAGATTACATCTGGCTTAAATTTTTCTCAGCCCAGATGCGTTTTCCATCAAGTAACGTTTCTATTGGC
>NZ_JBDYQK010000049.1:0-10216 GCF_043832615.1 Klebsiella sp. KE9456
CAGAGGCGAATCGAGGCATGACAAAATTGCCCGGAGCAATTTTGAACAGCGCTTGCGCTGGCCCTGAAAGGGCGAGTCCCAGGGATGGGACGAGTAGTACCGAGTTGAGCCGACCGCAGGCTGAGGGGCGGGAGGTGAGCGCAGTGCGCAGCACCGGTTTCTCTGCGGGACCGCGGGGATAGTAAAGGGGGAGACGGTTTTCTCCCCCTTTACCCGTTCACGGGCGACGGTCATCCATTTTCTGCGGGGTTACGGTGAACGGAACCTTTGTCCACAGGAGTGGAAACTAACCGGGCTTGCCGGTGTATGGAAAGACGCAGTGCTGCCCCCTCAAATTCTGGTTCTGTGGCCTGTTCCGTTCACAGCGAATACGCAGATAGATTTTCTGTCTAATTCGAGCTGCAGGACAAAACGGTTAACCGTTTTGCACAGCGCTTACGCTGGCCTCACAGAGGTGAGGCCACAGGCCAAATCACGCGGCAAGAGAGTCAATCTCCGGGAGCATAGATAGCTATGTGACGGGAGAAACGACAAATCTGTCAGCAACAGGTTTGGACGTCGTAAAGCGACAGCCCGCAAGGGCGAGTCTCATGGATGAGACCAGTCACTCAGAAGCCAACACACATGCAACCTGAAGTATGACGAGTATAAATATTATTTTTAGCGCCGGGTGCTCTTTACCCTTGCCCGCAATGGCTTTTTATTGTCATTGGCCGTTTTTTCTGCCTTCTCTGTTATTAACAGAGAAGCCGGTACCGCCTCCACGCCACTCTGCGTGAGTTCAGACTCTGGCTGGGGAGAAACCGTGTCCGCCATATCCGTCACCACGTTCTCTTCTTGCGCCAGACAATCGGAGATAATCTCATCCGGTTCAACGTTAACGACCGGGATGATAGCTTCTTTATTTTCCTCTACTGGCGTGCTGCTTTGATCCACCGGCTTCATCGCTTCTACAGATTCCACTGGTTCCTGAGGCGCAACACCCTGCGTTTCCTTTGAGGCGATCAGTTCGTCAATGCCGGTTGCGGTACGGGCAATGACTTTCCAGGCGTAGACACTGCCCACGTTATTTGCAGCGGCAACGCCAGCGGAAACCGCCGCGTTCATCGCGCCGATTTCTCCCGTTAATTTCACCGTCACCAGACCGCCGCCTTTCGTCAACTCGTATCCGATCAGGTCGACATTCGCCGATTTCATTGCAGCATCGGCGGCTTCAATCGCCACCGTTAAGCCGACGGTTTCGATTAAGCCTAAGCTCTGTCCGGCCATAACTATCTCCTGTCATTTTTCAATTGAATGGGGTATCAGAGAGAGCACACGTCTGGCCTGCCGCTTCGTCACGCAGCAGTGCCGCTTTATCGGTGAGTTCCCAGGGAAAACCTTCGCGGCCAAAGTGGCCGTAACACGCGGTCTGACGATAACGGGGAGCCAGTAAATCAAGCTGGCGAATAATGCCATATACGCTCAGATCAAAATGACGTTCGACCATCCGGGTCAAAAACTCGGATGTGAGTCGCGACGTGCCGAAGGTATTAATACGTACAGAGACCGGCCGGGATAATCCGATGGCCCACGCCAGTTGCACTTCACAGCGCGTTGCCAGGCCGGCTGCAACGATATTTTTTGCTACATAGCGCGCGGCATAGGCGGCGGAGCGATCGACTTTAGACGGGTCCTTACCTGAAAATGCGCCACCGCCATGGCAGGCCGCGCCGCCGTAGGTATCGACGATGATTTTACGGCCGGTTAAACCACAATCCGCAGCCGGTCCGCCGTTAATGAATGGCCCCGCGGGGTTAATCAGCAAACGTGTTTCTGCCGTCAGCCAGGCAGCGGGAATGACGGGTTTAACGATCTCTTCGATAACCGCTTCACGCAGCAACGCAAGCGAAAGATCGGCACGATGCTGCGTGGACACCACGACTACTGCGGCATGGTGTATCTGGCCATTGCAATATTGCAACGTGAGCTGGCTTTTGGCATCCGGTAATAGCCCGTCAAGTTGGCCAGTTTTACGCAGTAGCGCCTGTCGTGCCATTAAGCGATGCGCATACAAAAGCGGGGCGGGCATGAGCTGCGGTGTTTCGTCGCACGCATAACCGAACGTGATCCCCTGGTCACCTGCGCCAGGCCCTGTCGGCGAGTTTGCGCGAATGCCTCTGGCGATATCGTCCGATTGTCGGCCCAACATGCTCATCACGGCACAGGTCGCACCGTCAAACCCTTTCGCGGAATCATCGTAACCAATGGATTTTACCGTCCGGCGAACAACGTGCTCGATATCAATATGCGCATCGGAGGCGATTTCACCGGCAAGGATCACCGCGCCGGTTTTCACCAGACATTCACAGGCGACTTTGGCCCAGGGGTCTTGCACCAGGTACGCATCCAGAATGGCATCAGAGATCTGGTCAGCCATCTTATCCGGATGACCTTCGGCAACGGATTCTGAGGTAAAAAGATATTCAGACACGGCGGAACCACTGTTAAACAAGCGTATCTTATTTTAGCGGTTACCGTTTTGCTGGCGCGTAAACTATTTTGCCCGCGTGGCGGACTTTTTTGCGCTCGGCCATACTGCCAGCGCAAAAAATCCACGGTAAATCAGCACTACTCTGGTGATACAATGCGGCGGTAATCTGACGGGGCAATCCCCGTCTCTTTTTTGAAGATGCGGCAGAAATAATTGGCATCTTGCCACGAAAGCTCAAGTGCGATGGTGTTGATTTTTAAATCACTAAATTGCAACAGTGATTTCGCAATATTAATTTTACGGCTGGTAATGTAACTTGAAAAACCTGTCCCGGTACTCTTTTTAAATGCCCGGCTTAAATAGCAAGGACTCACGAACGCTTTCGCCGCTATGTCATCAAGGGTAAGGTTTTTAAGAATATTTTTCTCAATATGAAATTTTGCCCGGGAAACGAAATCCATCTCACCGTGAGTATTTTTTATCGCCTGTTCGAAAATGTCTTCGCTGAGACTTAACAAGCTGTTCATGGTATGCCAGTAGTGGCTGGCGGGTAGGCCTTTTTGATGGATATGTTGAACGATATCAGCCGCCTTATTGCGGCAGTGCTCATATTTTTCCCCTGATCCCGCAAGATATTGCTGGAGTAATTCAAGAACGTCGATCAGCGCCTTCGAGCGATCGCCGCCAAAAGCCCGGCCCGTACAGGCGGCATCAAGAATACTGAATAATAAAGTATGCCAGCCAGGATAGTCGCAGCGGCTAATCAGATCGCTAATATTTTGTCGCAGCTCGCGAATTGCTGACGCTTCTTCTTCATCGACCAGCAGGGTTTTGCGAATAGTGTCGCTCAGCGTACTTTGCTTAACGGGCTTTAAAAGATAGTCGTCAATTTTCAGGCTGAGCATATGGCGAACAATGTCAAAGTCATCGTTTGCCGTGGTGACAATGACTTTGGTCTCAGTATTCTTCTGTTTAAGATACTCAATGACCTGGTTACCATTGGGTAACGGGATGTTTATATCTACAAACATCATGTCTATTTGGTTAAGTTGATCAATGAGTTGAATGGCTTTTCTCCCCGTTGACGCTTCATGAATCACTGAATTTTCGACGCAGTGGGAAATGATGCGTTTTAACGCTTCCGATTCAATATACTCATCTTCGACAATGACAATATTATACATATTTATGCTCCAGACTCAGGCTGGCACCATCGGGAACCGTAGTTTTATTGTGGTACCCAGCATTGGCTTATGGGGACTGATGATTTGCAGGCCATAGCTTTCACCAAATAGCAATTGCAGGCGATTTTTAATATTATTGATACCTATTCCACCTTTTTGTCGGTTCTGGCTTCCTGAAAGGATATGTTCGATATTCTCCCGGGAAATGCCATCACCGTTATCAGTGATTTCAATAATCACATCCTTGCCATCGTCAGTTGCGCGCAGAATAATATAACTCTTGGTTTCTCGTGGCTCCACCACATAATTGAAAAAATTCTCAACAAGAGGCTGAAGGATTAAAAAAGGGCAAACAACATCTTTATATTTTTCGGGGATCTCGCAGATGTAATCAAAACGGTCATTCATTCTGACCTTCTGAATCGCCATGTAACAATTCACATAGTTCAATTCCTGACCAAGCGTAATCAGGCCGTTATTATTTTTACGCAAAAGGTAGCGCATCATATCTGAAAAATCGTGCACCATGGTTTCAGTACGGCTGGCCTCTTCAAGAAACGCCAGGCGACCTATCGTATTGAGTACATTAAATAAAAAATGCGGATTAATCTGGTAAGAAAGCGCTTTGAATTCCGCTTCATGTAATGAACGTTCAATCTCAACGCGTTTGCGTAATTCGCTGGTTAACTCCTGCTCTTTGTGGCGTAGCTCGCGTTGAATGTTGTTGGCATGCGCCTGTTCCACCAGATAAGAAGCCACATGAAGCAGCGTATACGCTGTGGATTCAAAGCGCTCATAAGGCATACGCGGGGTGTTTTCATGGAGGTTGATAAGCCAGGTGTTTTCTTGCCAGAGGTGGTTGTTGTCAAGGATATAGGGGATACTTTTTTCTTTCTCTTCTTCTACCTTCACCTGGCCTGATATAAATGCGCCAAGATAATGATTATTAATCATTATCGGTACCGCAAACTCGACAAAACCGCAGTAACAACGGTATACGACGGGCTTTCCGGCACGCATTGCGGCCTTACCGCCCGCGCTGTCGCTATCGTAGCAGTGCCGGGCTAACGTTTCATTCATTCTGGAGCGCGCGCAAAAATCTGAAAAGCCGCTGGGGCGGGTAACCGGCACCCCTTCCTGATCCACGACGACCAGAGCAATCATCATTGATTTACTGAAATTGTCTTGCAGTGTTTGTAAACGATTGACATCAAGAAATTCGTGTAATTTATATTTATTATTCATGATATCCACCAAATCAATTTACATACGCTGAAAGCATACCTTTTTCTACCGATAAAAATGATGAAATGGCTCACAAACAAAAAATGAGTTGTGATTAAAATGTTATTATAATGATGATTATGTTTTTATTTTGTTTAAATAAATAGGGGTGTTATCTTTATTGAATAAAAGCAAGCTTATGTTAAATAAAAATATTAGGAAAAATAAGTAAACATCTTGTTTCAATTATTTCCGTTAAACACCCGCGCATCAGCACATTGTCGGGAGTAACTCTGTTTATTGATGGTTCTCGCGCAGTGAAATTGCTGCAGACGATATTGATCCTCTTTCCTGAGCAAACTCTTGCACCTCAGTTATGGATTTTACTTAAAGCCAGGAAATGGGGCGGCCACGCCGGACAAGAACAGCGCACGGTCACCGCGCATGCATCTTGCGAATGGCGGTGTAACCTCCTTGTCGCACGCCGTTATACCGTCAGGTGGATTATCGCTTCGCCATTCACTCTGTTTTCAATCTGCCAAAACTTACCACCCGCGATCTCCCCAGCTCTTTTGCCCGGTAGAGTGCCGCATCCGCCGCGCGCAAAAGACCTTCGCTTTGTGTGTTTTGCGGGTAGCTGGCGATACCTATTGATACATCGACCTGGCCAATTTCGGTCAGACCATAGCGCAGCGCCAGCAGATGAACACCGTTATAGATGTCGGTTGCGCAGGCCATCGCCGCCTCTTCGTTGGTTCCGGGCAGCAGCACCAGAAACTCTTCGCCGCCATAGCGGAATGCCATACCGTTATCGCACACGACACGCTGGATAATAGCCGCGATGCTTTTTATCACCAGATCACCTGCCTCGTGACCGTAATGGTCATTAATCGTTTTAAAGTGATCGATATCAATCATCAGACAGCTCAGCGGCGTGTCATTACGCACTGCCAGATTCATCTGCGTATGCAGCGCATCGTCCAGATGGTGGCGGTTACGCAGACCGGTCAGTGAATCGAACAGCGCTTTTTCCAACAGCGCATGACGTAAACGCTGGTTGGCCAGCGCCAGTCCCAGCGCTTCCGCCATCAGTTCGAGATAGGGGCGGGAAAGGGCGGTTGCAGAGGTGATATGGCTGAACGAGAGCAGGCCAATGGTTTCCCCCTGGGCAATGAGGGGGACGCACAGCGATTGCCCGGCCTGCGCATCCGGCAGATGATAACAGGCAATATCGGGTTCGCCATTCACCGGGGGATGGCTCAGTCCGCGCCGCACGGCCCAGCAATCATCTGGTTGAAAGACGGCGGTTTCTTCCGGTGGTGAAAGCCACTGTGCGACGCAGCGCATCTGCCAGGGGGCGGTGTCGAGAATATAGAGCCGGCCTGGGATCTCAGGCGCAATATTCGGCGCGAACAGCTCCGCGACTTTAATGATATCCTCGAACGACTCACAGCCCTGTAAGCGCTGGGTCATGCGCGCCAGCAGCGTGCGAATCGCCCAGTCGGCATCGCGCTCTTGTTCCAGCCGTTGGCGCGCGAGTCCATTTTCGCGAAAGATGCTAATCGCCTGGGCCATATCGCCAATTTCATCAATCTGGTTAAACTGCGGCGTCTCGACAGCATAATCCTGCGATGCCAGCCGCTGTACCACATCGCTGAGGCGGACCACAGGGTACAGTACCCGGCGTTTAAGAATAAAACCAAGCACAAACAGGAACATGAGCGCCGTGATTGCGACCATCACCTCAGAAAGCGTTCTCCAGTGACGCGATGTCTCGGTCGCCTGCAAAATCGCTTTATTTACCCGGCTTTCCAGCATCAGATGAAAATGGTCAAGCTGCGTCTGAATTTGCTCAAGCTGCTGCTCATAGGATGGGCCGTAAAGTAGAGTGATGGCCGCTTTATCTTCGCCTCTGGCAATCTGCGCCAGCGATGTTTGCTGCTCTGCCTGGAGCGCATCGGCAATCTGCAAACCGTCGCGCAATAGCGCCAGTTCATCTGCGGTGGCGCCGTTTTCTTTTAGTTTTTCCAGCCGGTGTTCAATGGTGGTGGTAGCCTGAGATTGTCGCCGGTATTCTTGTAGTACATCCGGATCTTTTTGGATGATGTAGAGCCGCGCGAGATCTGAAAGTTCCCAGGCGCCGCTTTCTACCTCTTCGCTTAATTGGTAGAACTGCTGGCGTTGTTCGACGGCCCGACGTTCGGCGTTATCGGCGCCGGAGGCCATCAACATCGCGATGCCGGAAGTGAGGGTGAGGGCGACGGTGATGCCGTACGCCCGGTTGGTTATGGTGGCGATTCTCACCGGATATGTCCTTGCGTAGAGATCAATTAATTATCTTTTTTAGAGCCTATCCCATTAGGGCTATTTGGCTTGTCATTTTGAACCTGGGCAGTGCTCAGAATCCTCACGTACTACGTGTACGCTCCGGTTCTTCCGCGCTGGCCGTGTTCAAACTGTCTGCGCCAATAACGCCTGGTGGGATAGGCTCTTAATCGTTGTATTCCCGCTTCACCAGAAGCGCGCCAGTGATTATGGGCGCGGTGTGTTAATAACGGCATGGAGCGTATCGGCATGCTGGTGCAAAACACGATATACATCGTTGTCTAACGCGCCATTTATAACATCAATCTCTATCAGCCGTAACGCCTGCTTATGGCTCATACCATGACGATAGGGGCGCTCTTCGGTAAGGGCGGTGAAAATATCAGCGATGGCGATAATCCGGTCCGCTTGTTGCAGATGATCCTTATTAAGATGAAGAGGATAACCGCTGCCATCCAGTTTTTCATGATGGTTAGCGGCCCAGTTGATGATCTCGCCGAGTTCGCTAAAAGCGCTAAGGATTTCGCCGGTCATATAGCTATGTTCACGAACCAGTAACCGCTCTTCGGCATTCAGTTCACCCTGTTTCTCCAGAATCGCCAGTGGAATGTAGACTTTGCCGATATCATGTAAATAACCGGCGATTTCAATTTTTTTACACTCTACCGCGGGCAGGCCTATATAGTCCGCCAGCATGTGAGAGATTTTCCCCACCATCAGACTATGGCTGGCGGTAAAACTGCTGTAGGTATCAACCACGTTAGCGATCAATAAGCAAATATCTTTCAGCCCGTCGATATCGATATAAACATCGTTGATGGGGCCAATAATTTCCAGTATCCGCTGGATATGTCCAGGATTAAGATGCAGCCAGAAATGCTCCTTTTGTGCGAGCTGGCATAAGATTTTACACAGTTCCGGGTCAATATCCTGGTGCAGCGAGCGAAATTTATCGATTATATCGGTTTTATATGTCGTTTCATTTTTACCGACGGAAAGCAGGCGTTCGAAGACGTCAGCAAAATAAACGATATGTTGTTCCTGGCTGCCTTTGTGGGATGGGCTGAAATGGTGGTCGCGGATAATTGGCAGTATGGGGGACAGGGTGGTTAACCCGAGAAGCATTTCGGCTCCCCGTTGCTGATGCGGATCGTCGAGGTTATCAATGTCATTCAACGATGAGATAACTCTTTTATCGCCCAATACGCCGATATCGTGTAACAACGCGGCGCAAAAAATGACTTGCTGCTGCCGGTGTGAGAGTCCGGCAGCCAGCGCAAGCTCCAGGGCAATCAGCGCCGTTCTTTGCATGTGCAGGTGCAATTCAGGATTAATGATTTGGATGACGCGGCTGGTAAGCATCAATGCCGATTTTAAGGCGATACGCATTGTTTTTCTCCGTCGCGTTGCTCGTATCGTTTTACTTCATTTAGCGCGCAGCTAACTGAGGATGTCATGATTGCACGTTTTGCGTCTGTACGACAGGATACGCTGAATCGGAATTGTGCATTTTTATGCATGCTCATTTTGGGTGCGCTGTTGCACTGAAATGGTGCCATCCGACAGTGGCAACACTCTTTCTGCTTGAAAATTAATCACTTTACTAAGTAAAGCCGAATAAAGTGACGAATAAATTCTGGCAAGGCCTTTGCATTACCGCTGCGCAGGTTCGATTAATATCTATTTCGGGATGAGTAAATATGAATTTTAGAGCATTACTGGCAATTGGGTTACTGACGATGAGTGCTTTCGCGTTCAGTGAGACGCGTTTACCGCACATCGTGATCCTGGCGACCGGGGGAACCATTGCCGGTTCAGCGGCGAATAATACCCAGACTACGGGATATAAAGCCGGCGCGATTGGCGTACAGACGCTGATTAATGCCGTGCCTGAAATGAGCAAGGTGGCGCGCGTTGACGGTGAGCAAGTGGCGAATATCGGCAGTGAAAACATGACCAGCGATATTATTCTCAAGCTCTCAAAACGCGTCAACGAACTGCTGGCCCGCGACGATGTGGATGGGGTTGTGATTACTCATGGTACGGATACCCTTGATGAGACGCCTTATTTCCTCAACCTGACGGTAAAAAGCAATAAGCCGGTGGTTTTCACGGCGGCGATGCGTCCGGCGACGGCCATCAGCGCTGACGGCCCGATGAATTTGCTGGAAGCGGTAACCGTGGCGGCGGATCCGGCGGCAAAGGGGCGCGGCGTGATGGTGGTCCTTAATGACCGCATTGGCGCTGCGCGTTTTGTTACCAAAACCAATGCCACGACGCTGGATACCTTTAAGGCGCCGGAAGAGGGCTATCTTGGGGTGATCGTCGGTGGCAAACCGCAGTTTGAAACCCGTGTGGATAAAATTCACACTGTTCGCTCGGTCTTTGACGTGCGTAACCTTAACACGCTGCCGAAAGTGGTCATTATTTATGGCTATCAGGATGATCCGGAATATATGTATGACGCGGCGATTGCGCATCATGTTGATGGTATTGTTTATGCAGGGACGGGCGCGGGATCGGTCTCTGTGCGCAGCGCGGCGGGGATCAAAAAAGCGGAAAAAGCCGGGATTGTGGTGGTGCGCGCTTCGCGTACCGGCAGCGGCGTAGTGCCGGTTGATGATAGCCAGCCGGGTCTGGTGGCTGATTCGCTCAACCCGGCCAAAGCGCGTATTTTGCTGATGACCGCGCTGACTGAGACTAAAAATCCGCAGGTGATTCAGCAGTATTTCCACACTTACTGAGAAACGCAGGCGATGGCGTCCGGGGATTATAGTCCGGCGCCAGTCAGTTAAACGGTGGTTTTGGCGAAAATGGCGTATTTTGCGTTTCCTCCCATTTGATTCAGTGGCCTGTTCCGTTCACGATAAATACGCGGATATCCGTTATATCCACAGCGTGTGAACGGGCAGGGGGACGTTTCGCCCGTCCCCCTGCACCCCCGGCATTGCGCTGAAAACCTGCCGCTGCGCGGTCCGCTCCACTCCGGCTTCATCTGGCGGACCGGGCG
>NZ_JBDYQK010000050.1:0-5074 GCF_043832615.1 Klebsiella sp. KE9456
TCACCAGTGCCGTTCAATGTGGCAACTGTTGAAAAAGGTTCGTCACTTTATGGATACCGTCAGCCCATTCCCCGGTGGAAAGCATGGGCTGGCTAAAGTGTAGCGGTATTAGGATCAGTTATTTAGATGCCTGTCCAGGAAGTTATCTGCTGATTGGCAATGGAGATAATGGTGACAATATCATGCCTCACCATCCCAAATATGATTTCAACGATACCTGTATTTCAGTTGGTGCCAGCTACTGGATTGCGCTAGTCAATACTCTACTTAGTTGATTAATAGGATTCATATGAGTCATTCACTTAATGATGATGTCCACTGTCCAGCTGCACCGCTGACTAAACCACATCCCAAGGGTAAAACCATTGCCGCTATTACCATCGGCAACGGACTGGAGTTTTATGATTTCACCATTTTCAGTTTTTTTGCAACGATCATTGGAAAGCATTTTTTTCCTGCTGAAAGTTCAGGAACGTCATTATTAATGGCGTTCGCCACCTATGGTGTGGGGTTTATTTTTCGTCCTCTGGGGAGCATGTATCTTGGGCAATACGCAGATAAATATGGGCGTAAAGCTGCCCTCACCTTAACGCTATGGCTTATGGCAATCGGGTCGGCGATTTTTGTGCTGGCGCCGACATACCAGAGCATCGGAATTTACGCCCCTGCATTGATTGTCATAGCTCGACTCTTACAAGGTTTTGCCATTGGTGGCGAGCTCGGCGCATCCACATCTTACCTGATGGAGTTCGCAACAAAAAATTCCCGTGGTTATTATAGTAGTTGGCAGTTCTTCAGTCAGGGACTCAGTGTATTAATGGGTGCGTTGGTCGGCTTAGGATTAACTGCGCTTCTCACGAATAATCAATTGAATGAGTGGGGATGGCGTGTTCCGTTTATTATTGGCCTGTTAGTGATCCCGGTGGGGCAATACATTCGTAATACGCTGCCGGAACAACATGCACCATTGAAGGAACATTCGTCATTATGGACTATGGCTGTGCGCCATAAGGTCTCACTGTGCGCAGGTATTCTGATTTCTATTGGTGGCACCTCGGCAAACTATGTAGTTTTGCACTATATGGCAAATTACGCAATATCTCAGCTCAATGTAGGGATGGTCAATGGTATTTTCCTGGGATGCGTCGCTGGGTTTATCCAGATCTGTTTTTGTGGTCTAGCGGGTAAAATGTGTGACCAGTTTGGTTACAAAAAAATGGTGCTGATTACACGAATCTTGATGCTTATCGCTATCTATCCGGTATTCTTATTGATTGAGGCAATCCCGATTGCGCCGGTAATGGCCGGGGTAATTATTTTATTGACCATTTTGCTGATTTTCAATACTGTGCCCTCTTTAGTCTTGTTGGGTATAATTTTCCCAAGGGAATTTCGGGCCACCGGGCTATCGTTAACCTACAGTGTCAGTACTGTGATTTTTGGTGGCTTTGCCCAGTTCTTCTGCAGCTTGATGATTAAAATGACCGGGAGTAATAGCGCCCCAGCAATATATATTTTTGTCTGCGGAATAGTTTCACTCCAGGGATTATTACTGGCCAAAGAAAAAGAATAGCAAAGTCATATCATCACTATTTTAATGATGATTATAAAGTCAGGCATTGAAGCTTTTAGAACAGCCGGGGAAGCAATGTATCAGACAATACTCTGTATCCTTCAGCGTTGTTGCATTCGTCCTGTTTTATTATGCAATGAATCTCGTGATCATAACGCATGGTTTATTGATAGTAATGAATAGTCATATATCAACAAATGATTTTATTCTGCACTTTCACTTTGTCAAAAATAAAATTGTACTGCGGGGCAGTCACTTGATATTAGTACGAGAGTTCAGATTATGTCGATCTAACCAAGGAGTATATTTTCCGCTCACCACATGGTATATCGTTATTGATATGTTCTTGTTAGCAGGTTAGATATCTTCCATATAATATGGTATTGTGTTTTTTTTACATAATCAGCAGTGTTGAGACATTTCTCGGGCCAAAGACTTCGGCCCGAGCACGTTTGTGGATGTTGTCATAAGAATATTACAACCACCAGGGTTTCCTTTACATCGAACCTAAAACCATTGTGCATAGGTTTCACAACAGATAACTATTTCCTCCACGGGCAGCTGTATTCTCAGCAAACTCTTTTGGCAAACGACCAGATCATAGCCTTTCTTAAGTCTGTCGAACCTGGACGTGCCGACAAAGATGTCATATGCGAAACAGTAATATAAGAGGTTTCGAACTCAAACTGAAAGGAAAAGTTTGGCAATAAGGATGCCTCAGAAATCAAAAGATGCAGGACCTTCATGACGAAAATCGTTGGCTCAAACAGCTATTTGCTAACTTTAGGCTGAAAAATTACGTGTTGAAAATGCGCGATCTAAAAATCTTCAAAACAAACGATAAAGCATTAACTTGGCGATTATATTGAAGAGATGTTGTATTTGGGCAGACTTGTCTATTTTTACCGGTCCGATACCTCCCACGATGAACCGGTGATACATGAGCTGACTTAACTTGCGGAGCATTTCTTGTGATATTCATCGGTTCAGAATCCTGAATGAAGCACTGAAAATTACAGAACTCTGACTGATGGAATACAATAACGATCAGCCTCATGAATTCCTGAATAATCGAATCGGACCTCAGATGAATTTATCCGAAGTCTGAAAAATGTCGGGTTCTCTGATTTAGCTTGGCACCGATATTGAGAAGAAACAGTGTAGAGTCAGTCCAAGATTAAGGTCTGGTGAACAATGAACGGATAAAGTAAGCAGGTGTACAGCTCCATGCATGACAATAACTATTGATTTGCATCGCGCCATAAGGAGATGCTTTCGGATTATGTGGATCGAAGGCTTCCCAGAAGGTATCAACCCCGTACTCTGCCATGATTCCCCAGTATCCAAGCACAACATCCTGCGCACCTTGTTTGTCCCCTATTGTTACAAAAGCCGACACAAGATGATGATAAAGGTATGGAGTAAGTGGAGTTATTGCCTTGGGCATTTTCATGACCCTCTGCAATAAATCCTTTCCCGTCTGATTGTCAACAATACCAGCTAGCACCATCCAAATTTGTGACGCCCAGGATATTTGTGAATTTGGCCCACTGACGAATAATTTGGAATCTGATTTCCATAAATAACGCGTTGCAGCATTCGTCATATGTTGAATCAAACTATCCAGCTTTGCACTTGAGGAATTATCTCCAACCAGTTCCGTCAAACTCTTAACTCGTCGACAACAATAAATCATTAACCCCTGCATTGATGCTTGTTTATCCAATCCATCCTGCCAGTCGATAAAAGTGAATGGTCTATCAGGAATTTGAACAACCCCATCATTATTTACATATCGTTCCGTTATTAAGGTAATTTGCTTCAATGCAACGGGTAATAAATGTTCAAGTGTTTGACGGTCGTTTGTTGCAAAATAATAGTCTGCAAGTGTTGGGCCAAATAACGCAGCATAGTCTAGCATGACTCCTTCCCCGGCGGTGGGAGTGGGTTTTTCGTAAACACATGCCGTAACAAAGCCATCACTATTTGTTAGTCCGGCAAAAAGATATAGACACCTTTTAACAAGGTTGTTATTTTTAAAACTGAGATAGTTTGTCAGCGCTTGTAGCCTTAAATCGCCTAACCATAAACGTTGGTCGCGTCGTGGACCATCTTCAAAAGTGGTCTGCATACACTCATGTAATGTTCTCAGACTTATTTTTTCTATTTTTTTCCATTTTTCTGAAAGACCTAAAATATTTGTTTGTTTGTCTTCACCTGCGGAACTAACTGCGATAGTATGAATGTTATTAAATATTATACCAAAATTTTTAGAACCCGACATAACCTCAATTTTCACATACTTATATGCATGACGTCTCGAAATGGTGACCTCAGCCGGAAGATGGTCTATATTTATAATTTCATCAGGTAGCCATGATGCACTCAAAGTTCCATTATATGGATACAATGGTTCCAGTACATCACTTGGGACTTCACCAAAAATCAATCTTAATCTGGTAGGCGCATCATTTCCTCTACCAACCCAGTCCATATTAAAAGTTAAAAATCCTGTTACATGATGTGGAAATTCGACGATAAAAAAATCACCAGCATTGACTGGAGTCTCACTAATTGATTTCAATGATCGTGTTTCATCAGAAACCATTTTATATTGTAAAATATTATTTTTGTCGCTAACACCATTTACTAGCTGTACAGCCTGTACAGTACTTTCAATAAGCGTCGGTTTCAATCTTTCTGCAATGCTGATCCACTCAAGGTTATTATATTCCTTAAGACGCGAGCCAGAAATCATCGACTTACTAAGCTTAGTTGATTCTTTGGAATCTGCTTTTTTTAAAAGCAAACCACACGATGTAATCATGACTGCCGTTTTAATAATAAGATCTCGCCTGTTCAAATCTAATCCTCTTAATAATTTCATCTTAAAAACCAAAGGTGATAATCTTCATCAAAAGATGAGACGCCTAAAATAGATATATATTCACCATAACAAAATAACCATCGTAGTCAATATTAAAAATTTTGTTTTGGGTATCAAAAAGTAAGATTGGAGGTTGTAATTAAAATGAAGCTAATATAAAAAATACAATGGTGACTCAAAATTATTCATAGTGCTATTTAGTCATTAATGGAGAATATATTTATCATCTAATCCTCCTGATTCTTAAAACAGCTGCGATTTTCTTACTGACGTGCTAAGTGATGCCCCAGATTAAAACTGTGGTGTTCAATACACTGAGTAGACCTCTTACTGGTCGTGTGTATTTTCTGCCGCTCTTCCCGCGTTATCTTACCTCAGTATACATGCATGTAGTTTGTGAGAGTTACTTTCTACTTATCATCCGTTTTTTATTCCTTGAATCATGAAGCTGTGCGTGAAGATAAAGCACGAGGTGAAACTTTAATACTTAGGCTGTGTCCCTTAACTTAACAATCGCCTTAAAAATAACCTGATCGCCCCCAGTTTTAGCATGCTCAGGTAGTTTCTGGCTGTTTTTTCCGAACGTGTGGCGATTCGCCTGTTTTCTTTCAATG
>NZ_JBDYQK010000051.1:0-4423 GCF_043832615.1 Klebsiella sp. KE9456
CTTTTTCTTCCGGCGCGTTATCGATCTGGTCGAAAGCACGAGCGGCACCGCCGTAGGTTTTAGCCAGTACGGTAGTGATGGCAGCAGTCAGGGTAGTTTTACCATGGTCAACGTGGCCGATAGTACCGACGTTGACGTGCGGTTTTGTACGTTCAAATTTTTCTTTAGACATCGATTGTCCCTCTAAGACACGGATAAATCGGTGATATCACCACATCAACCAGGCAACATACCTGAATGTTGAATCCAATAAACAAGAGAGAAGCAGGGAAGGAGAGATAAAGAAGTGGTGCTGATACCCAGAGTCGAACTGGGGACCTCACCCTTACCAAGGGTGCGCTCTACCAACTGAGCCATATCAGCACGTTTGGAGCGGGCAGCGGGAATCGAACCCGCATCATCAGCTTGGAAGGCTGAGGTAATAGCCATTATACGATGCCCGCATCCTGAAACTCGGCTACCCAGTTCTTTCTATAACAAAAAAGAGAAGAATCTCTTTTTTGGTTTGAGCTAACTAGTTTAACCAATCAACTCTGGCTCCGCAAAGCATCGCCGAAAAGATGGTGGTGGGGGAAGGATTCGAACCTTCGAAGTCGATGACGGCAGATTTACAGTCTGCTCCCTTTGGCCGCTCGGGAACCCCACCAGGCACTTGATGGTGCCGACTACCGGAATCGAACTGGTGACCTACTGATTACAAGTCAGTTGCTCTACCTACTGAGCTAAGTCGGCATCAAGTAGCGCGCATTCTAGGGAGACCTGCGAGTTCATGCAACTAAAAAATTGCATAAAATGTTCTATTGCTCACATTTTGTGCTCTGACAAGAGAAAATGGTGTAATTTCAAACAACACAGAACAAAAATACATCACCAGGTGTAAAAAGCAGCGCAAAAAAGGAAACGTACAGCCGTGATTCTGGCACTGCATGTATCCTGTCAACGCTACCGGAGAGCTTCACAAAATAACCCTGTCCGTTCTACGCTGGGCTTTTACACGGTATGACAAATCATTCATCTCTGTGATGATACCTTTAGAAAGCATCATTCAATGAGTTTTTTTCTTATTATTCCTCGCAATCTGGTGTTACCCTCCTGCCCATTGTCCTGATTAACTAGTGTGAAGCACCTCCGCTTTCATATAATTCGGCGGTTGCAAGAGCATGCTTATGAGCCTAAAAGAGCAAACGTTAATGACACCGTATCTACAATTTAACCGTGACCAATGGGCTGCACTGCGTGATTCCGTTCCGATGACGCTGACAGAAGAAGAAATCACGCGGTTAAAAGGCATCAACGAAGATCTTTCTCTGGAAGAAGTTGCAGAAATTTATTTGCCCCTGTCGCGTTTACTCAATTTCTATATCAGTTCTAACTTACGCCGCCAGGCCGTGCTGGAACAATTCCTTGGCACCAATGGGCAACGTATTCCTTATATCATCAGCATTGCGGGTAGTGTTGCTGTGGGTAAAAGCACTACTGCGCGTGTATTGCAGGCTTTGCTCAGTCGTTGGCCTGAACATCGGCATGTAGAACTCATTACGACTGATGGCTTTCTGCATCCTAATGCGGTGTTGAAAGAGCGTGGCCTGATGAAAAAGAAAGGTTTCCCGCAATCTTACGACATGCATCGCCTGGTTAAATTTGTCTCCGATCTGAAATCTGGCGTTCCGAGCACCTCTGCACCGGTCTATTCACACCTGATTTATGATGTTATTCCAGATGGTGATAAAACTGTCACTCAGCCTGATATCTTGATTCTTGAAGGACTAAATGTTTTGCAGAGTGGAATGGATTATCCGCACGATCCACATCATGTATTTGTATCCGATTTCGTGGATTTTTCAATTTACGTTGATGCGCCAGAGGAGTTACTAAAAACATGGTATATCAATCGTTTTTTAAAATTTCGCGAAGGGGCTTTTACCGATCCAGATTCATATTTTCATAATTATGCTCAACTTTCTAAAGACGAAGCGACTGATGTCGCGACGTCTTTATGGAATGAAATTAACCTATTGAATTTAAAAGAAAATATCCTACCCACTCGCGAAAGAGCAAGCCTTATTATGACCAAAAGTACCAATCATTCGGTAAATCAGGTACGGTTACGGAAATAAAACAGGGAGCTTTAACTCCCTTTTTTCATTCAGCACCGCGTAGTGATATCTCACCGCCAATCCATGGTTTTATTACCCCATCCTGTTCCAGTAATAAAGCCCCCTGAGCATCAATACCTCGGGAAATACCAAAGATTTCTTTATCACCAATAATGAGTTTGACTGGACGATGAATAAAGTTATCTAACTTCTCCCAACGGGGCAGGTAAGGTGCTAATCCCTCATGCTCAAAAAGCCGAAAACCAGCACGCAATTCATTAATCAGACAAGCAGCCAGCGTATTGCGATCGATAGAGATCCCTGCTTCCTGCAAACTGATCCAGCCTTGATTGACAATATCGGACTCTACATGACGCATCATCAAGTTGATACCAACCCCACTGACTATTTGTGCTGCATCCCCGGTTTTTCCCGTCAGCTCCACAAGGATGCCTGCGAGTTTTCGGTCTTGCAGATAAAGATCATTCGGCCATTTAACCCGTACTTTTTCAGCACCGAGGCGCTGCAGTACCTCGGCAATGACGATTCCAATGACCAAACTCAAACCAATAGCAGCAGCTGGCCCCTGCTCCAGGCGCCAGTACATAGAAAGATAAAGGTTAGTACCAAACGGCGAGAACCACTTACGCCCGCGGCGTCCACGGCCAGCTTGCTGATATTCTGCCACGCAGGCATCACCTGATTGCAGCTCGCTCAGTCTGTCCAAAAGATACTGATTCGTAGAACCAATGACTGACAGTACAGTCACGCGACCATATTCAACCTGTTTAGAAATGTGTTCTTCGCTCAGTAACTGGACAGGCTCAGATAAACTGTAGCCCTTACCGGGAACAGTAAAGACATCGATTCCCCAGTCACGCAACGTTTGAATATGCTTATTTATTGCCGCCCGACTCATCCCTAAACGCTCACCGAGTTGCTCACCAGAATGAAACTCAGCATCAGCCAGGATAGATATCAGCGTCAGAGGAACGGTATAATCTTTCATGCAATAGCCTCCTCAGCGTTAACTTCACCCATTTCGCCAATAAAACGCACTTCTGGTTGCAGCCAGATATTGAACTTCTCGCCAACCTGCTGGCGTACATAGCGCGCCAGGTTCACCACATCCTCGCTTGTTGCCTCGCTATAATTGATCAATACCAGAGCCTGCTGATGATGGACGGCTGCGCCGCCAATAAGTTTACCTTTAAGCTGGCATTGATCGATAAGCCATCCGGCAGCAAGCTTCATACTGCCATCAGGCTGCGGATAATGCGGAATATTTGGATAGGTCGCCAGTAACTCTTGCGCTGTTTCTGCGCTAATGACTGGATTTTTAAAGAAACTTCCCGCATTGCCATTCACCTTTGGATCGGGAAGTTTGGTCATTCTCATATGACATACGGCATCAAATACCTGACGAGGGGTGACGGTTTGCGGATCAAGTCGGGTTAGATCACCATAGCTCAGAACCGGTTGCCACTCTTTTGCTAACGTCAAACCAACAGCGACGATGGCGTAGCGGTTCTGGTATTCATGCTTAAAAATACTGTCTCGATAACCAAAGCAGCACTCAGCGGCAGAAAAGCGCTGCTTCTGGCCAGTAGTCAGCTCAATACAATCAACGTACTGACAGACTTTTTGTAATTCAATACCGTACGCCCCAATATTTTGTATCGGCGAGGAGCCGGCGCAGCCGGGGATCAGCGCAAGATTTTCCAGGCCGGGCATTCCATTGTCCAGTGTAAACCGTACCAGTTGATGCCAGTTTTCTCCCGCACCAACATGTAAATGCCAGGCATCGGGTGTTTCACTCACTTTTATTCCCATAATCCGGTTGATAATGATCGTGCCACAATAATCATTCAGGAACAGGACATTACTCCCCTCACCCAGAATCATAGCAGGGGAGCGTTCTGCGATGGCACTTTGCCAGGCAGCCAGTAACTGTTTTTCTGTTTCGACACGTACAATCGCTTTGGCAGAACGATCAATACCAAAGGTATTCCAGGGTTTAAGTGAGTGGCTCATAGTGGCTTCCTGATGCTAAATCAGCAGTAGTTTACCGTATATAGTGAGGGAAGGCTTGCCTGATTGTCGGACCCAGAGCCGGGTGACATAGCGCTTACAGCCACGTTATCGCGGGAAATATCAAACGTTCTTAGAAACGCAAAAAGCCCGTCCTTAGGACGGGCTCTTCACTTATTTAATGCCTGGCAGTTTATGGCGGGCGTCCTGCCCGCCACCCTCCGGGCCGTTGCTCCGCAACGTTCAAATCCGCTCCCGGCGGATTTGTCCTCCTCAGGAGAGCGCTCACCGACAAA
>NZ_JBDYQK010000052.1:0-2231 GCF_043832615.1 Klebsiella sp. KE9456
GCTCGGCCTGTAAAAAAAGCGGATCGGGCGTTTGGGCTTGAGTCATGTGTTTGGGCTGATTATTGCTGGTCATCAAAAGATCCTCTGCTTTAGCCTCTGAAAATTTTTAGCCAATAAATATAACTTTGTTATCCCGCCAAATGCCATTAAACTGCATAAGACGCTATGTTCCAAATATGAGACAGTGGGAAAAACATGCCAGATTTAAACGGTATGATGCTATTTGCAGCCGTAGTGAGAGCAAAGGGATTCTCCCAAGCTGCACGTGAAACCGGCCACCCAAAATCCACCATAAGTCGCAAAATCGCGCAGCTTGAAGAACAACTAGGCGTGCGATTGTTACAACGCGACACCCGTAACCTGAGTCTTACCCAAGTCGGGGCACTCTTTTATCAACACTGTGATTCCATTCGCAATGAGGTGGAAGCGGCCAAGGCTGTTATCGAGAGTACCCATGATGATGTATCAGGATCATTACGGATAGCCATTCCGGTCTCTTTTAGCCAAGAATTAATTGCTAACCTCTGTAGCGGATTCATGCGTTTATATCCCAATGTGGAATTAGATGTCCAGTTTACCGACAACGATATAGGTTTGGTGGGTGAAGGATATGACATAGCTATCAAATATGGGCCACTGCAATCCTCTGATCTTGTTGCAAGATTACTGTTCGAGCGTCAACCAATTCTGGTAGCAAGCCCTGGCTATTTAAAAGCACGCGGCACCCCCGCAACACCTAAGGAGCTGAGCGATCATAGTGGTATTCTGCTAGGAACATCCCGCTCAGCACCCATATGGCCCTTAGGCAAAGGTGCTCGCAAAACCATGGTAAACTTTCAGCGTAAAGTCAGGGTCAATAGCCCGATTATGGTTAAGCAGTTAGCCCTCGATGACTTTGGGATTGCAATGCTATCAAACTCCGCCTGCAAAACCGAACTCGCCAACGGCCAGCTAGTGCCAATCTTACAGGAATGGCCGATTGAACCCTTTAAGGTCTACGGGGTGTATTCGAGCCGCAGACAATTAGCCACCAATATCAGCGCCTTCTTGGACTTTTTCGTCAAACGCTTTAGCAGCCAAGAAAGCCTACAATCCTTGATGGGCTAGGCACTTTATCGCAGCGGCATTCACCTTTACTGACATCGCCATTCCTTTATACACATCCCAATGTTGAGTGACCATGACCATTTAGATAACAAAAAAGCCTAGCAAATTGGCTAGGCTTTTTACGTTGAGGAATGTGATGCTAATGCTCAGGCTAAAAGTTAACGCGCGGAGCTTAAGTCGATTAGGCCTAACCGATTAAGTATGAGCCATTAACTACAAGCGCATCGAGCATCAGCATTTTGTCCATATATCTTTACAGCTTATATGACGGCTATTTCACACAAATACGCGCTAACCACTTCTAGGGAATAATTTTTTCCTGTTTGAGCACTTCTTTTGTGATGGCTTGGCGCAGCCCTAAACCATCCGATGTGGGCATATCCATATTCATCGCAAAAAACCACACATTATCATCAAGTTCAACCCAACCGACCCACCAGCCAATCTTAGGTTCGATTCTAGTCGAGTATCCAGTTTTAGCCCGAATAATATAGTCACCATTGGCTTCGGTCAGCATGGCTTGTTTGACAATACGCTGGCTGCGCTCCGATACGTGTAACTTATTGTGATACAGCTTTCTTAAAAAGCTGATTTGCTCCGTGGCCGAAATTCGAATACCACCGTCGAGCCAGAAACTGTCTACATTGCCCGAAATGTCCTCATTACCATAATCGAAAGCATGTAGCATCTTGCTCATACGTGCCTCGCCAATTTGGCGGGCAAATTCTTGATAAACAGGCACAACTGAATATTTCATCGCGGTGATTAGATTATGATCGCGATTCCAAGTGGCGATATCGCGCGTCTGTCCATCCCACTTAAAGACTTGGTGTTCATCCTTAACCACGCCCAAATCGAGGGCGATCAAGCTATTGGGAATTTTAAAGGTAGATGCGGGTAAAAATGCTTGGTTCGCCCGTTTAAGATTATTGGTAAATCCTTGCTGCTTATTCTCATTCCAGAGCACAACTACGCCCTGTGATTTATGTTCAGTAAAGTGAGCATTCCAACTTTTGTTTTCTTGCCATTCCTTTGCTACCGCAGGCATTCCGATAATCGATGCCACCAAAAACACAGCCGATAAGGCTAATACACGCATAACGTCCCCTTGCTTAATGCAATAT
>NZ_JBDYQK010000053.1:0-1676 GCF_043832615.1 Klebsiella sp. KE9456
GTTTCAGGTTCTTTTTCACTCCCCTCGCCGGGGTTCTTTTCGCCTTTCCCTCACGGTACTGGTTCACTATCGGTCAGTCAGGAGTATTTAGCCTTGGAGGATGGTCCCCCCATATTCAGACAGGATAACACGTGTCCCGCCCTACTCTTCGAGTTCACAGCACCTGCATTTTTGTGTACGGGACTTTCACCCTGTACCGTGCGCCTTTCCAGACGCTTCCACTAACACACATGCTGATTCAGACTCCGGGCTCCTCCCCGTTCGCTCGCCGCTACTGGGGGAATCTCGGTTGATTTCTTTTCCTCGGGGTACTGAGATGTTTCAGTTCCCCCGGTTCGCCTCGTTAGCCTATGTATTCAGCTAACGATAGTGTGACGAATCACACTGGGTTTCCCCATTCGGACATCGCCGGTTATAACGGTTCATATCACCTTACCGGCGCTTTTCGCAGATTAGCACGTCCTTCATCGCCTCTGACTGCCAGGGCATCCACCGTGTACGCTTAGTCGCTTAACCTCACAACCCGAAGATGTTTTATTCTGTCCGGCTTGTTGCGCGTCGTGAATACTGCGTTGTTCCGTACTCGCGATGCTCATGGACATTCAGTCCACTGCGCTCGCTGCGTGCGGTACGCCTTGTCTTCACATCGCTCACATCACCTTTTACAGTGTCATCTTCTGATTGCGATAATTTGAGAGACCCGAACACACTTATTCAGTGTGTCGTTTCAATTTTCAGCTTGATCCAGATTTTTAAAGAGCAAAACTTCGCAGCATACCTTTTCAGGTACACTCTGAAGTTTTCTTGATACCGTCTACAGTATGGTGGAGCTATGCGGGATCGAACCGCAGACCTCCTGCGTGCAAAGCAGGCGCTCTCCCAGCTGAGCTATAGCCCCATACAGTACAGTCAGAACCTCTTACCGATGATTTTTCCTGAGACAAGGCGTGGAATGACGAAGCATACTTAAAGTATGTGAGTCATTTCACAACGCAGTATTCAGGGAAAATCTGGTAGGCCTGAGTGGACTTGAACCACCGACCTCACCCTTATCAGGGGTGCGCTCTAACCACCTGAGCTACAAGCCTGTAGAGGTTTTTACTGCTCGTTTTTCATCAGACAATCTGTGTGAGCACTGCAAAGGCAGGTTCTTCAGGTAAGGAGGTGATCCAACCGCAGGTTCCCCTACGGTTACCTTGTTACGACTTCACCCCAGTCATGAATCACAAAGTGGTAAGCGCCCTCCCGAAGGTTAAGCTACCTACTTCTTTTGCAACCCACTCCCATGGTGTGACGGGCGGTGTGTACAAGGCCCGGGAACGTATTCACCGTGGCATTCTGATCCACGATTACTAGCGATTCCGACTTCGTGGAGTCGAGTTGCAGACTCCAGTCCGGACTACGACGCACTTTATGAGGTCCGCTTGCTCTCGCGAGGTCGCTTCTCTTTGTATGCGCCATTGTAGCACGTGTGTAGCCCTGGTCGTAAGGGCCATGATGACTTGACGTCATCCCCACCTTCCTCCAGTTTATCACTGGCAGTCTCCTTTGAGTTCCCGGCCGGACCGCTGGCAACAAAGGATAAGGGTTGCGCTCGTTGCGGGACTTAACCCAACATTTCACAACACGAGCTGACGACAGCCATGCAGCACCTGTCTCACAGTTCCCGAAGGCAC
>NZ_JBDYQK010000054.1:0-1446 GCF_043832615.1 Klebsiella sp. KE9456
CGCAGTGCGCAGCACCGGTTTCTTTGCGGGACCGCGGGGATTGTAAAGGGGGAGACGGTTTTCTCCCCCTTTACCCGTTCACGGGCGACGGTAGTTCATTTTCTGCGGGATTACGGTGAACGGAACCCGTGGCGTAGGGCCTGTATTTATGGGATTCCAGATCAGGTAAGGCGTCAGCCGCCACCCGGCAAAATGTGGGCACAATAATTTCATACAGATTCGGTATCACGCTTAAACCTGCTTCACATTCTGGTTCCGTGGGCTGTTCCGTTCACTGTGAATACGGAGATAGTTTTTCTGACCCTTGCGAGTGAACGGGCAGGGGGACGTTTCGCCCGTCCCCCTGCACCCCCGGCATGGCGCTGGAAACCTGCCGCTGCGCGGTCCGCTCCACTCCGGCTTCATCTGGCGGACCGGGCGGGACTCGACGTCCCTGTCTCGACCCGCCCTCTGGCCGCCGTCCTGGCGGCCAGTCCTGGATGCGCGCCTGCGTTCTCGCCAGGTTTCCTTGATGCGCCCAACCCCCTGCGGTGAGCCCGCAGGAAACCTGGAACTGTCTGGCCGCTGAAGATGATAAAAAACCGGGAGAAATATCTGCCACATCTGAAAGACTGACATTAAGTAGGCCGGGTAAGGCGTTAGCCGCCACCCGGCAAAAATGCGGGCACAATAATTTCATACAGATTCGGCATCACGCTCAAACCTGCTTCACATTCTGGTTCAGCGGGCTGTTCCGTTCACTGTGAATACGGAGATAGTTTTTCTGACCCTTGCGAGTGAACGGGCAGGGGGACGTTTCGCCCGTCCCCCTGCACCCCCGGCATGGCGCTGGAAACCTGCCGCTTCGCGGTCCGCTCCACTCCGGCTTCATCTGGCGGACCGGCTGAGACGCGGCATCCTTGCCGCGACTCAGCCTCTGGCCGCCGTCCTGGCGGCCAGTCCTGGATGTGCACCTGCGTTCCCGCCAGGTTTCCCTGATGCGCCCAACCCCCCGGCGGTGAGCCCGCAGTAAACCTGCAACTGTCTGGCCGCTGAAGATGATAAAAAACCGGGAGAAATATCTGCCACATCTGAAAGACTGACAGTGAGTAGGCCGGGTAAGGCGTAGCCGCCACCCGGCAAAAATGCGGGCACAATAATTTCATACAGATTCGGCATCACGCTTAAACCTGCTTCACATTCTGGTTCTGTGGGCTGTTCCGTTCACTGTCAGTACGCAGTCAGTCTTTCTGTTCGTTACGTGTGAACGGGCAGGGGGACGTTTCGCCCGTCCCCCTGCACCCCCGGCATTGCGCTGGAAACCTGCCGCTGCGCGGTGTGCTCCACTCCGGCTTCATCTGGCGGACCGGGCGCGACTCGTGATTACTCGTCCCATCCCTGGGACTCGCCCTTTCAGGGCCAGCGCAAGCGCTGTTCAAAATTGCTCCGGGCAATTTTGTCCTGTCA
>NZ_JBDYQK010000055.1:0-1201 GCF_043832615.1 Klebsiella sp. KE9456
TGTATTAGTCGCGACTTGATCTGACACATGGCCTTGAAAGGTTGAGAGTTACCGGTTTTGATATGGGTGTCGAATCCTTATACAAAACACGAGGTAACTCTCATGCTTCATACTACCAATCCCGTTATCAAACACAAAGCCGGTTTGCTCAATCTGGCTGAAGAACTCAGCAACGTGTCGAAGGCCTGCAAAATCATGGGCGTCTCCCGCGATACGTTTTATCGTTATCGTGAGCTGGCCGATAAAGGTGGCGTGGATGCGTTGATAAATCGTAGCCGTCGCGCTCCTAACCTTAAAAACCGAACCGATGAGGCCACTGAGCGGGCTGTTGTTGATTATGCTGTGGCATTCCCGGCTCACGGCCAGCACAGGAGCAGTAACGAGCTGCGTAAACAGGGCATTTTTATCTCCGGCAGTGGTGTCCGTTCTGTCTGGTTACGTCATAACCTTGAGAACTTCAAAAAACGCCTGAAAGCACTGGAAGAGAAAGTGGCCCGCGATGGCATTGAACTGACTGACAGCCAGATCGCCGCACTGGAGCGTAAAGCCAGTGATGACGAAGCCTGTGGTGAGATTGAAACCGCTCATCCGGGTTATCTGGGTTCACAGGACACGTTCTATGTGGGCAACCTGAAAGGCGTCGGGCGTATCTATCAGCAGACATTCGTTGATACATACTCGAAAGTGGCTCACTGCAAGCTCTACGTCACTAAAACACCGATTACAGCGGCTGATTTACTGAATGATCGTGTGCTGCCATTTTATGAGTATCAGGGTCTGCCGATGTTGAGGATACTGACCGACAGAGGCACTGAGTTCTGCGGCAAAGTGGAGCAGCATGATTACCAGCTTTATCTGGCGATAAATGACATTGAGCATACGAAAACGAAGGCAATGTCACCGCAGACCAACGGCATCTGCGAGCGGTTCCATAAAACGATACTGAACGAGTTTTATCAGGTGACGTTCCGCAAAAAGTTATATGGCGATCTTGAAGCATTACAATCGGATCTTGATGAATGGCTGGCTCACTATAATAATGAGCGAACCCATCAGGGGAAAATGTGTTGCGGCCGGACGCCAATAGAAACGTTACTTGATGGAAAACGCATCTGGGCTGAGAAAAATTTAAGCCAGATGTAATCTGACAGATACCTGTATAAATAACCGGTAACTGTCAGATCAGGTCTGAGCTAATACA
>NZ_JBDYQK010000056.1:0-1201 GCF_043832615.1 Klebsiella sp. KE9456
CAACATTCTTTACACCAATACTGCCCAGAACTTCACCTAAAACGATTAAACAGCTTGATGCTGGCCTCTAAGGCGCTGATTGAATGTAAGACACTGACCTTGACTGAGTTAGGTCGAAATTTACCAACCACGGCCCGAACCAAGCACAACATCAAGCGCATTGATCGTTTGCTCGGCAACACGCATCTGCATCAAGAACGGTTAGCTGTCTACCAATGGCATGCCAGCCTCATCTGTTCTGGTAACCCTATGCCGATTGTGCTCGTCGATTGGTCAGACATCCGAGAGCATAAACGCATCATGGCTCTGCGCGCCTCAATAGCCTT
Organism: Klebsiella sp. KE9456; assembly: GCF_043832615.1. Lineage (NCBI taxonomy): Bacteria > Pseudomonadati > Pseudomonadota > Gammaproteobacteria > Enterobacterales > Enterobacteriaceae > Klebsiella > Klebsiella sp. KE9456. Next base: position 327 of record NZ_JBDYQK010000056.1, read on the forward strand.
CAATGGCCGCTCTATTACCCTGTATGAGAAGTCCTATCCCCTATCAGAACAATGCTCTAAGGCCTCCCACAACGGTTTTTTAGCGGACTTAGCCAAGATTTTACCTTTGCATGTTACCCCTCTCATCGTGACTGACGCGGGGTTCAAAGTGCCTTGGTACAAAGAGGTTGAGGCGCATGGTTGGTTTTGGCTAAGCCGTATTCGCGGTACAGTTCAATTTGCAGATATTGGCGCTGAAAATTGGCGTGCAGTTCGAAGTACACATGACTTGGCCAACGGTCAAGCGAAGAGCCTGGGTTGTAAGACTTTGACCAAAACTAACCCTATCAATTGCCATCTCACGCTTTATCGTAGCAAACCTAAGGGGCGTACAAATCAGCGTTCAACGAGGACTAATTGCCACCATCCATCGGCAAAAACGTACTCAACATCGGCGAAAGAGCCTTGGGTGTTAGCCAGCAATTTACCACCAGAATCTCGGAGCCCAAAGCAGCTGGTAAACCTGTACGCCAAACGTATGCAAATAGAGGAAACCTTTCGTGACCTCAAAAGCCCGGCATACGGCTTTGGCTTACGCCAAAGTCGTACCAACAGTCCAGAGCGATTCGACATCATCCTACTGATAGCGTTGATGGTTCAATGCCTGTTGTGGCTAGTTGGTTTACACGCACAGCAACAGGGCTGGGATAAGCATTTTCAGGCCAATACCATTGGGCATCGAACGGTACTCTCAACGATTCGCTTGGGATTGGAGGTACTCAGGCGGCCTGATTATCAAATCACGGAGAAAGAATTGCTGGCGGCCTGGGTATTATTCGCCAATCAGTTGCTCAAATATGGCTATGCTATGGCTGATTTATGAGGGGATCCTTCAG
>NZ_JBDYQK010000057.1:0-1158 GCF_043832615.1 Klebsiella sp. KE9456
CTAAATAACTGATCCTAATACCGCTACACTTTAGCCAGCCCATGCTTTCCACCGGGGAATGGGCTGACGGTATCCATAAAGTGACGAACCTTTTTCAACAGTTGCCACATTGAACGGCACTGGTGATTTCGGGTTATTGTTTCATGAAGCGCCTGCCACAACCGTTCAACATGATTGACCCACGGCGAGTAAACTGGCTGATAAATCACTCTGAACTTTGGGTTTGCTTTCAGCCAGCGCAACGTTTCACGGCTTTTGTGGATGATGTAGTTATCGACAATGAGCGTTATCGTTTTTGCCCGCCGGTATGTCGCCTTCAGATGTTTTAACATACTGATAAATAATGATGAACCTTTGCTGTTTCCACCCACGTAGCTGACTTTGCCCGTACCACTGTGCAGCGCACCGGCAAGATAGTACTTTTCATTCTGCCCCGGCGTGACAACGCGTTTTTGCTGCCCGTGTAACTGCCAGTCAGCGCCGATTTTGGGATTGAGGTGGATATCCACTTCATCTTCGTAAAACACCGGGTGTTCTGTGCTACAGCTGGCTAACGCCACATTAATCGCTGCCATTTTTTCTTCCTTATTCGGGTCCCGGATACGCAGTGTTGGCGCTGCTCTGCGCCATACCAGTCCGGCAGCAGGTAACCATCGCCGGATGGTTGAAGCATGTAGCGGACAACCGGTGACATCACGGATTTTTATCGCCAGCAGTTCGGTACTCCAGCGGGAACGCTGATAACCAAAATCGCCGGGAGAATGCTTAACGAGCTCACGCAGCAATGCACAAATATGCTCGAACGGCCAGCGTCGGGAGCGTCCTGCGGGTAAGGATTTCAGGCCTTCAATACCTGAGTGCGTAAACCAGTTAATCCAGCGACCAACGGATGAACGGGCACAACAGAGTGTTCTGGCAACATCGCTGACCCGTTCACCCCGATGAAGCATCAGCATAGCCGTTAGCCTGCGGGCATGATTTTTATCGCGAGTTTTATGGATAGCTTTCTGCATCAGGCGTCGTTCGCCACGGGGTATTGGTGCTATGATCGGCATCGCTCAGTCCGGTTGGTGATTTGGGATATTCAGCGATTGATCAGATCGCATAAACCGGACTGAGTTCCCCCTGAGTGATCTACTATTCCGAGCAGTTATTTAG
>NZ_JBDYQK010000058.1:0-1158 GCF_043832615.1 Klebsiella sp. KE9456
CTGCCACATCTGAAAGACTGACAGTGAGTAGGCCGGGTAAGGCGTAGCCGCCACCCGGCAAAAATGCGGGCACAATAATTTCATACAGATTCGGCATCACGCTCAAACCTGCTTCACATTCTGGTTCAGAGGGTTGTTCCGTTCACCGTCAGTACGAGGATATTCGTTATCTCCGCAGCCGGTGAACGGCATTGCGCTGGAAACCTGCAACTGTCTGACCGCTGAAGGTGATAAAACACTGTTTTTTTAAGCAGCGACTAATACCCTGCTGAAAGCACAGAACCTACAGCGATGCCCTGGTGCCCGCTGAAACCGGCGAACCGGAGACCCGAAGACAAGGGCTGGACGCCAGGGATGGCGGCCAGAGGCGAATCGAGGCATGACGCCGAGTTGAGCCGACCGCAGGCTGAGGGTCGGGAGGTGAGCGCAGTGCGCAGCACCGGTTTCTTTGCGGGACCGCGGGGATTGTACAAGGGGGAGACGGTTTTCTCCCCCTTTACCCGTTCACGGGCGACGGTAGTTCATTTTCTGCGGGATTACGGTGAACGGAACCTTTGTCCACAGGAATGGAGACTAATCAGGTTTAACCGTGTATGGAAAGCGCAATGCTGCCTTCTCATATTCCGGTTCAGAGGGCTGTTCCGTTCACTGTCAGTACGCGGTCACTCTTCTGTTCGTTGCGTGTGAACGGGCAGGGGGACGTTTCGCCCGTCCCCCTGCACCCCCGGCATGGCGCTGGAAACCTGCCGCTTCGCGGTCCGCTCCACTCCGGCTTCATCTGGCGGACCGGGCGCGACTCGACGTCCTGTCTCGACACGCCCTCTGGCCGCCGTCCTGGCGGCCAGTCCTGGATGTGCGCCTGCGTTCCCGCCAGGTTTCCCTGATGCGCCCAACCCCCCGGCGGTGAGCCCGCAGTAAACCTGCAACTGCCTGACCGCTGAAAGTGATAAAAAACCGGGAGAAATATCTGCCACATCTGAAAGACTGACATTAAGTAGGCCGGGTAAGGCGTTAGCCGCCACCCGGCAAAAATGTGGGCATGATAGCTAAATGGGCTTGTTATCCCCCGGTGGCGCTGCGCTTACCGGGGCTACAGGTCCTCAGCCGCCTGAAGGCGGGGAGCCCGGTATTTATGGGTTTCCAGGTCAGGTAAGGCGT
>NZ_JBDYQK010000059.1:0-1119 GCF_043832615.1 Klebsiella sp. KE9456
ACCTTAGCTGGCGGTCTGGGTTGTTTCCCTCTTCACGACGGACGTTAGCACCCGCCGTGTGTCTCCCGTGATAACATTCTCCGGTATTCGCAGTTTGCATCGGGTTGGTAAGCCGGGATGGCCCCCTAGCCGAAACAGTGCTCTACCCCCGGAGATGAATTCACGAGGCGCTACCTAAATAGCTTTCGGGGAGAACCAGCTATCTCCCGGTTTGATTGGCCTTTCACCCCCAGCCACAGGTCATCCGCTAATTTTTCAACATTAGTCGGTTCGGTCCTCCAGTTAGTGTTACCCAACCTTCAACCTGCCCATGGCTAGATCACCGGGTTTCGGGTCTATACCCTGCAACTTAACGCCCAGTTAAGACTCGGTTTCCCTTCGGCTCCCCTATGCGGTTAACCTTGCTACAGAATATAAGTCGCTGACCCATTATACAAAAGGTACGCAGTCACCCCATAAAAGAGGCTCCCACTGCTTGTACGTACACGGTTTCAGGTTCTTTTTCACTCCCCTCGCCGGGGTTCTTTTCGCCTTTCCCTCACGGTACTGGTTCACTATCGGTCAGTCAGGAGTATTTAGCCTTGGAGGATGGTCCCCCCATATTCAGACAGGATAACACGTGTCCCGCCCTACTCTTCGAGCTCACAGCCTGTGCATTTTCGTGTACGGGACTTTCACCCTGTACCGTGCGACTTTCCAGACGCTTCCACTAACACACATGCTGATTCAGACTCCGGGCTCCTCCCCGTTCGCTCGCCGCTACTGGGGGAATCTCGGTTGATTTCTTTTCCTCGGGGTACTTAGATGTTTCAGTTCCCCCGGTTCGCCTCGTTTGACTATGTATTCATCAAACGATGATGCACCGTAGTGCACCGGGTTTCCCCATTCGGACATCGCCGGGTCAAGGGTTCATATCACCTCGCCGGCGCTTTTCGCAGATTAGCACGTCCTTCATCGCCTCTGACTGCCAGGGCATCCACCGTGTACGCTTGGTCGCTTAACCTCACAACCCGAAGATGTTTTATTCTGTCCGGCTTGTTGCGCGCCGTGAATACTGCGTTGTTCCGTACTCGCGATGCTCATGGACATTCAGTCCACTGCGCTCGCTGCGTGCGGTAC
>NZ_JBDYQK010000060.1:0-1102 GCF_043832615.1 Klebsiella sp. KE9456
TATACCCGTGATCATTGAAGATGCTTGATTTTTCAGTAACAGGAGATCATGCTGTCCCCATGAAAATCTTCATCACTGACCAACAAAAAGCGGAACTTGAGCGTCTTCATGACTCCAGTCGTGACGGGCGAGTCCGGGATCGTATTAAAGCTATCCTTCTGGCCTCCGAAGGCTGGAGTTCATCCATGATAGCTCAGGCTTTGCGCCTGCATCAGACTACTGTTGACCACCATATCAGCGAGTTTCTGAACAAAGGCAAGCTGAAGCCCGAAAATGGAGGCTCAGACAGCAAACTCAGCGCTGAACAAACGGCCTTTTTAATCAGCCAGTTATCCGATAATTTATTTTACCATACCCGTGATATCGTCGCGTTTGTCGCACAGACATGGAACATCGTTTTCAGTATTCCGGGAATGAATAAGTGGCTGCACCGGAACGGTTTCACTTACAAAAAACCGTCAGGCGTCCCGCATAAATTCAGTGAAGAGAAACAAAAGCAATTCATTGAATATTATGAAGAACTCAAAGCCACCGCGGGTGATGAACCGGTTCTTTTTATTGATGCTGTCCATCCGACTCAGGCCACCAAAATAGGTTATGGCTGGATACGTAAAGGCCAGAGAAAAGCGGTAAAAACAACAGGCAGTCGTACACGGCTGAATATCATGGGGGCGCTGAATCTGAAGGCCCCGGAGCACCCATTAATCTGTGAATATAAAACCATAAATGAATACAACGTATCTCGTTTTTTCAATGAGATACGTAAAATTTATCCGGATTATCACCAGAAAGTGCATGTTATTCTGGATGGTGCTGGTTATCACCGTTCACTTTTAGTGAAAGACTGGGCGGAAGTGGTGAATATAAAACTCCATTATCTCCCGCCGTACAGTCCAAACCTGAATCCAATAGAACGAATGTGGAAATTAATGAACGAACATGCCCGGAATAACCGCTACTTCAGCAACAGCAGGGAGTTCAGGGATGCAATATCTGAATTTTTCAGCCATACGTTACCGGAGATAGCGGGTTCTCTGACGTCCCGAATTAACGATAATTTTCAGGTGCTCAAATCTGTGTCTTGAGGTTTATTGGGTATATA